>JAZNWU010000012.1:0-47435 GCA_045593555.1 Candidatus Fimenecus sp. | reverse complement strand
CTGCGAAGCAGACTGATGAGGTGTAGGTTGCTTCAGCAATCGTTAATAATCATAATAAAACTACTTTTCCACCTCATCCGTCACCTGCGGTGACACCTTCCCCTCAAGGGGAAGGCAATATCCCGACAAATTATAATTTGTTGATTTGCATAGGTTTATGTTTTATGCTATACTTATTATATATAATAAAAAATGGAGGTAATGATGAAAAAAATTGATATTAAGAAAACTAAAAATGAAGTTGTTAAGGATTTAAAAGGTTTGAAAATCAAAAATTTTCTTATTCTTTTTATTGCGGGTATTATAAATTCAATAGGTGTTACAATGTTTTTAGCACCTGTAAATCTTTATGACAGCGGTGTTTCAGGTACATCAATGCTTTTATGGCAAATTACACCTGAAGAATTTAACCTTTCTTTTTTTCTGGTTATAATCAACATACCACTTTTTCTTTTCGGTCTTAAAAAGCAAGGTATTCAATTCACAATTTATTCCGTATGGGCTGTGTTAATTTACTCACTTTCTTCATTTGTAATAACTGACATATTGCCGATTGATGTTGCAAATTCTTCACCATTTGCAGGTAAGGATTTAGTCCTTTGTGCTATATTCGGTGGTCTTATTTCAGGTGTTGGCAGTGGTCTTACTATCCGTTACGGTGGAGCTATTGACGGTATTGAAGTTATGGCTGTAATATTTGCGAAAAAGCTTAATATGACTGTCGGAACATTCGTGATGATTTACAATGTAATTCTTTATATTATAATAGGTATTGTTTTCAGAAGTTGGGAACTGCCTCTTTATTCAATTATCACTTATGCAGTTGGCATTAAATCTGTTGACTTTATTGTTGAAGGTCTTGACAAAGCAAAGTCTGTTATGATTATCACAGAAATGGAAGAAGAAGTATGCGATGCATTAAGCAACAATTTCGGGTATGGTGTTACACAGATTCACGCAACAGGATATTATTCAGGAAAATCCCGTTCAGTTATTTACTTTGTTGTTAACCGTTTCCAGATTGCAAAGCTTAAAATGATAGTTTCTGCTATTGACCCATCGGCATTTATCACAATTTCAGAAACATCTGACGTATTAGGTAGTAGTCTGAAGAATAAAAACTGATAATATGCATATCAAAATGAATAATATTATATAGGTACTTGCATATTTTTTAATTTTATTGTATAATATTTCTAATTAAATTCCGTTAAATGAATTTTTATTTATTATGGAATGAAAAATAGGAGGATTTTTTATGAAAAAAAGATTAGTAGTAGTTCTCGCAGTTATTCTCGCTTTTACATCTGTTTTCTTTACAGCATGTGGCGACAACAAACCTGCAGAAACACCAGACGCATCAGGGGACATTTCTACAGTTAAAATCAACGTAGGTACAGGTGGTACAACAGGTACATACTATGGTTTCTGTAATGTTATCTCAACAGTTCTCAAAGAAAAGACAGGCGCTCAGCTCACAATTCAGTCATCAGGTGCTTCAAAGGCTAACATCCTTGACATCGACGATGGTATCGTTGACATGGCTATCGTTCAGAACGACGTTATGGACTATGCTTACAACGGAACATCTCTCTTTGAAAATGACGGTGCAATCAAGAGCTTCTCAACTCTCGGTGCTGTTTATGCAGAGGTTTGTCAGATAGTTGCTCGTGCTGATTCAGGCATCAAGACAGTTGCTGACCTTAAGGGTAAGAAAGTTTCTGTTGGTGACAGTGGTTCAGGTGTTGAATTCAACGCTCAGCAGATTCTCGGTGCTTATGACATCACATTTGAAGATATTGACAAGCAGAACCTTAGCTTCCAGGCATCAGCTGATGCTCTTAAGGATGGTAAGATTGACGCTTTCTTCTGTACAGCAGGTGCTCCAACAGTTGCTATCACAGACCTTTCAACAACAACAGGTATCGTTCTTGTTGAAATCGATGCAGAACATCTTGCAAAACTTCAGAAGGATTACGGTTTCTATGCTGCTTACACAGTTCCTGCAGGTACATATAACGGAATCGATAAGGATGCTACAACAGTTGCTGTTAAAGCTACATTTATCGTAAGCAACGACCTCAGTGAAGAAACAGTTTACCAGCTTACAAAAGCTATTTATGAAAATAAAGACAACTATGTACATGATAAGGCTAAGGAAATGAGCCTTGAATATGCTGTTGAAAGCATTTCTGTTCCGTTCCATCCGGGTGCAGATAAATACTTCAGAGAAGTTGGCGCTATTAAATAATGAGCCAAAAAGCCTTTAAGTTTTCTAAAAAAAGGTTAATTGTAGCAGCCGTTTTAATGACAATCATTACAGCGGCTGCTGTTTTAATAAGTGATTTGTGTACACCATATCTTGTTATGTATGTTTCCGACACAAATACAAGATATATAACACAAAAAGCAGAAGATGGACTTATGTTTTCGGTGGAATTTATTCACTCAGTTAACCAGACTCCTCTTAAAGATACATATATTATTGAGAATGAGCAAATCAGGGCTTATTCTACCACCTATCGTTCCTTTGGTGCGGGAGTACAGACTGCCCTCAGTGAAGGACAGACTATGACCTATGACGATGACGGAAATATGGTCATTACGGGTTTTGATATTACTTATGACCCGTTAAGATATATAGTAGGAACGGTTTCCGACCATATTCTTACTATTGATGGCAAAGAAATCAGCCTTCGTGATTTGTGTGGAAGAAATGCAAAGGTTGTTTTTGAAATTGTCACACCACTCGAAATTCTGACGAAAGGATTGTTGTAGTTAATGTCAGATTTAAACACAAAACCAATTACTATGGAAGCTGATGAAGAAGTCGTTGATGTTGACAAAATTATGGCAGAATTTGATAAAGAATCAAATACTCGTCATTTCACTGGCATCTTCCAGAAGATAATCAAAGCTGCTATGGTGCTGTTCTCTCTTTATGTTATGTTCGACGGTTGGACAGGAACAATGGAAGAAAGACAGAAAATGGCATGGTTTATCGGTATTATCGTTCTGTTTGCATTCATCATTTTCCCAAGTCACAAAAAAGAAAAGAAAAGACCGAATCATGTACCATTCTATGACTGGATTTTTGCAGCACTCGGTGCAGGTTCATTCTTCTATTATGCAATAAACTGTCAGGCAATTGTTGACAGAGCTTCAAGAATCAACGAAATTGATATTGCTATTGCAATTATTGGTACGGTATTATTGTTTGAAGCTTGTCGAAGAGTTGTCGGCTTACCTATTGTTTTGGTTTCTACAGCATTTATTGCTTATGCATTCTTTGTGGTTAATCGTAATCCTTTGAGAATTATTATGTATAAGCTCTTTTATACAACAGAAGGTATTGCAGGTACACCACTTAATGTTTGTGCATCATTTATCGTTTTATTCATAATTTTTGCATCATTCCTTGAGCAATCAGGCATCGGTGCATTCTTCGTTGACCTTGCTAACTCAATCGCAGGTAAATCAGTTGGTGGCCCTGCTAAGGTTGCTGTTATTTCAAGTGCTATGGAAGGTATGTATTCAGGTTCTTCTGTTGCAAACACAGTTGGTAGCGGTTCTGTTACAATCCCTACTATGAAACGTTGCGGATATAAGCCTGAATTTGCTGCTGCAGTTGAGGCTGCTGCTTCAACAGGTGGTCAGATTATGCCACCTATTATGGGTGCTGCAGCATTCCTTATGACAGAATATACAGGTCTTCCTTATGCACAGATTGCTATTGCTGCAATTCTTCCTGCTGTTCTTTACTTCACTGGTATCTTTATGATGATTCACTTTGAAGCAAAGAAGCTTGGTCTTAAAGGTCTTCCAAAGGAATCTATCCCTAATTTCTTCAAACTCCTTTTAACAAAGGGTTATCTCCTTCTCCCGGTTGTAGCACTTGTTGTTGCAATGAATCATTTCTCACCCGCTAAAGCTGCTATTCTTGCAATTCTTGTAGCAATTGGTGTTAAACTTATTGAAGGTATTGTTAAATCAATTGTTCATAAGAAATGGGAATTTGACATTTCACTTTACATTCAGTCACTCGCAAACGGTACAAAGAATGCTATTGGTGTTGCTCTCGCTTGTGCAGTTGCAGGATGTATCTCTGCTATGGTTCAGCAGACAGGTCTTGCTAACGTACTTTCATCTCTTGTACAGTCAGCATCACAGATTCATCCTATTTTTGCATTGTTACTTACCATGCTTATGTGTATCGTTCTTGGTATGGGTGTTCCGACAACTGCAAACTATGTTATTATGGCATCTATGGTTGCTCCTATCCTTATGCGTAGCCTTAGTCTTCCTGTTCTTGCAGCGCACATGTTCGTGTTCTATTTTGGTATCGTGGCTGACATTACTCCTCCTGTTGCTCTTGCAGCTTATGCAGGTTCTGCTATTGCTAAATCAAATCCTCTTAAAACAGGTGTTACTGCTACAAGACTTGCTATCACAGCATTTATCGTTCCTTATATCTTTGCTTTCAGCCCTGAAATGCTCATTATCGGTTCTGATAAGCCATGGTATGAAATCGTGCTTCTTGTTGTTACAGCACTTTGTGGTATCTATATTATTTCTGCCGGTATGGAAGGATATATGTTCAAACATATGTCATGGATTGAAAGAATCCTTGCTCTCGTAGGCGGTCTTTGTATGATTATTCCTGGTATCGCAACAGATGCTGTTGGTCTTGCTCTTATTGTTCTCGTATTTATTATTCAGAAAATCGGAGCGAAGAAGAAAGAAACAAAAACAGCATAAACAGTTTAAAAGATTTAAAGGCGTTGTGTTTATTATACACAACGCCTTTTTATTATAAGTTTAATTTGATAAATTGGAGTTTGTCTATTTCTTTGCCTTCCCCTTGAGGGGAAGGTGTCACCGCAGGTGACGGATGAGGTGGAAAACTAACTTGTTATATTAATTAACGGTTGCTAACGCAACCTACACCTCATCAGTCTGCTTCGCAGACAGCTTCTCCTCAAGGAGAAGCCTCCCCGACAAATTATAATTTGAAGCAAAAACAAAAAACAGCACCCACATAAGTGAGTGCTGATATTTGATAAATATAAAATTATCGTTTGCTGAACTGAGGTGCACGACGAGCGCCTTTGAGACCGTATTTCTTTCTTTCCTTCATTCTTGGGTCTCTTGTTAAGAAACCTGCCTTCTTGAGAGCTGGACGAAGGTTTGCATCGTACTCGAGGAGAGCACGTGAAAGACCGTGACGGATAGCACCAGCCTGACCTGTAACGCCACCACCGTTTACACGGCATACGATATCGAACTTATCAGCTGTTCCTGTAAGAGCAAGAGGCTGACGAACGATAAGCTTAAGTGTTTCAAGACCGAAATAATCGTCGATATCTCTGTCGTTGATGATGATTTTGCCTGTACCTGCATAAACACGTACACGAGCTACTGATTTCTTTCTTCTACCTGTACCGTAGAAAAATGGACTTGTTTCGTACATTTAAATAGCCTCCCTTTCTTAGAATTCTCTTGTTTCTGGCTTCTGTGCAGCATGCTTGTGCTCTGCACCACGGTAAACACGAAGACGAGTAAGTGCTTCACGACCGATTACTGTATCAGGAATCATACCCTTAACAGCCTTTGTTACTGCAAACTCCGGCTTTGTCTTCATAAGAGTCTTATACTTAACTTCTTTCATGTTACCAACATAGCCTGTGTGATGATAGTACATTTTCTGTTCAAGCTTGTTACCTGTAAGAACAACTTTCTCTGCGTTGATGATGATTACATGGTCACCACAGTCTGCATGAGGAGTGAATGTTGGCTTGTGCTTACCTCTGAGAAGAACAGCAGCTTCAGCAGCAACGCTACCGAGAGTTTTACCAGCTGCGTCAAGCACATACCAGTTACGGGTAATATCGCCCTTTTTTGGCATATAAGTTGACATAGAACTTACCTCCGAATAATATTTTTTATTGCTCGAAGATTATAACAAAGGAAAAAGCGAAAGTCAACACATTTTTTTGAAAATTTAATGAGAATAATGCATATCTCTGTTTTTCTCTTATTTTCTCATTTTTTCATATGTTTTTCTAATTAATTATTTTTCAAAATTTTATTTACTTTTTCACAAAAACATACTACAATATTTGTAATCTTTCACAAAGGAGTTGAAAAGTGTGCAAAAGCTGTTAAGCCTTGTTCGTGCAGGTGTTGACAAATATAATATGATTGAAGATGGCGACAAGATTGCTGTTTGCGTTTCAGGTGGAAAAGACAGTGTTGTTATGCTTTTGTGCCTGATTAATCTTAAAATATTTTATCCTAAGAAATTTGACCTTTGTGCTGTTACTCTTGACCCACAGTTTTATGGTGAATGTGCAGATTATTCCGAAATTGAAGAAATCTGCAAAAAGAACGATATACCTTATGTAATTAAGAGAACAGATTTATATCACATTATTTTCGAAGAAAGAAAAGAAAGTAATCCTTGCAGTTTATGTGCACGAATGCGTCGGGGACTACTTCACGATACTGCAAAGGAATTAGGATGTAACAAAATAGCTCTTGGACATCATATGGATGATGCTGCTGAAACATTTATTATGAATTTATTTGGCAACGGCAGAGCTGAATGCTTCTCCCCTGTTTCATATCTTTCAAGAAAAGACCTTTATATGATAAGACCGATGGTTTTTGCTTATGAAAGTGACATTACACGGGTTGCAAACAAGGAAAATGTGCCAATAGTTGAAAGTAAATGTCCTGCTGACGAAAAGACTAATCGAGAAGATACGAAAATGCTTCTTGCAGAGTTAGAAAAACGATATCCTGCACTCCGTCAAAAAATTGTTGGTGGTATGCAACGAGGTGATATTAGTGGTTGGGGAATTGAATAAATGCAAAACGCAAAGTGCATAGTGCAAAATGTAGGGGCTGGCGACCTCGACAGCCCGAACCAAATCAACAGAAAACTGACTATATTTTAATAAAAAATTATCCGAGACTCGATTTTCACGAATCTCGGAATTTTTTAGTTTTTTTACTGCCTCTTTTATTTTAAAGAATTAACAATAAACTGGTTTAATTCATAATACTCATACCCATTTATCTCACAGAATTCATTTAATTCTTTTTCGTTATCAAAGCCTAATTCAATAGCCTTTCGTATTTTTGGGGACAAATAATCTGCATTTGATTTTTCCTCTATCATAGTATTAAAGCAGTTTTCTAATAAACTGTTAAAATCTATTTCCATTTTTTGAGATAAATCAAATATAGCACAACAAATATCGATATCAAATCCATATCTTTCTTTTGCGAAATCAATATCATCAATCATTGCATTAATAGTAAAGTCATCTTTTATATACATATTTAAATCCAATCTGTTATCTCTAACTATTATATTTTTATCCCTTATTTCTTTTGGCGAATAACCAAATTCTTTTTTTATTTCTCTTGAAAAACTTTCTTCGTTTTCATATACATTTAATGCAATATCTAAAATTCTCTTATCTGTTTTTGTTATTTCTAAAGCAGTAAAGTATAGTTTTCTTTTTATAACATATCGTTTTAGTGGCATCTCAACTGTTAAAATCTTAAAGAAACTTTTAAATTCATTACTACCATAGCCACAAACTTTAATTATCCCCCTGCAAATCATATCGTATGTAATATCTTGGTTAGTTTTAATTCCGTTTAAAATCGTTTCATCAATATAATCCAAAACAGTTTCAAGCGTATGATTATAAAATCTTTTTTTCATTAATTTTATTTCCTTTCTTATTGATTTGTATATATCGTAACTCATATCTCAAATTCAAGTTTGACATTATTATACCAACAAAAAATCATTTTTTCAAACCTTTAATGAACTATTGAAATCGCATTGTTTATATGATAAAATATTTAGTAAATTATTTTTGATTTCTAATTGGAGATGATATATATGAAATATGTTGTAGTTTTATATGACGGAATGGCTGACTATCCTGTTCCTCAGTTTGACGGCAAGACACCAATGATGATGGCCAAAAAGCCTAATTTTGACGGTCTTGCTAAAAAAGGTACAGTTGGTCTTGTTAAGACTGTTCCTGATGGAATGAAACCGGGCAGTGACGTTGCTAATATGAGTGTTATGGGATTTGACCCATCAATTTACTATACAGGCAGAAGTCCGCTTGAGGCTGCAAGTATCGGTGTTGACCTTAAAGACACAGATGTTACTCTTCGTTGTAATATCGTTACTCTTTCTGACGAAGAAAATTATGCTGACAAAACAATGGTTGACTACTGTGCAGACGATATTTCAACTGCTGAAGCAGAAAAGATTATTGAAACAGTACAGGAACATTTTGGTAATGACCTTTACAAGTTCTACAGTGGTGTAAGTTATCGTCATTGTCTTGTATGGAATAACGGTACAACTGACCTTGGTAATATGACACCACCACACGACATTTCAGGCAGAGTTGTCGGCGAATATCTTTCAACAAGTGAAAATGCAAAAGACCTTATCAGAATGATGAAAGAAAGCTATGACTTACTTAAAGACCATCCTGTAAATCTTGAAAGAATCAAGAATGGTAAGCGTCCTGCAAACTCAATCTGGCTCTGGGGTGAAGGCAAAAAGCCTGCACTTTCGCCATTTGAAGAATTATATGGTATTAAAGGTGCTGTAATTTCTGCTGTTGACCTTCTTAAAGGTATCGGTAAATGTGCAAAAATGGAAACACCTGATGTAGAGGGTGCAACAGGATACATAGACACAAACTTTGTAGGTAAAGCTGAGGCTGCTGTTGAGGCACTTAAGAATGGTTGCGACTATGCTTACATTCACATTGAAGCTCCTGATGAATGTGGCCACAGAAGAGAGCCTGAAAACAAGGTTCGTGCAATTGAGATTATTGACGAGAAGGTACTTCCTGTTATATTTGAAGGTCTTAAGGATTATGATGATTACAAAATTATGATTCTTCCTGACCATCCAACACCGATTGTTACTGCAACACACGCTTCTGACCCTGTTCCATTTATGATTTATCATAAGAATAATGAAGTGACAGGCGTTGATACTATTAATGAAGAAACTGCAAAGGCAACAGGTCTTTTCGTTGAAAGTGGCGTTGCACTTATGAAGAAATTTTTGGAGGACTGATTAAAATGAGTTATAAAATAGAGACAAATTGCGTTCAGGGTGCTTACAGACCACAGAATGGTGAACCAAGAGTACTTCCTATTGTTCAGAGTACAACATTTAAATATGACACAAGTGAAGCTATGGCAAAGCTTTTTGACCTTGAACCGGGATATATGTACACTCGTCTTGCAAACCCAACAAGTGATATGGTTGCACAGAAAATCACAATGCTTGAAGGTGGTGTTGCAGGTGTTCTTACTTCTTCAGGTCAGGCTGCTAACTTCTACTCACTCATAAATATTATGGGTGCAGGTGACCACTTTGTCAGTGCTGCTACAATTTACGGTGGTACATTCAACCTTTTCAATGTTACAATGAGAAAACTCGGCATTGATGTTACATTTGTTGACCCAAATGCAAGTGAGGAAGAAATTCAGGCTTGTTTCAAACCTAATACAAAGGCACTTTTTGGTGAAACTATTGCAAATCCATCTCTTGATATCCTTGATATTGAGAAGTTTGCAAAGATTGCTCACGCTAACGGTGTGCCACTTATTATCGATAACACATTCCCGACACCTATTAACTGCAGACCATTTGAATTCGGTGCTGACATTGTTACACATTCCACAACAAAGTACATGGAAGGTCACGCTAACATTATCGGTGGTGCAGTTATTGACAGTGGTAACTTTGATTGGGAACAGAACGATAAATTCCCCGGACTTACACAGCCTGACGAAAGCTATCACGGTGCTGTTTATACTAAAGATTTCGGTAAAGCAGGTTATGTTACAAAAATCGTTGCACAGCTTCTTCGTGACTACGGTTCAACTCCTGCTCCACAGAACTCATATTACCTTAACTTAGGTCTTGAAACTCTCCATCTTCGTATGGAAAGACATTGCAGTAATGCTCTTGCAGTTGCAAAGTATCTTGAAGCAAATGACAAGATTTCTTGGGTTAACTACCCTGCTCTTCCCGGCAACAAGTATTATGACCTTGTGCAGAAATACATGCCAAAGGGTACTTGTGGTGTTGTTTCATTCGGTGTTAAAGGTGGCAGAGAGGCTGCAGAGAAGTTTATGAACTCACTTAAACTTGCAGCAGTTGTTACTCACGTTGCAGATGCAAGAACCTGTGTTCTTCACCCTGCATCATCAACTCACAGACAATTAAGTGACCAGGAACTCATTGAATGTGGCGTTTCCCCTGACCTTATCAGATTCTCAGTTGGTATTGAGAATGTTGATGACATTATCGCAGATATCGAACAGGCACTCCAGCAGATATAAGTGCAAAATTCAAAATGCAAAGTGCAAAATGACAAAAAAATGGGACGATTTCGGTCGTCCCATATTTTTTTGTAATATTGTTATTGAGATTCTTCGCTTTGCTCAGAATGACTTATTTTGCAAACTGTTCAAAGATTGAAACATATTCAGGGAACAATGGTGTGAATTTAAGAACAAAAAGTGCAACGCCTGCACCTACGAAAAATCCACCGATAACCTCAGGTAATGTATGTCCCTCAACCTTTTTAAGTTTTTTAAGGTCTTTACCAAGAACGGCTTCACGGACAAGCTTGAATTCATCTGTAAGTTTACCCATAGGAAGTCTGACTTTAATAGCATCAAACATTGTGATAAATGCAAAAACACCTGAAACTGCAAAAATCGTTGAATCCCATCCTTCAAGAGCTCCTACACAAGTGCTTAAAGAAATGACTGTTGCAGTATGTGAACTTGGCATACCACCAAGCTTGAAAAGTGTTTCCAAAGTAACTTTTTTTGCTGTTTTTCCATTTTTCTTATCAATAAAATACTTTATCGAATTTATAATAACTTTCATCAACTGTGCAACAAACCACGCACAAAGACACACTAAAAATATTCTCATAACTTCTCCTTAATACTTTCTTTTACACAATTTTACAATATTAGCAAGAAAAAAGCAAGTAATTGTTATGATATATACGTTTTCTTTTTAGCAAAATACTCAAATGAACTTTATTTTTTTAGTACAAATCAACAAAGTTCTACATTTTGTGTTTTTTTATTTGAAAATCACCTCATATAGTGGTATGATAATACTGACAATTATTGTTAATGGAGGTTGTTTAAAATGGCAAAAACTAAAAAGAATGCTATTCCTGAAACAGGCATTTATGATGCTAAACAATTAGGCGTTCCAAAAATGGTTGTTTTAGGTTTCCAGCACATGTTCGCAATGTTTGGTGCAACTGTTCTTGTTCCTCTTCTTACTGGTCTTGATGTTGCAACAACACTTCTTATGGCAGGTCTTGGAACACTTTTATTCCATGTACTAACAAAATTCAAGGTTCCGGCATTTCTTGGTTCTTCATTTGCTTTCCTTGGTGGTTATGCAGCTGTTGCACCAAAACTTGGTGAAGATGGTTCAATTCCTAATAAAGAACTTCTTCCTTATGCTTGTCTTGGTGTTGCTTGTGCAGGTCTTGTTTATCTTGTTCTTGCTTTAATCATCAAACTTGTTGGTGTTAAGAAGGTTATGAAGTTCTTCCCACCTGTAGTTACAGGACCTATCATTATTGCTATCGGTCTTGGACTTTCAGGTTCTGCAGTTAATAACTGTGCAGCAAACTGGCCTCTTGCTCTTATCGCGCTTGCAATCGTTGTTATCTTTAACATCTGGGGTAAAGGTATGGCAAAGATTATTCCAATTCTTCTTGGCGTTCTCGGTTCATATGCAGTTGCACTTATTGTTGGTAACGGTTTTGGTGTTGAAGGTTGGGCAATTGACTTTACAGCTGTTAAAGAAGCTGCTTGGATTGGTCTTCCAATTCACAAAGAAGCAACAATTCTTGGTGTTGACTGGTCACAAAAAGGTCTTATCATCAGTGCTATTGTTGGCATTATGCCTATTGCACTTGCTACTATGATGGAACATATCGGTGATATTTCTGCTATTGGTGCTACTGTTGGTAAGAACTATATCAAAGACCCAGGTCTTCACAGAACTCTTACAGGTGACGGTCTTGCAACAACAATCGCATCACTCCTTGGCGCACCTGCAAACACAACATATGGTGAAAATACAGGTGTTCTTGCACTTTCAAAGGTTTATGACCCTAAGGTTATCAGACTTGCTGCTGTTTTTGCAATTGTGCTTTCATTCTCACCAAAATTCGCAGCAGTTATCAACTCTCTTCCAACAGCTATTATCGGTGGTATTTCATTCGTTCTTTACGGTATGATTTCTGCTATCGGTGTTCGTAATGTTGTTGAATCAAAGGTAGACTTTACAAAGAGTAGAAATCTTATTATCGCAGCTATTATTCTTGTTACTGCACTTGGTCTTACAAGCGGTGCATCATTTACTATCGGTGGTGTAACAATTACTCTTTCTGCACTTGCTTGTGCTTCTCTTGCAGGTATCATTCTTAATGCAATTCTTCCAGGTAAGGATTACGAATTTACTGAAGATGAGCCAAAAGATACAGGTGTTAACTTTGCAGCAGGACAGAATTCAAAGCGTCTTGAAAAAGAAGATAAATAAACTATAAAATGCAAATTATCCTCGTAGTTTATTGCTACGGGGATTTTTTTGTGGTAAAATACTTATGGTGACAAAGTATGATAAAGAATGACAAGACAAAAGGAATTATATATATTATCATTTCTGCATTTTTCTTCGCCCTTATGGGGCTTTTTGTGAAGTTGTCGGGAGATTTGCCCATAATTCAGAAAAGCTTTTTCAGGAACGCTGTGGCGATGATTTTCGCATTTGTTGTTATTACAAAAAATCATCAATGGGAATTGCCAAAAGGTAAAAACATATCTTATCTGCTTATTCGTGCAATTGCAGGAACTTTAGGTATTTTATGTAATTTCTATGCTGTAAGTAAAATTAACCTTGCAGACGCTTCAATGCTCAACAAATTATCACCTTTCTTTGCAGTTGTATTCTCCATTTTTATTCTCAAAGAAAAGGCAAATTGGAAGCAGTTTCTTGCAGTTACATTGGCTTTTATAGGTGCATTATTTGTAATGAAACCATCATTCTCATTTGATGGGTTACCTTCATTTCTTGGTTTCATCGGTGGACTTATGGCAGGACTTGCGTACACTTATGTGCGAAAGCTTACACAAAATGGATTTAAAGGACCATTGATTGTGTTCTACTTTTCAATGTTCTCTTGTGTTGTCACATTGCCTTGGTTGATATTTGATTTCACACCAATGACACCTTCGCAATGGTTATATCTTATCCTTGCGGGACTTAGTGCAAGTGGTGGTCAGTTCTTTATTACCTCAGCATATTCCAAAGCTCCTGCAAAGGAAATTTCAGTTTACGACTATTCGCAAATTATTTTTACAACATTACTCAGTTTAATTATATTTGGAGATTTGCCTGACGCTTTAAGCTTTTTAGGTTACGCAATTATCATTTCAGCAGCAATTTTTAATGCATGGAATTCTCTTAAGAAAAAGTCTTGACATTGACTTTTATAACTCATTTAGTTATAATTTATTCAGTTTTTAATATGAGGTTATATTGATGGAAAAATCACAAAAGCAAAAGGTTTCTCTTAAAGAGATTTATCCTATGATAAAAGAAAAAATTGATAGTGGTGGAATGGTAAAGTTACCTATTACAGGAATCAGTATGCGTCCTTTGCTTGTTTGGGGACGAGATACTGTTGACTTGATAAAATGCGAAAATCCTAAAAAAGGTGATATTATTTTCTATCTCCGTGATAACGGTCAATTTGTGCTTCACCGTATTGTTGGTGTTGATGACAAGGGATATGTTCTCTGCGGTGATAATCAATGGACATTGGAGCACGGAATCCGGGACAGACACATTATAGGTGTTGTAAATTCTATTACACGAAAAGGAAAAGTCTTTAACGTAACAAACATTCCATATAGAATTTATAGTAGTTTATGGATGGCATTATTACCTGCAAGAAAGACTATAATTCCTATTGTAAGAAAATCAAAACATTATTTAAAAAAGATTATAGTTAAACTCGGTTTAGGGAAATTATTTGTAAAACTTGGGTTGATGAATAAAATTTAAGGGACTCGAATGAGCCCCTTTTTTATGTCTTAATCTTCTGTTTTTCTCCAGACCATTTTGTTTACAACGCTTGTGTATGACTGTATGAGCTTTACAACCTTATTTGAAACATTTTCGTCAATATAGTCAGGTACCGGAATTCCAAAATCATTATTTTCATTCATAGCTACTGCAGTTTCGACTGCCTGAAGAAGTGATTTTTCACTGATACCTGCAAGTACAAAGCAAGCCTTGTCAAGTGCTTCAGGTCTTTCGGTTGATGTACGGATACAAACTGCAGGAAATGACTTGCCAACCGATGTGAAGAAGGAACTTTCTTCAGGTAATGTTCCACTATCGGAAATTACTGCAAAAGCATTCATCTGCAAACAGTTGTAGTCATGGAAACCAAGAGGCTCATGCTGAATAACTCTCTTATCAAGCTTGAATCCACTTTCAAGTAGTCTTTTTTTGCTTCTTGGATGACAAGAATAAAGAATAGGCATATCATATTTTTCTGCAAGTTTATTAATTGCATTGAAAAGAGAAAGAAAATTCTTTTCTGTATCAATATTTTCTTCTCTATGTGCAGAAAGAAGAATGTATTTGCCTTTTGAGAGTCCCAATTTTGAATGAATCTGTGACTTTTCGATTTCTTCCAAATTGTTGCGAAGCACTTCTGCCATTGGTGAACCTGTTACATAAACTCTTTCCTTTGGAAGACCACATTCATGAAGATATTTTCTTGCGTGTTCAGAATAAGCAAGGTTAACATCAGAAATAATGTCAACGATTCTTCTGTTTGTTTCTTCAGGAAGGCACTCATCCTTGCAACGATTACCTGCTTCCATATGGAAAATAGGAATATGAAGTCTTTTTGCAGGAATTGCTGAAAGGCAAGAATTTGTATCACCTAAAATGAGCATTGCATCTGGTTTTATTTCTTCCATAAGCTTATATGAACAATTGATAATATTGCCGATTGTTGCACCAAGGTCATCACCTACTGCATCCATATAGACCTCAGGGTCCTGAAGTTTTAAATCTTTGAAGAAAACTCCGTTAAGATTATAATCATAATTCTGACCTGTATGAGCAAGAATGCAGTCAAAATACTCTCTGCACTTATTTATAACGGCAGAAAGACGGATGATTTCAGGACGAGTACCCACGATAATCAAAAGTTTTAATTTACCATTGTCTTTGAATTTAATATCTGAATAATCTAATTTCATAATTTAGACCTCCATATAGAATGTATCAGGCTGATTAGGGTTAAAGCACTCATTACACCACATAAATGTGACCATATCTGTATCACCAAGGTTTTCAATATTGTGAGTGTAACCTGTTGGAATATCAACCACTTCAAGTTTTTCGCCTGAAACAAAATACTCAACAACTTCATCCTCATCAATTTTTCGGAAACGGATTACACCTTTACCCGAAACAACAAGGAATTTCTCATTTTTTGTATGGTGCCAATGCTGACCTTTTGTGATTCCGGGTTTTGAAATATTCACAGAAAACTGACCATTATTGACTGTTCTCAAGATTTCAGTGAATGACCCTCTTTCGTCACCATTCATTTTCAGCGGATATGAAAACTTGTCCTTTGGCAGATATGAAAGATATGTACTATAAAGTTTCTTTGAAAAACTACCTTCAGTCATATCAGGTACCATTTTGTTTTCACGACTATCTTTGAATGAATATATTAAATCTACTATTTCACCTAAAGTTATTTTGTGTTCAACAGGTACTTTGCAAAAATTACCGTCTTTTGTTTCGTTACCACACATTGCATTGATAATTTCATTAACCACATCATCAACATACACAAGTGTCATAGGATGGCTTCTGTCATTTACCTGAATTGGTAAATCGTTAGCAATATTATTGCAGAATGTTGCAACTGCACTGTTATAATTTGGTTTGCACCATTTGCCAAAAACATTCGGAAAGCGATACACAAGAACCTTTGCACCTGTTTCTTCGGAATATTTAAAGAACAGGTCCTCCCCTGCTTTTTTGCTTTGTCCGTAAGGGTTATCAAGTGTTGCTTGTATAGAAGACGAAAGTAAAACAGGACAAGTGTTATTATATTTTTTCAGAGTTTTAAGAAGTCGGGATGCAAATCCAAAATTGCCTTCCATAAATTCCTCTGAATTCTGTGGTCTGTTGACGCCTGCAAGGTTTACGACAAAATCACAACCATTACAAAATTCATCTAAAAGTGCTTTATCTGTATCAATATCAAATTGGCAGATTTCAAGGTCTGTCGGCAGCTTTGTAGTCTTATTTTTACCTTCTTTAATTGTATTCAAAGTAGCAATAAGATTTTTCCCAATAAAACCTTTTGCACCCGTTACAAGAATTTTCATAAGTATTCCTCAATTATTTATCCCAATTTGTAAGTTCATTTTGAATATATGAAAGACTTAAAAGTTTTTCTTTTACTTGTTCAACTGTCCACAATTCTGTATTATTTGAATTGAATTCTGTAAGAGTATTTCTCTCTTTATCACCATCTTTGAAATATTTATCATAATTAAGGCCACGCTTATCTGCAGGAACACGGTAGAAATCACCCATATCGATAGCATTTGCACATTCTTCGTTTGTAAGAAGTGTTTCATAAACTTTTTCACCGTGACGGATGCCAATAACCTTAATTTCAGCTTCAGGATTGAAAAGCTCTTTTACTGCCTGTGCAAGAACTTCGATAGTACAAGCAGGTGCTTTCTGTACAAGAATGTCACCACTTTCACCATTCTCAAATGCAAAGAGAACAAGGTCAACTGCTTCTTCAAGGCTCATTACAAATCGTGTCATTGTAGGTTCAGTAATTGTAATAGGTTTACCTTCTCTAATCTGGTCGATCCAGAGAGGCACAACTGAGCCACGTGAGCATAAAACATTTCCGTAACGAGTACAGCAAATCTTTGTCTTTTCAGGACTGACTGTTCGTGACTTTGCAACAACAACCTTTTCCATCATAGCCTTTGATGTTCCCATAGCATTTACAGGATATGCTGCCTTATCTGTTGAAAGACATATTACACATTCAACTCCCTCATCGATAGCTGCAGTAAGCACGTTATCAGTGCCAAGAACATTAGTTTTAACAGCCTCAACAGGGAAAAATTCACAAGATGGGACTTGTTTAAGCGCCGCTGCATGGAATATATAATTCACACCATGCATAGCGTTTTTTACAGATTGCAAATCTCTTACATCACCTATGTAAAACTTAAGCTTGTCGGCAACCTCGGGATACTTCTGCTGAAATTCGTGACGCATATCATCTTGCTTTTTCTCATCACGGGAAAAAACACGAATTTCACCTATATCTGTTTCTAAAAATCTTCTGAGAACTGTGTTACCGAATGAACCTGTACCACCGGTAATCATTAAAGTTTTGTTTTTAAAATTAGACATAACACATTCTCCTATTTTTTCTTTATCAGATTATAAATTTTTGTTTTCATACTGGTTTTCGGTATGCCAAAACTATTTATTGCATACTCTATGCCATTTTCTTTATAGTTTCGCCAAAACGCATCATAGCCATCCGGCTTTGATGGTGGCTGTTTTAACTGAGGTTGTTTTGCATTATCAATGTTTGCTTCTGCCTTTTCTCCATCAAGTCTATCGAAAATCATTTTACCTTTTTGGGTATTAACCATAACCATTGATACGCCTAATTTATCTTCAAATTCAGGATAATCGTTCTCTATTCCCCAGAAATCCGATATCGTCAAATCACTTACTCTATCTTGAGAAGAAAAACGACATTCAAAACAAGCATCATTTGTTATATTGTTACTGTAATAAATATTCAAAAATGCAGAAGAATTTTCATTATGCACAAGTTCTGACATCTCTGTTTCCACAGCACTCGAATCACCACGCCATGAAATACTCTTATTTCTGAAATAATATTTCTTTACTCTGTTTTTTTCTGCACCGTCAAGCCACGAAATATAGTCCTTAAAAATCTTTGGTGACGGGACACCATGACATATTATATCACAAAGATATAAATTTTGAGTATTTAGTTTCTGTTTAAGTGCGAAATTGCTGACTGAAGCTACCTGACAAGGTGTTCCTACAAATAATACAGGAATGTCATTTGCAAGGTCGCTTTTTAGACTGTCAAAAACTCCTGTCATATCGCTTTGAATATACTTAGTTCCCTGTAACAAACCAATTTCTTCAATTGAATTTATCCTGATGTGTTTAAGACTGAAGTCGTTGTCTAAATATGCTCCGTAAACGCTTCCGTTATTCTTTATAATACTTTCAGCAAGTGCCGAAGCCACACCACCTGATGTTGAATTCTTTCTGATATTATCATTTGCCTTAAACGCAAAAACCTTTTTTGGTTCTGCTTTAATTGGGGTATTTTTTACAGGGCAAACATTACTGCACATACCACAATCAACACACTTACCTGTATCAATATAGCCTTTAATAAAGCTACCATTATCTCTTGTAAGGTTTACTGCATCAACTTTGCATACCGCTTTACAAGCACCACAACCAACACAAGCATTCGTTATAGGTTTCTTTTCGGTGTTTAATGCAGAAAGCAAAAACTGTTTTGAAGAATTAATATAAACATCATAATTCTGTTTCACAGTTTGATAATCAATTGGTGAAAGTTCTTGAATTTCATTTTCAACTATACGACTTTCCATACCTGCTTTACTTAAAATATTTGTTATTCGACTACCGCGTGCTTTATTGTTAAATACATATACATCTTTATTAAATATTATTGAAAAAGCAGTTCCATGAAAAGAATTTGTAACAACTGTTTCTGCATCTTTTATCGCACCTAAAAATTCCTCGGGAGAAGCAGTACATATCTGTACATGTTTTGCATTACGATTCTTGCTCTGACAAATTTCAACAAGAGTTAATCCCTTTTTTTTAGCATATTTCTTTGCTGCCGAAAGCATTTCTTGATTACTTACAACACTATACAACAATAAATATGGCTTTTTGACTTTAATTGGTTTAGCAATTAATTCATATTCTTCTTTTGAAAGCAGGAATACAGGGTCGCAAACATCTATAACTTTTTTTCCTGAAATACGTTTTATGTATTCAACTGATTTTTCTTCACGAACTGACACATAGTCCATTTTCTTTATAAGTTCGGCTGCTTTTTGTTTGTCTTCCTCGTTATATTCCGATTTACCAAGACTTGCTGCATAAGAAATTTTATTTGTGACACCTAAAATATCACCAAAATAAAATGGGTTTATTCCGTCTGTAATATCAGGATTCCAAATCTGGTCACTACCACAAACAACATCGGTATATCCACCATTCACAATATCTTTGCTTTCAGTATATTTAGGTGATAGTTTGCAATAATTCTCTCTAAATTTATAAAAGCTTTTAAGCCTTATATTTTTTCTTGGTGCAGACAATGCAAGTGCTGTAGCAAGCTTTAAATTATGAATTAAAGAGTTTGTTTTACCACAGTCATATGAAAGTTTAAGCCAACTGAACAAGTAGTTATCCTTATCAATTTCTTTTGGGTAATAATCAATAATTTCAGCGTCAAATCCTGAATTATTAATATATTTACAGCTTGCAAATGCCTGCAGGTTAGCACCGTAATTCACATTTCTGTGCACGGTAATAATGCCGATTTTTTTTCCATTCATATGGCTTTTCCTGTTCTTTTAATTAAAATATTTGTTTTCTGAATATAATAACGATTATTCCAACAATGCCAAGTAAAAGTATTTTTGCAATTAAGTTCTCCCAGAATATCAAACTTAAAATCATAATAACAAACAGACATAGGAACAATATGATTATAAAGTTCAAACTAACTATCTGTTTTAAACTTTTTTCAAATTTCTTGGCTGTGAAATAGTACATAAAACATCTTATCAATCCGGTTATCAATGTGACATATCCCACTGCATACGGTCCAAATAACTTAATGCCTAAAAAGTTTAAAACAACATTAGCAACTGCTGTTACCATTGTAGCAAAAGACATAAACTTAGTTTCTTCATAATAGAAAACAATGTTCCCTAAAATACCTGATAAAAATGATATAAACGTTCCAAGTACGAGAGGTGCTACAAACCAGATTGCATCCATATAATCAGGTGTGGCTAAAATCAATATTGCTTCTCTCGCAAACAATAAAATACCACAACATACAATTGCAATTAAAAACAAATATCTTTTTATGCTTTTATTCAGTTCTTTAATTGTACCATTCTTGATTGACTGAAGTGTATGCGGAATAAGGGCGTTGTTGATGGAACTTGTTACAATACTCATAACACCTGTAATACTACCAGCTATACCGTATAAACCTACATATGTTGTATTGAAGAAATAGTTCAACATAATTTTACCGATTGAGCCTACGGTTCCACTTGCCAGATAATGTGGTAATAATGGTATATTGAATTTTAAAGCATATTTCCAATATTCTTTATGATATAGCTTCTTCCCCTTGAAAACAAGCATTATCGTAATAATAAGACCTATAAGAATAGGCCATAAACCTGAGCCAATAACCTTTGCATACGCCTTATTTTCCGCTGTAAAATGAACTGCAATTATGGCAACAACAGGACTTAATATGGCATTTGAAAAAGTATATGCAATGACTTTTTTGTAATCAAATGTAAACCTCTTACGCATAAGCCAGAAAGCTGTAGTTGCATTGAAAAAGGTTTGTATCCACATAAATACCAAGTAGCCTGTATTCAGTTCAAAAAGGTTTGGAAATAAAAAATTAACAACTATACAACACGAATACACAAGAGTTGAAGCAATTGCTGTAAGACCAATTAATGAAGATGTTACTGTATCAATATCTTTTTCATATTTCGTCATTGCAACATTATAAACACCACCTGAAAGTGAAAGTGTTGCAAAAATGCTTATAATACCTTCCCATGTTATAAAAAGATTTGACACACCATAGTCTGCCACATCAAGAAGTCGTGTAAAAATTGGTGTTGTTATAAAAGAAATACCTTTTAACACTATGTTTGACACAACAAACCAGAAAGATGCCTTGGATGCAGGTGACATATTATTTAATTTTGTAAAAAAGGATTTTATAACATTCATCTAAACATCTTCTCTAAATTATTTATGGTTGTTTTTTTATCAACAAAGTTTATGGCAGGCGTATTGCCTATTTCTATTAATAATTCTGGGTTATCAATAAGCTGTTTTACTGCTTTGTAAATACTTTCGCTATTACGTTCTATAATGATACCATTTTTTTCATTTGATATCATTTCCAAATTACCTTTAATTCCTGTACAAACAACAGGTTTTTTAAAGTATTTTTCTTCGTATACTACAAGGCTTAGACCCTCATAACTTGATGGTTGGACACAAATATCTGAACTTTTTATATAGGTATATGGATTATCTGTGTTACCGAGCAATATAAAACTCTCTTTAAGATTAAACTTATCAATTAAATCTTCAAGCACAGAACGATACGGTCCATCACCTGCTACATACCATTTTACCTTATAGCCTTCGTCAATCAAGTGCTTTAATACCACGGGACACAAATGAAAACCTTTAAGTTCTACAAGTCTGCCTACTGACAAAATATTTATCGTTGAGTTATCCATTTCGTTAGGCTCATTTGCCAAACTATTAATATGGTCAAAATCGAAAAGAGATGGCAAAGTAAATACATTGATTTTTTCTTTATACTGTGGAAAAAACTCTGCTAACGAATTTTTTGAGTTCTGTGATACAGTACAGATATGGTCTGCTCTTTCAAAAGCCATACTATCAAGAGCATAATTTGAATTAATCTGCTTTATATCAGTATGTATCCACATATTTTTCACTTTTGCATCTACACAATCAGCAACATAATAACAAGCACTTCCCTCTGCAAAACCAATTGCAACATCGTACTGCTTGTCCATCTTTAACATAGTTTTTTTCTGATAAAACCAATCAATTTTAGAAAAACTATTTAAACCTAATCGAGCTTTTACAAATCTGAAAATTCTATATAAAACTAAGTCAATTCTTTTTTGTTTAAGCAATATTTTTATGGCATTTGATATAGGCTGATTAAATACCGTACTAAAATACGGTGAATCCGGTAGTAAGTTTACATTCTTATTAAGCTGTGGCATTAAATCTCTGCCATCGTTAAATAAATATAAATCAACACTATACTTGGTGTAATCCAGATTATTGCATAAATCTATTAATGTTTTTTCAAGGCCACCTGTTGAAAGGCTGTCAGAAACAATTAGAATTTCTTTCATATAACACCTATTTATATTTCAAGTTATAGTAAATTTTAAATACCCAATACAAATTATTAGTGACAACTAAGAAGAATTTCTTATCCCCCTGTATTGCAGGAACAAAATACTTTTTTAGTTTTTTAATAGTTCTAATGCATTCTTTTATATCTTTTTTATACTCTTTATCATTAGTATTACAAAAAGCATGAAGCATTGCAAGATTAGCCTTGACAATTGTATTATTTGCCTCAGCATCAAACTCAGGAAATTTGCTAATCACCATTTCTTTCTTTTTATTGGCAAAATATAGAATATCAAAAAACTTTTCTGAAAACTCAGCATGTGAAACACTGTTGGGATTATTCTCATAATTATATACACCAACATTTCTCACAACAACAGTCGGTTGTTTTAAAAAACAACAAAACACAAAAAAGCTGTCTTCGTGAATTTTTCTTCCTTCTTCAAAACGAATATTGCCGATTAACTCTTTTTTAAATAATTTTGCACACGAAGAATATGTAAAAGGATTATCTAAAAGCGCATTTTTTATCGCATCAGAATCATGCCAAACCTCATATACACCATTTTCAAGATTATGTTTACCTTGATTACTATCATTTTTCATAAGTGCACAAGAAACATCTGCATTATGAGTCACAATATCATTGTACAATACTTCCAGTGCATTACTTTCAAGATAATCATCTGAATCAACAAAAGAGAGATACTCTCCCGATGCGTGTTTCAATCCTGTATTTCGTGCAGCACACACACCACCATTTTCCTGATGAAACACCTTTACTCTATTGTCTTTTGTAGCATATTTATCGCAAATTATGCCACTATTATCAGGTGAACCGTCATCCACCAATATCAGTTCCAAATCATCTTCTGTTTGGTTCAGAATACTTTCAATGCATTTTGCTATGTATTTTTCAGCATTATATACAGGTACAATAACAGAGAATTTTATTTCCTTCACCCTCTAATCTCTTGCTATAGAACATGGACCATCTTCATATTCAATCGTCTCTTTACCTGTAAGAATTGCACGACTCAATTCTAATAATCGCTTCATTCCTTCGGTACCATTCCATTTTTCTAGCAATGTTTTATTGGCATTAATTCCTAATTTTTTCCTAAGTTCTTTATCTTTTGTCAATTTTATTACATATTCAAAAAATTCCTGCTTATCCGGATGACTATACACGAAACCATTCACACCATTTTTTATCAGGCTTTTACTACATCCAGCAGCATCACTTGCCACAACGGCACAACCGCCAACCATTGCTTCGTTAACAACTGCACCCCAGCCCTCTCTTCTGTCAGAAGTAAATAGTGCTATATCAGCATTATCCATATGTTTTTGTACTTCTTCGGTAGGCATACTACCAAGAATTTTCACATTTTCATTAAGGTGATTTTTATCAATATATTCTTGCATTTTTTTCTGCATCGGACCCATACCGATAAAAATCATTTTAAAATTTATATTATTCCGTTGTAATTTTTTTGCTGCTTCTAAAGCAAATTCAGGATGTTTAAGTTTTACAAAACGACCTGTCCATAAAAGTGTGACAATGTCATTATCATATTTACGTGTTAGTTCTTTTACTGCTGAAAAATATCCCCATCGTAAAAGTTTCTCCTGTTTTATGCCGATAATTTTAAAATCTCTTGGTGCATAATAACCTGAACATAAAATATAACAATTACTTTTTTTTCTGAATTTTGTAAATCTTTTGTACAGACTTATTGCATTATAAGGTTTAAATAAAGAAATAATACCTTTTTTAAATAATCTTTCACTAAAGAAAAATGTAAGTTTGTTTTTAAGAAGGCGTTTTTCTACAAATTTTTCAGATGCAGCACCAATAATTACAATATCAGCATTATCACAGAGTTCTGTTGCTTTTTTATAATTTTCTTCCGTTTCCCAAGCATTAAGTGCATAAGGACAAATTGTACTATAATCAGTAAAACCTAACTGTTTTTTTGATTCTTCCATAGGAACTGTAGCTATAAATGTAAAATCTGACCCAAGCTGTTTATACGCTTCTTCACACGCAGGAAGATGATAGTGGTCAAGTGTATTTGTAATAAAAACAGTTTTCATATTAAACCCTTCTATTTGCAATAAGATAAATATGTGATGTAAAGTTTATTATCAATATCTTTATTTAAATCAGGCATTATGTTATTCTTCACACATTTGCTGATATATGTTAATTTGTCAGCAAGTTCACCTAAAGTTATGCTATAAATTTTATCATCTGTCAAACGGAATATTCCATCATCACAAGCTGTTACATCACCTTTTAGTTGTTTTACAAAAGAATCAACAACATCATCTATGTAATAAAAATTCATCAAAATATCACGGTTACTTATTGAAAGTTCAATATCGTTAACAAGGTTATAGCAAAATGTCGCCACTACAGAATGATGGTTTGGAGTAGCCCATCTGCCAAAAGTATTAGTAAGACGATATATAACAATACGATTGCCTGTTTCCTTACCATATTCAATCAAAGCTTTTTCTGCTGCTATCTTACTTTCACCATATTTTGTGCCATTATCTGCCTGAATTGATGATGTATATAAAACAGGACATTTGTTATTGTGTTTTTTTAGTAAATTCAATAAACCACAAAAGAACTTATGGTTCACAACATCAAATTCATCCTCTGATTTAGGTCTATGAACAGCTGCAAAATTATAGACAAAATCACAATCTTTAGCAAAGTCATCCAAATATTCTTCAGGTGTTTCTATATCATAGTAGTATATAATAACATCCTCTATCAATTCATTTAATCTGGCAGTAAGATTTTTGCCGATGAATCCACCTGCACCGGTAATCAGTATTTTCATAAAAATCCTCACAAAAAATAATAATTAATCCTCATTTGCAAATATGTTATAACACTTGCTCCAAAAGAGAATTATAAATATTCAAATAACTGTTATAACAAGTATTTTTATCAAATTTCTTTTGTTTTTCTTTTACATCAAAAAGCAACGGTTCTTTTTTGATTTGTTTTATTTTCAGTAAAAGAGAATCGACATCATATTCTTCCACAACAAATCCGCTGTCACTGTCAACGAGCTCAGGGCTTCCACAACAATTATATGTAATTACAGGAGTACCACAACAAATGCTTTCCATATTAACTGTTGGTAATGTATCAGCATGAGTAAGATTTACAAAAACATCACTTGCAGAATAAATATCAGCAAGTTCCTGTCTATCACTTACAAAACCTAAACAGAGAACATTTTTGTATTGTTTAAAACTATCTTTTTGTTCATGATTACAGCCGACAATCACGATTTTTGCATCTAAATTTTCCTGTATTATTTTTTCTACAGCAGTTTTATTTATATCAAGGCACCATTTATTCGCCATGCCCAAAATAATAAAGTCATTTTCTAGATTGTATTTTTTCTTGAAATCGCTTTCGTGAGGTGTAAATACACTTGTATCAACGCCATTATATACTACCTCAATCCGTGCATTTTTGAGCAAAGATTTTTCTACTTCACCAGATATCCAATTGCTGCAACCAACAAGTGTTAGATTATGTATCTTATTTAAATGTTCTGTTCTGTCTTTAAGCACTTTAGATGTGCAGTCTATAAACAAACTCGGTTGTTCATTTTTGTTCTGAGGACAGTTTCCGCAGGATGTTTGCCACTTATCACATTTTACAGCAGTATAATGTGTACATTTGCCTGTAAAATACCAACAATCGTGCATTGTGATAACAGTAGGAATTTTGTATTCTCCCAAAAAGTCACACAGCATGTTAAGATTTATATAATTGCTATGCAGATTATGTAAGTGCACAATATCAGGCGAAATACTCTTGATATATTTTATCATACGTTTGGTCGAATAGCAACTGGCATATCCTTGTCTGCCAAACAATCTTGAGTATAGAGCATGAACTTTCCAATCCAACTTATTACCTATTTTATATGAATTTTCAGGTGAGTTAATTGCCGTCTGATATACCACATAAGATGTATGACCATTATCGTTTAAAATATTTTCTATATCTCTTACAATAATGCCTGTGCTTCTATATCCATAAACTGCATTGATTTGTAAAACTTTCATGCTATCTCACCCTTTCTGTTTTTTTATTATATAAAGAAGAAACTGTAACCTGGTTGAATACGGAAGAAATATGCGCAAAGGAATCCCACAACAAACAAATACGGTAAAACTCTATAATTTTTATCAAATGACTGAATAAGTTCAGGAATAAAAATCATAATTACAAGTGAAAAGTACTGCTGAATACGCATAAAGGTTTGATTTTGATAAACAAGAAGTGTTGTAGTAAAAGTCAGGAAAAGCATGTTATACAAATATTTGGAATCTTTTCGTCTTTTGTTAATCCAAGGATAAAAACATAGTGCAACTATACATAATAAAACAAGAACAGTTGCATAGGTTTCTGCTCCACCAACAGAATAGTCAACCTGTTCATCATCAAAGCCTAAAAACAATGCAATAGGTCCGTACAGCTGTTTACCTGACAAAGCAATACCAACTGATATGGCAAGCATTATCGAAACATATAAAGGCGTAATACTAATATGAGCCAAAAAGTAATATACTATAAACACAAGAGATGACTTGTGTAACATAAATGCAATAAAAGCAACGATTGCAAATTTCACAAGTTGTCTCTTTTTCGCATATTCATATCCCAAAAATACAATAAGTGCTGTTGCAAGAGTCTGTCTATGTCCTGTTACAGCATAAAAAGAAAAGAACAGAACAGAATAGATAAGAAAGCTGATATCAGGCATTGATGAATACTTATATATCCAACGAGCCATAAGACCTGTGAAAACTATTGCAATAAAAAACAACCACAATTGATAATTATCTGTAAAAATCTGAAATATTTTTTGAAGCAAATAATATCCCGGGTCTTTTACATTAATATTCCTGCCTAACAAATAATTCCAGCAATTTGATAAAACAGTAGACCACGGTGTAGTCAATCCTTCTTCAAAATAAATAGCATATTGTTTGGTATCATTACCTACTGACCAATCTCGCAATCCTGAAAGCAGTATCCATTGTATAGCACAAATAGTACAATATACTTTCTTTTTATTATCTGACGGATTTATATGTATAAACATAAATCCAAATCCAAGAATCAATACGATATTTATTAAATATATTGTCATCTTGCTATCCTTTCAGTTATTCTAAATAATCTATTTTATAAAATTCTATTTTTGAATATGGCATTTTCAGAAAACCAACCATATGAGTTATCCAACATACGATATCGTCTTAGTTCTATCGCTTTCTTGTCACCACACACAACTAATATTCCGCCGGTTTCTGTTGACCCGACAATTTCTCCAACACTTTTTTCTGCATAACTCTTTTTTGTATTTGCAGATGATAATACGAAAACCTTCATATTATTATACATAAAGAAAGCACCGGGGTAGGGTTCTGTTTGTGCACGAATAAAATCATGCACTTCCTTAGCACTTCTATTAAAATCTATAAGTCCATCATCTGGAGTTCTTCTTTTATAATACGTTGCAATACTTTCGTCAAGTTCAATTGTTTCAAAAATACCATTGCTCCATTTATCTATGTTCTCAAGAATAATATTCTTTGAACATATTGCAACCTTATCGTAAACAGTTTTTACATCATCATACTCTTTAATCTCAAAAAACTGCTGAGCATAAACTTCTCCACGGTCATATTCATCCACCATTTTAAAGAAGGTGTCGCCCCATTCTGTTTCACCTGTAAGTATTGCCCAATTCACACATGCAGCACCACGTCCTTTAGGCAATGGCGCAGGATGTTCACCGATACAGCCATATGTAGGAATACTTAATAATTCTGGTTTAAACTTTTGTGACCAACCAGTTTGTATAATAATGTCAGGCGCTTTGTCTTTTATCCAATTTAAAGTAACTTGGTCATTTACATTATTACAAAAATGTAATGGTATGTTATACTTTTCTGCAACATCTAAATATGTATGATAGTTTGCCTTATCTATGCCTCGTTTAATATTCAAATTTACAATGCCAACTATCTCACTTTTGATTTTTTCAGAATGCATAATTCCATCTATCATAGCCTGGCCCACATTAGTACAAGCCACGAACAAAACTTTTCCCATTAACTCACCTCATTAAAACTTTGATTGGTCTGAATCCTTCAGCATACTCCACCTTATTTGAATATCCCATCACATGATTTCTTTCAACATTTATTTGGAACAATTTATTAAATCTGTTATGCTCCTCACCATACTGCTCTAAAGCGCTAATTTTCTTATCAACATAGTCACTTATATCAACAAAATATGTTGGGTAAAATGCGTTATTCAATACATATCCATTACTCTGATATTGAAAAATATTGTCACAATGCCTTGCAGCTGTAAGACATATTTTTGCTGCTTCAACATGGTCCTGATTCATATCGCTATCAAAATGCATAAATACAGTATCAATATTATATTTGTATATGATGTTCTCCACTTTTTGCATAGTTTCAGTACAGTAAACCAATTTAGTACACTCTATTGGCTCAAATTCTGTAATCTCTTTTACGCCTAAAATCTCACAAGCTTTTAAACTTTGAGAAACACTTGTTTCATATTCCACATTTATATTCATATGGTGAAATCTGGTAACATTGTCAGTTAAAGTTAATTTATACACATTTTTACCTTCTGCAACAAGTTTTGCAGCAGTTCCACCTGCACCAAGTTCTGCATCATCATAATGAGCACCAATAATTAAAACATTTTTCATGATTTATTCTTCCTTTCATCAGCTTTTAAATAATCTTACATACTCCAATAAGAATAAGCCAATAATTACTTTTTTATAAAGAATTCATTCTATTATACATTTCAGACTGAATCGTATTGATAAGTCGTTTATCTTTTAAATAATTAATTATGTTCTGTCTATGAATATTACATGATTCAGAACAATTAAAGATTTCATGTAAAACTTCACATGCATTATCAGGCTCAGTAACCACATAAGCAAGGTCATTTTGTTCTAACACAATCATTGAATTAACCTCTTTAGGACCAATCGCTAAAATCGGAATACCAGTTAACATATAATCAATAATTTTCGTAGAAAACGACATTTTAAGTTCAAAAATAGATTTTTCAGAAAAACCTTCAATATGTAAAAGCAAGTCCGCGGTCTGTTGAATCTTTTTAACTTCATCACTATCAACAGAACCTTTTAATTGAATTGATTTAATATCATTGAATTCTTTTTTCATTTCTTTTGTTAAAAGCGACTGAGTATAAATCTCGATAATTGCTTTACCATCAAAATGAGCATCTATGGTTTTACCAAGCAAAGATAATGTACTAAATCGGTCTTCGCTTATATTGCCTGTATAAATGATTTTTCGTGCTCCGGATTTTTCGTATTTATATATAGGAATGTTATTGATTTCTTCTTCTGTAACACCCTTACCAATCAAATAACAAGGAATATCAAATCTTTCTGAATATTCATCAGCCATATTTTGAGCAAAAACATCTAAATACTGGCATGACTCTATGAGTCTTGTTATTTTTTTCTGTAAAAATTTGCGATATAATTTTGCCACACCTGATGAGTTTGGTGGCATATTGTATACATCATCTGATATATGCCCCACAACGGGAACATTTAATTTATCAACTATGTATTGTTGTATATCGCACATGTAAGGTGATGAATAAATTGGCAGATATACAACATCTGGTTTGCATTCTGCTAAAAAGTTGTTCAAAACCTTGCTTTTTTTCCATCGTCCTAATTTCCAGATTAAATCGCGAATAACAAAAGAACTTATATGACGTTTTTTTATTGCATTTACTGATATTACACTATTTGTTTCGTTGTTACCTGTGGTTTTGGTACTCTCCCAGCAGGGGTCAAAAGTTAATTTCAAGATGCTTTTAAGAACAGATTTATCTGTCATTTGTATTTCTTTGGCAGTAACGTTATTATTTGAAACTCCGTTTCTACATGCTATATTGTATATTTCTATGTTTTCCATTCCACCAAAAAGATTGGAAAAGGTATTGCCAAAGCTATTTGAGTTATCCCATGGTGTTCTTGATATTGTTAAAATCCTCATCAAATGCTTTCTCCTTAAATAACCCTATTTGACAAAAGACATAATAAGTAGTGCTACGCTAATCAACTTTAATCGTAATAAAAAGTAAACAACATAAAATGCAAGTACTGTTATTTTACTTTCAAAAAAAGGAACTTTGTTCTGCTTTTTCCAGACATTTCGTGTGCGTTTATCATTAAGCACACTATATGCATAATCTTTTTTCTCACTAAAGCTCATAGGATTTTCAGATGACATTATTGAAAACAAATAAACAACAATATTCCTGCAAAGTTGTGAATCAACCTTCTTGTTATAATCACCACTTTTATTATTTGTTTTTTTGACAAAATTCATTGCATATTCGTCCATAAGCCATACTGTTTCAGCAAAATTCTTATGAAAACTTGATGTAATTGACCCTGAACGCTTAAGATTATACAAAGAGGGTTTTTTATAAAGTGAAATCTTTTCAGCAACAGACATGAAGTCCAGATTATAAAAATAATCTTCTGATATTTTTCCCAAAAGAAAACGAACATCGTTTTTCAAAATCACATCTAACCTGTATAAAACAGCTGTTGAACGATATCCCCTTGATTCGCCAATTTGAACATTCAAAGCAAATTGTTTAGGGTCCTGAACAAACATTTTTTCTTCAAAAAGCAACGCTTTTTCCTTACGACCATCATTTTCGTAAACCTTATAATATAAATTAGGAAGAACAGCATCAGAATTTTCCGTTTCCGCAATATCAACCATATCTGCTATAGCATCTTTATCAAGTGTGTCATCAGAATCAAGAAAAAGAATGTATTTTCCTGTTGCTTTTTCAATTCCTGCGTTTCTTGCCGATGAAAGTCCTCCATTTGTCTTATGAACAACTTTTACATTATCATTCTTTTCAGCAAATTCATCGCACAAAGCAGGGCAATTATCAGGTGAACCATCATTTACTAATATAATTTCTATATTTTTATATGATTGGTTCAATATAGAATCAACTGCACTTTTAAGATATTTTTCTGTCTTATATACAGGAATTACAACGGAAACCATAGTATTCTCATTCATTATCATTCATCACCTAAATATGTACCAAATATATTACAAATTCTCTTTATACCACTCGATTGCCAGTTTAATTCCGTCCTGAAAACTGTAATCAGGGTCATAGCCCAAAATACGCTTTGCTTTTGAAATATCAGCATTACTATGCTTGATATCACCTTTACGGTCAGGACCAAAATTAGGTTCAACATCTACACCCAATGCTTTTGTAAGTCCGTAATAGATGTCGATTAAGTATTCACGGCCACCGTATGCGATATTATAAGCCTCACCTGCTGCTTCGCTTGGTGCAAGACAAGCCTTGAGGTTTGCTTCAATAACATTATCGATATATGTAAAGTCACGGCTTTGTTTTCCGTCACCGTTGATAGTTGGTGTTTCGCCATTAAGAAGTTGCTTTAAGAATTTTGGAATAACTGCAGCATATGCTCCGTCAGGGTCCTGACGACGACCAAACACATTGAAATATCTCATTCCGTATGTATCGAGTCCATAAAGCTTAGTGTAGAGCTTACCCCATTCTTCGTCGCAACGCTTTGTAAGTGCATAAGGTGAGAGAAGGTTACCTTCTCTGCCTTCATATTTAGGAAGATTCGGCTCATCACCATATACTGATGAACTTGAAGCATACACGAATTTCTTAACACCATTCTGTCGAGCAGCTTCCATCATATTAAGAGTGCCTTCGATATTGTTTTTACAATAGAACAAAGGCATTTCGATTGAACGAGGAACACTACCCCAGGCAGCCTGATTAAGAACGAAGTCAATGCCTTCACAAGCTTTCATACAAGTATCAAGGTCTTTTATATCCCCTTTAATAAATGTATAGTTGGGATTGTCAAGGAACATATCAATGTTCTTTTGTTTACCTGTTGAAAGGTCGTCAAGTGCCTTAACCTTATAACCCATATTGAGTATTGCTTCGCAAAGGTTTGAGCCGATAAATCCTGCTGCACCTGTTACAAGAAATACTGAATTTTCAGGAAATTTCAAATGTTTGTAGCCCATAATTATAATCTCCAATAATTATAGCCTGCTGATTCTTCGTATTCTTTACGGTCAAGAAGACCCTTGATATCAGCAAGAACTTTCTTTGAATTGTCACCTGATTTGAACATCTTGTCAAAATCGGCATGAGTAAGAGTTTTGAACTGTTCATGTGCAACTGCAAGAATTACAGCATCGCAATCTGTGATTGTATTCATATCCACAAATTCCATACCGTAAAGATGTTTTGCTTCGTCTGCATCTGCTGCAGGGTCAGCAACCGTTGCAGTAATGCCATACTCTTTAAGTTCATTATATATATCAATAATTTTTGTGTTTCGTGTATCAGGACAATTTTCTTTAAATGTAAAACCGAGAATTGCAACCTTTGCACTCTTGATTGATACATCTGCTTTAATAAGGTTTTTAACAACACATTCAGCAACATATTTACCCATATCGTCGTTGATTCTGCGTCCTGAAAGGATAATCTGGCTATGATAACCCAACTGTTCTGCTTTATATGTAAGATAATATGGGTCAACACCGATACAATGTCCACCAACAAGTCCCGGATAGAAATTAAGGAAATTCCATTTTGTTCCTGCAGCCTTAAGGACTGACTGTGTATCAATGCCCATCTTATTAAAGATAATTGAAAGTTCATTCATAAAAGCAATATTGATATCACGCTGACTGTTTTCAATAACCTTTGCAGCTTCAGCAACCTTAATGCTCTCTGCTCTATGAACACCTGCTTCAACAACAAGCTCATAAACTTTTGCAATCTGGTCAAGAGATTCGTCATCCATACCTGAAACGATTTTTACGATTGTTTCAAGACGGTGAACTTTGTCACCCGGGTTAATTCTTTCAGGTGAATAACCGATTTTGAAGTCAACACCACATTTAAGACCTGACTCTTTTTCAAGGATAGGAATACATATGTCTTCTGTAACACCGGGATAAACTGTTGATTCATATACAACGATTGAACCTTTTGTAAGGTTACGACCAACGATTGTTGATGCACCCACAACAGGTGTTAAATCAGGTGTATGGTCATCATTTACAGGTGTTGGAACTGCAACAATATGGAACTTTGCTTCACGAAGCTTTGTTTCGTCAGCAGTAAATTCTACTGTGCAAGCTTTAATGGCATCGTCACCAACTTCATTTGTAGGGTCAATACCATTTTTATAAAGTTCAATTTTCTTTGCATTCAGGTCAAAACCAACAACCTTTACTTTCTTTGAGAAAGCAACTGCAATTGGCATACCCACATATCCAAGACCTACAAGAGAAATTTTTTCTTCTCCGTTTACTACTTTTTCATAGAGATTTGAAAACATTAAAATCACGCTTTCTAATATTATTTAAGAATTGATTAAATCAAAATATTTCTGAATGACAATTTTTCTGTCAAACTGATTTTCCATTTTTTCTCGTCCTTTTTTGCCCATTTCACGCTTCTGTTCATAAGACAAACTGAGGAATTTATCAACAGCATATTTTATACTGTCAACATTTTTTGCTTCAAAACCAAAACCTGTAATCCCCTCGTCAAATGTTTCTTTACACCCGGGGATATCTGATGCTAAAATCGGTCGGCCTGAAGCTGCACCTTCCAAAAGCACATTTGCCATTCCCTCGTGATATGACGGAAGAATAACTGCATGAGCATCTTTAAGGAAAGGTCTTACATCCTTATGAAAACCGACACAAGTGACATTGCTAATTCCCGAAAATGGATTTTCTGAACCGTATTCAACATCACCGACAATGGTAAATTGAACATTTTTGTTATTTGCATAATGTTCAGCAACTTCTGATAACTCAAAAACACCTTTATCTTTTATGATTCTTCCTACAAAGACAATATTGATTTTGCCATCCTGTGGATAATCAAGATAAGAGAATTTCTCGATATTGACACCTGAACCGGGCAAAAGTTGAACATTGTCACCTACAATATTACGTTGTTGAAAGAATTCAAGGTTTGATTTATTCTGGAAGAATACACATTTTGCTTTTCTGCAACCCACTTTATATAGTGTCAGCATAAGTTTTTGCAAAAGCCCCTCGTCCTCAATAACGCCTAATCCCGTTACATTTGCCATATATGGTACTTTAAGCAATCCACAAGCCATACCACCATAAGAGTTTGGTTTTACTGTATATGTAAGAACAACATCAGGTTTTTGTTCTTTTAAAAGTTTTATATAACTTAAGAATAATTTAAAGTCCTCAATAGGGTTTGTTCCATGTCTTGATGAACTCGTTTCAATAACAGTAGCACCAAGTGCCTCGATTTCACTATTTCGTTCGCTTTTCGGAACACTTACAAAAACTTTATTACCTGCTGTGACCAATGCTTTTACGAGTTCTGTACGGAACTGCATAACGGTTGTTACATCATTTACTAAAATTAAAATCTTTTTCATTGTTTAATAGTTTTCTTTCACTTTATGGATAATTGTCTTAGCATCAATAGAATACTGCTGTCTTAAATATTTCTGACTGCCTACGATACAGGAATATCTGTCATCAAGTGCAATTCTTACAAGTTTTGCTTTAGCATCATTTTCTTCTGCAAGAACCTCAGCAACCGCTGAACCAAAGCCACCACTTAAATTATGTTCTTCAACAGTAATAATTGTTTTATATTGTGATGCACAATGTAAAATGGTTTCTCTGTCAATTGGTTTTACTGTCGGGAAGGTGTAAACAGTAGGCACAACACCTTCTTTTTCAAGCAACTTACATGCTTCGTCAACTTCGTCAAAAATTGCACCCGTTGAGAACAAAGCCACGTTTGAGCCTTCTTTTATCTTAATTGCTTTACCGATTTCAAAGTTTTCGATACTTTCGTGAATCTGCTTTTCTCCACCTCTGCCAAGTCTTAAATAACAAGTACCCGAAGTTTCATAAATTGCTTTTGTTGCACAAGCAGCTTCAACCAGGTCACCCGGTGCTACTACTGTCACATTCGGTAATGAACGCATCATTGCAATATCTTCTGTTGCATGGTGGCTCATACCAAGTGAGCCATAAACAAAACCGCCACCAACACATACAACCTTGACATTTGCATCGTGATAAGCACAGTCGTTACGAATCTGCTCAATACAACGAAGTGTAGGAAAATTACCGATTGAATATGTGTAAACAATCTTTCCTTGTAAAGCAAGACCTGCTGCGATAGAAGTCATATTCTGCTCGGCAATACCTGCATTTATAATCTGGTCAGGCAATTCTTCCCAGAATGGTTTTAAAACACCAAAGCCCAAATCACCTGTAACAATATAAACATTTTTATCTTTTTTTGCTATTTCAAGTAAGGTTTTAACAAATGTGTCTCTCATTTTGTTGCCTCCTCATATGGGTCAGTTACTCCCTCAGGCATTACTGCATGTAACTCTTTTAAAGCACCGTCATATTCTTCACCTTCGTGAGGAAAACGATAATGCCAGAGAATATCATTTTCCATAAATGAAATTCCGTTACCCTTTACTGTATTTGCAATAACAACTGTGGGCTTGTCCACTGATTTCTTTGCTTCGTTCAATGCGTTACGGATTTCATCGTGATTATGTCCGTCTATATCAAAAACGTTCCAGCCGAATGCTTTCCACTTTTCTGCAAATGGTGATAATGCCAATGTGTTTTCGCAATAATCAAGACTTTGCATTTTATTATGGTCAACGATAACAACAAACTGATTGAGTTTAAAGTGATTTGCAAACAATGCCATTTCCCAGATTGAACCCTCATCACATTCACCGTCACCAACAATAGCATATGTGAAATAAGGCATCTTTTCAATTTTTGCATTCAAAGCAATTCCACAAGCCATACAAGCACCATGACCTAATGAGCCTGTTGAAATCTCAACACCGGGAATCCCTTTATGAGAAACGTGACCTGAAAGTCGGCTACCGTCTGCATAATGAGTTTTAAGCTCCTCCACAGGGAAAAAGCCTTTTTCAGCCAATGCGGCATAAATTGCTGCACCTGCATGTCCTTTACTGAGGACAATTCTGTCTCTATTTTCGTCATTTACATTTTCAGGTGTAATATTTGCAACATCGTTATAAAGGACTGCAACAACATCTGCAACAGACAATATTGAGCCGATATGACTGCCGTGAGAAATATGTGTCATTTCAATACCGTGACGTTTTATAAGCCACGCTAACTGTTCACTTTTCATTATATTTACTCCTTGGAAATATTTTCTAATCGTTTAACTTGGTTTTCTGTTAATTCAAAACTTAGTGACTCTGCATTCTGCAAAACCTGTTTTGGTGATTTTGCACCTACAATAACAACAGAATCTTTCAGATAATCTAAAATCCATCGAATAGCAACAGATGAAACCGATTTTCCTGTTTCATTTGCTATTTCTTTAAGAACTTCTACAATCTCTAAATTCTTCAGAAGCTTTTCGCCGTGGAAATTTACATAAATATCTCTTGAACGACGGTCATTTGCTTCAAATTTACAGTTTTTATCATACTTACCACTTAAGATACCTTGTCCAAGGCTACCCCAGGTAAACGGAGTCATACTGAACTCATCCCTGAAACTGAACATATCACTTTCATTTTTACGACAAGCCAGACTGTATTCATCCTGAAAAGATACAAACGGATTTGTAGTGAATTTCTTCAATTCTTCCTTATCTTCTTCGTGGATGTTGGACAATCCGTAATATCTGATTTTGCCTTGTGCCTTTAATATCTCAAGACTCTCTGCAACATCTGCAAGAGGAGTTTTTCCATCTCTGTAATGAACCTGATACAAGTCAATGTAATCTCTGTCAAGTCTTTTAAGACTACCCTCAACTGCTTTAAAAATATACTCTCTGCTGTTGTCGTAAAATGTTTTTCCATTTTCGACTCTTACACCAAATTTTGTTGTAATTACTGCATTATATTTATCAGCACCCAATGCTTCTGCCAATGTTCTTTCACTCTCACCAAGTCCGTAAGTATCGGCAGTATCAAAAAAGTTAATTCCGTTATCTAATGCAACACGGACAGCGTCTATTAAATCCTGTCTTAAAACATCTCCCCAGCCATATCCGCCAAGAGGACATCCACCCATACAAAGAGCAGAAACTTCTAAATCTGTTTTCTTAATCTGTACTGTTTGCATTATTTCACTTCCTTGATTTTGTACATAAATAATCTTTAAGCTTTCTTATTAAGTCTTCTATGTAATAAAGTAATGTTGCCACAGCTATAATTGCCAATGTGACCACAATTAAATTAATCGGGAATGGTATTTTTTCACAGTATTTTATAACTATAAACTGAACAATATAAATCTGTAATGTAATATTGGAGATGTGCTTAACAACAAGATTAACCTTTTCAGGTATCTTTTTGAAAACATGCTCCAAGGACATAAATAAATCGAAAACTGAAAATAAAGTTACAAGAATAACAAGCTGATTTACAACCTGCAAAGGCAATAGTGCTTCAACTCTTGAAAAGATTACCTTAGAAGCGAAGTAGGCAACCAAACACCCGACTGTTAAGAGAATCTTTGGTGTCAGGTCCACCCCCCCTAAAAAATTTTTTCGACATTTTTTGTATAAAGCACCCATTAACATACTTTCAGTATACAGGAAAAGAATAAATGGTTCACTAACATTATCTACTCTGTAAACTGATTTATCGTAAAATACTACATAAACTAAAATCCATACAAGAAAAACAAATGCTGTTGCAGTTTCCAGAAATTTGCCGTTTTTCTTATCCACAAGAACAACAAAATAAAATATACAGTAACAAATAAGCAACCAAACAAGGAAAATATAGTTTGTCGGATAAACGAACAGTTTAAACGCATCATTAAGGTTATTAAGCGGATATTCACCAATAAACACTGTAAATAAGGTAAAAATCGCCAATGCAGGATAAACTCTGAAAAAACGTTTTGAAAACCATTTTACAAAATTAGTCTTAATATTATATAGCAAAAAGCCTGATACGGCCATGAAAATAACATTTCCTAATAATCCGCCTGTTGCCAAAGCACTTGTCGGCCAAATGTTTTTAAAGTGGGAATTGGTAATCAGTACTGTAGCTATCAATTTCAGATAGTTTATAAACTCGAACATTTAATACACCTTCATTATAAAACTTGGCACTTTTAAAAATCGAATATTTATTTCATTGTTTCTTTATCATTGAAAGTTACTTCAGCAGAGCCATCGTCCTCATTGCCTTCATTTGTAAGAACTGATTTCACTGTCATAAAAAATATCTTTATATCCAACCACATTGAAAGGTTATCTACATAATAATTATCATAAGCAAATCTTGCTTCTACTGTATTTGTCTTTCTTCCATGTACTGCTGCCCAGCCTGTAACACCGGGAAGAACATCAAATCTTTTCAATTCTTCTTGAGTATAATCCTCCCAATTTTTTGGATAATATGTAAGCACAGGTCGAGGACCGATAAGTGACATTTCACCTTTGATTATATTTACAAGCTGTGGTAATTCATCAATACTGGTTGCTCTGATAAATTTTCCGACTTTAGTTACTCGAGAATCACCCTTTGTGCAGAAAACTCCGCCTTCCTGCTGTTCAGCACCGACACACATTGAACGAAACTTGTACATATCGTAAACCTTACCGTCTTTACCCACTCGCTGCTGAATGAAAATCGCAGGTCCGGGTGAGGTTACTTTCACAAGAATTGCAACTATCAACATTACCGGTGAAAGTACAATCAAAGCACACAAAGAAATAATAAAATCAAATACTCTTTTTACGATTTTATACATGAAATCATTCCCCTAATTTCGTCAAATCAACGCACAAATATCCATAATAACTCATTATGATATATTTAAGTTATTATAACTCTATACATATAAAAAGTCAATGAAAATCGTCAGTATTTTCGTTATTTGTTCATTACTTTTTTTATAATTTTTTGTAATATTTTCATCCGTACTTTTTCTTACAAAAAAATGCACAAAATACACAAAAATTTTATGCTAATTTTTGTAAGTGACTTTGTATGTTTTCATTGACTTTATGGGAACAATTATTATATAATAGCTTGTAATTTTAATATGCAGTATTTGTGGTTTTCTCTATCAGGTGTATTAAAATTAACTTTCGTATTTTTTATATTGGAGAGATATATATGGAAAGAAAAGTCGGTACTGTATCAAGAGGTATCCGTTGTCCCATCATCAGACAGGGCGACAATCTTGTTGATATTGCAGTAACAAGCGTACTTGAAGCAGCCCAAAGCGAAGGATTCGAATTGCGTGACAGAGATGTTGTTTCTCTTACAGAATCAATCGTAGCTCGTGCTCAGGGCAACTACGCATCAGTTGACGATATTGCCACTGATGTTAAGGCAAAGCTCGGTGGTGAAACAATCGGTGTTATTTTCCCGATTTTATCACGAAATCGTTTTGCAATCTGTCTTCGTGGTATTGCTAAGGGTGCTAAAAAAGTTGTTCTTATGCTCAGCTATCCAAGTGACGAAGTTGGTAACTCTCTCGTTACTTATGACCAGATTGATGAAGCAGGAATCAACCCTTATTCAGATGTTCTCGATGAAGCAAAATACAGAGAACTTTTTGGCGAAAACAAGCACGAATTCACAGGCGTTGACTATGTTGCTTACTACTCTGAAATCATAAGAGAAGCAGGTGCTGAAGCAGAGATTATCTTTGCAAATCAGCCAAAAACAATTCTTGACTATACTGACTGCATTCTTACTTGCGATATTCATACAAGAGCAAGAACAAAGAGAATTTTAAAGGCTGCAGGAGCAAAGGTTGTTTGCGGTCTCGACGATATTCTCAATGCTCCTGTAAACGGCAGTGGCTGTAATGAAAAATATGGTCTTTTAGGTTCAAACAAGTCAACTGAAGACACAATCAAGCTTTTCCCAAGAGATTGTCAGGGACTTGTTGAGGATATTCAGGCTGAACTCCTTAAAAGAACAGGTAAGCATATTGAAGTTATGGTTTATGGTGATGGTGCGTTCAAAGACCCACAGGGTAAAATCTGGGAACTTGCTGACCCTGTTGTATCCCCTGCTCATACTGCAGGTCTTATTGGTACTCCAAATGAATTGAAGCTTAAGTATCTTGCTGACAACGATTTCAAAGGTCTTTCAGGTGATGAACTTAAGGAAGCTATTTCAAACAGCATTAAGGCAAAGCAGGGCAACCTTGTCGGCAACATGGCTTCTCAGGGTACTACTCCTCGTCAGCTTACTGACCTTATCGGTTCACTCTGCGACCTTACAAGTGGTTCAGGTGACAAGGGTACTCCTATCATCCCTGTTCAGGGATATTTTGATAACTATACAGACTAAAATATAATGGCGAAAAGGTTCTGCCTTTTCGCCTGTCAATTTTATTAAGAAATATACATAGATAAAAACGGAGGAATTCAAAATGGATTGTAATGTTAGACCCGAAACAATGGAAAGAATTACCACCAAAGCGTTAGCAGATGCTTTTATTGAAGAACAGGTTAAGGCTGTTCGTGAGCAGGTTGGTGACAAAAAAGTTCTCCTTGCTCTTTCAGGCGGTGTTGACTCATCAGTTGTTGCTGCTCTTCTTATTAAAGCTATCGGCAAACAGTTAGTATGTGTTCACGTTAATCACGGTCTTATGAGAAAGAACGAAAGCGAAAATGTTATTGAAGTTTTCGGCAAAGAGCTTGACGCTAACTTAATTTACGTTGATGCTACTGACCGTTTCCTTGACCTTCTCGCAGGCGTTAGTGACCCTGAAAGTAAGAGAAAGATTATCGGTGCTGAATTTATCAATGTTTTTGCTGATGAAGCAAGAAAACTTGAAGGAATTGAATTTTTAGCTCAGGGTACAATTTATCCTGACATTCTTGAAAGCATTAAACAGGCAGAAGGTAAAAAGGCTGTTAAATCTCACCACAATGTTGGCGGACTTCCTGAAGACCTTAAATTTTCACTTGTTGAACCAATCAAACTTCTCTTCAAGGACGAAGTTCGTGTAGTTGGTGAGGCTCTCGGTCTTCCACACGCTATGGTTTATCGTCAGCCATTCCCGGGTCCCGGTCTTGGTGTTCGTTGGCTTGGTGCAATCACTCGTGACAGACTCCATGCACTCCGTGAAGCAGATGCAATTCTCCGTGAAGAATTTGACAACTGTGGTCTTGCTGAAAAGGTTTGGCAATATTTTATTGCTATTCCTGACATCAAGAGTGTTGGTGTTAAGGATGAAAGCCGTTATGAAGGCTGGCCTGCAATCATCCGTGCTGTTAATACAAAGGATGCTATGAGCGCTACAATCGAAGAAATTCCTTATGAAGTGCTCCATAAAGTTACTTACAGAATCACACACGAAGTTGATGGTATCAATCGTGTACTCTATGATTTGACACCTAAGCCTATTGGCACAATTGAGTGGGAATAATAGTTATTAGTTTTTTTGTGGCTTGGAATCGATTGGTTTCAAGTCACTTTTCTTTTTTATTACTTTAAAAACTGATTTATGGCCGAATAGTAATTTTCAAACTAAAAGACTTCAAAATTTTAGAATAAACTATTTTATATTGTCAGAATTTGTGTTATTATAAAGTCACTAAAAGGAGTTGATTTTATGAAAAAGAAAATTTTAATTATCGCTATGGTAGTTGTTTTGGTTGGGGCAATTATTGCCGCTGCAATTTTAGTGCCAAAGCTTGAATATGCAAAGGATTCAGCTGATACTGAAGAATTATACAGACAGAATGTTGCTACAGTAGGCTATGAAAACACCATTGAAACTGCCGTTCCACAAACAGAGCTTTACAATATAATCAAAGCACATTTTGAAAATGAGCTTCCTGAAGGAAAAACAGAAAAAAAGGTAATTATTATTGGTTATGACGGATGTCGTGCTGACATTCTTGCAGAAATGCAAGATGAAAAGAGTGCAATTTTCACAATGCTTCATGATGGTGCAACAATAAATCTTTCTTACTGTGGTGGAGTAAATTATCCTGCAGAAAATACTCAGGACACATCAACTGCTCCCGGTTGGTGTTCAATTCTCACAGGTGTATGGGCAGATGAACACGGTATCACTGCAAACGATATTACAAAGACACTTGAACACAAGACTCTCCTCACCTCTCTTGTCGAAGACGGAATTATTGACAGTTCTTCTTTTATCACAAAGTGGAAAGGTCATTTTGACAGAAAAAATGCTACATATAATGAGGAAAAAGCATATTGCGAAAATAATAATCTTAACGTATCTTTTAACAGATGTAAAAACGATGAAGCATCTCACGAATACACATTGAATGAAGTCAGCAAAAAAGATTGTGCAGATTTTATTTTCGTGATTTATGAGCCTACTGACTCAACAGGTCACAATTACGGTTTTACCTTTAATAATCCAAGATACAAAGAGGCATTTAAGACTGCTGATAACTATGGTTATGAAACACTTAATGCAATTAAGTCAAGAGAAACTTACGAAACAGAAGATTGGCTTATTATAATTACATCTGACCACGGTGGAATAGGAACTAATCACGGTGGTGCAAGCATTCAGGAAAGAATGACATTTATTGTAATGAACAAGGAATTTTAAAAATGAAAAACATAACTTTTGAACAATTCAACAATGCTGATTTTAAATTATTTAACGGAAATCCGATACTCAAAAACCCGTGGGACAGTTTCGTTATTGCTGACCCGAGTGTTTTAACGCCTGATGTTTCTCACGATGGTAAATGGCACTTATTCTGTCACACATTTATGGGTGTTTACAGATATGAGAGTACTGACGGAATAATTTTTAAAAATACCGGTAAAATCGTCAATCGTGCTATGCGACCGAATATCAATTACATTGACGGGAAATACTATCTTTTCTACGAGAGAACAAGACCGATTATCTTCAACCTTTTAAGTCTTGTGGGTGCAAAGTGGAAATCGGAAATTTATTGTGTAGAGTCAACAAACCTCAAAGATTGGTCAAAGCCATACCTTGTAATCGGGAAAACCCGTGATTATGAAGAATGCAAACAAGGAATTGCCATTTCAAACCCATTTTTAATGAATACTGAAAATGGTTACAGAATGTATTATTCCTGCGGACAGACCTTCATAAAAGACTGTGGTTTTTGTGAGCCTACACACATAAGTTTTGCAGAAAGTAAGAGCATTACAAAGGGCTACATATCAAGGGAAAAGCCTATTATCAGTCCTGACAAAAACATACAGTATCTTAACCTTTGTTCAGGTTGTTTGAAGGTATATAAACTGAAAGATTGCTATATTGGACTGCAAAACGGACTTTTTGAAAAAGACGGAAAAAGCCACTCTGCAATTATGCTTTTAAAGTCAGACGACGGAATAAACTTTGAGTTTGTGAAACCATTTTTAGTGCCACAGAAACAGGGAAACAGCCATTGGATGGAACAGTACGTTTATGCTTGTTGCCTTACATATTACAAGGGTAAATTAAGACTTTATTTCAATGCACGAAATGTGTCAAACAACCTTACAGGCAGAGAATGTATAGGAATTTATGAAGCAAAAATATAAAAAAATAAAAAATACTTGACAAACACCTCCTACAAGTGTAGTATGTAATTAGGTACTACAATTGTAGGAGGTTTTATTATGAGCTTATCAGAAAGAGAATGGACTGTGCTTAATGCACTTTGGGAAACTGACGGTGCAGAGTTGGGTGAAATTGTTAATGCTCTATATCCACAAACCAAATGGAACAGAAATACAGTTCTCACCTACCTCACCCGAATGGAAACAAAAGGATTAGTGAAAATTGATAAAAAAGTTTCACCTCACCTTTACCACGCAACTATTGACCGAGAAAGCTGTCAGCAAAAAGAACGACAAAGCTTTCTTAACCGTGTATATAGTGGTTCAACAAGTGATTTATTGGTTGCTTTTCTTAAAGAAGAACCTATCTCACAGGAGGAAATAGCGAAATTACGCCAAATTCTTGATGATATGGAGGTATAAATATGTTTGATATCTGGGGATTTCTTTTACAGACACTTACCGTTTCAGGTGTGGCAATTCTTCTTTTGATTATCAAAGCATTATTCCGTGATAAGTTACCACCAAAATGGCATTTTGCTGTATGGAGTGTACTTGGAATTATGATTATATTACCTGCTGGAATATTTAACAGATATACCCTTTTCAACTGGCAGACTATACTCGAATTTCTTAAAATACTTATGAAAGATTACAGTTTTACACGAGTATTATTTCCGATTCCGATAATAAAAGATGTTCCGAACACATTTGCTGAATGGATTTTCGCTGTTTATGTTGCAGGTGTGATTTTAAATCTTCTTTTATATCTTATTTCTTACATAAAACTCCGCCTTGTATTACATAAAGGTAATGAACCTTCTATTGAACTGATTTCAACAGTTAATACTATTGCGAACAAACACAAAATCAAGCCTTGTAAGATTGTTGTAGTTGAAGGGCTTCCAAGTGCTTTCGTATGCGGAATTATCCGACCTGTACTTGTTGTTCCTGAAAATACGCCTGATGACAAAGTAATTCTTCACGAACTTTTTCACCTGAAAAACAGGGACACATTATGGAGTATCGTAATATGCGTTTTGCGTTGTTTTCATTGGTGCAATCCACTTATAAACTACTGTGCCAACCGTGCGATTAATGATATGGAATCTCGTTGTGACCAGTTTGTACTTGAACAGCTTGATGGTGAGGAGTTAAGAGAATACGGACAAATTCTCCTTTCAATGTCAAATGAACGATTTGCAAAGACTCCCGGTAGCACTTGTATAAATAACGGTGGTAAAAACATCCGTGAACGAATTGAGGCTATTGCAAGATTTAAAAAATATCCTGTCGGAATGAGCCTTGTTTCCGTATGTGTTGTTATTGTACTCGCCTGTTCTCTTATGGTAGGTGTTCAGGCAACGGATATTCCTGATTCACATAAAACTGATAAATGGTCATTTGCAAAGGCAAAAAGTTCATATTGTACAACCTATGCAGGTGCATTTGACACTTATGCAAAGGCTGTGAAGATGGAAAGCTTAAATTACAGAATAATGTGTGCACCCGAAGATATGCAAGTTGGACTTAATGAATCTACAGACATCAAATGGGAGTCAGGACTTTCAGGTTCAGCTGAAAGCTCCAATTACTATATATTTAATCTTGAAATGCCACAGAAAGATGTATATGAAGGACTTCTTGTAATGAAACTTGTTAATACACCTGACGGTTATGAATGGGTAGAAGGAAAGCATTATCTCGCACATCAGAACATCCGTGTTTATAAAGAAAACGGTCGTTGGGTTGTTACTCCGTTAAGTGACTTTGCTTACACATGCACCGACCGAAATTTAGGCAGATACGGTTGTCTTGACCTTCCTGCAATTACTTATACAGATACCGTGTCTGATTATAAAGTGGATATTACTTTCCAAACTATATATGTAATTGACAACCAAACAGAAACTACAAATAACAGTGATTTTCCATCATTATACGAACCATCATGGAAATTCAACAGTGTGCCTATCCCAAATGCTGAATTCAGCGAAGCATACGACAGTCAGGAAACCAATTTTACTCATCTTGGTACACAGGAAGAAAGAGATTTAATTAAAAGAATCGGTGTTTCCGTTGCATCCGTTTATCCGGGTCAGGAAAAACCTGATGAATTGACTCCTGCTAAAGGTTCTTTAGATACATCATCCTCAAGCACAGACGGGACGAGTTTTGCTGTCAGAAGTACAGATTATGACTGGGGTAATTCAATCACCTTATCAGGTGGCGGAGGTGGAGGTACATACAGTCACTTAATAAATCTGGAAACTCCTGAATATTATGTTGCAGACTTATATATAAACAATGAATTGGCTGCACAAATGGAATTGCATTTGCAAGAGGAGGAATAAAAAATGACAGATTATACAAAAGTATATAACGGTATTTCAAAAGTTTTTTGGGCACATTTTTTCTTATTCTTCAACTTTTCTATTAATATTGGTGGTGTTTCAATTTCAATTATTCCTTCATTTATATCATATATCTTCTTTTTCGGTGCAATCCAATTACTAAAAGACGAAGAAAGAGAGCTTTCATTATTAAAACCATTGTGTACGATTTTGGGAATATGGGTAGCAATACAATGGTTAGCTTCTTGTGTGGGTTACAGCTTTGGTGGTAAATGGCAATTCCTTACCCTGATACATGGCTTGTTGGGATTGTATTTCAACTTCCAATTTATTACAAATCTTGCTTCAATTGCAACAAAGTATCAAAAAGAAGGCTGTGATTATGATAAAAAACTGCTTAAATACAGAACAATCGAAGTTATTGTTCAGAGCGTATTTTTGATTTATACAAATCTTACTTTTCTCTCAACTGAAGTATTATTAGGAATATCCAGTGTTGTTGGTATTGTTTCATTTATCATTAATCTTTATGCAGTTATAATTCTCAATGCATTAAAGAAAAATCTAAAAACTATTGATGAAAATGCAGATGACAGTTCCATAGAAATATCAGAAATATAAACATTTTCAGCGGTAGGGTTTCTTACCGCTGATTTTCATTGACAAACAGTTTTATTGATGATAAATTATAATTTGTCGGGAAGGCTTCTCCTTGAGGAGAAGCTGTCTGCGAAGCAGACTGATGAGGTGTAGGTTGCGATAGCAACCGTTAATAAATATAATATTTCACCTTTCCACCTCATCCGCCTCGTTCCTCGGCACCTTCCCCTCAAGGGGAAGGCA
>JAZNWU010000011.1:0-43261 GCA_045593555.1 Candidatus Fimenecus sp. | reverse complement strand
GCTTCTCCTTGAGGGTGCGGGTGTCCGGTGGACACCTCTGCGAAGCAGAAGCACTGTCTGAGCCGACAGGCGAGTAATAAGCTGTCTGCGAAGCAGACTGATGAGGTGTAGGTTGCGTTAGCAACCGTTAATTATTAATGTTAAACAACGTTTCCACCTCATCCGTCACCTGCGCTGACACCTTCCCCTCAAGGGGAAGGCAATTCCCCGACAAATTATAATTTAAACTGCAGATTACTTATTATGACATTATTTTTGAAATCAAAAGAATAGAATAATGACAATAAGAAAAAATTAAAATAATGGAGGTTTAAAAATGAGTGTACAGATTGATTTTCAGGATGAAATTCTCTACTGTCAGTTAAGTGGCGAAATCGACCATCATACTGCATTACCAAGCAGACTTCACATTGACGAAAAAATTGAAAATTGCAGACCAAAAACAGTTGTTCTGGATTTTTCAGATGTGACATTTATGGACAGTTCGGGAATTGGTCTTGTTATGGGAAGATACAAGATACTGAACGAACTGGGTGGTGACCTTGAAGTTACTGGTCTTTCAAGCAATTCGTACAAGGTTATGCGACTTGCAGGACTTGACAGAATTGCAACGATAAAAAAAGGAGGAAGTAAAAATGGTGGCAAACGAATTTCGAATGACAATTGACAGTCGTTCTGTCAATGAAGGTTTTTCAAGAGCAGTCGTTGCTGCTTTTACGGCACAGCTTGACCCAACGGTTGAGGAAATCAACGACATAAAAACTGCTGTAAGTGAGGCTGTTACAAACTGTATTGTTCATGGATACAAAAATTCTCTCGGCAAGATTTACATAACTGTAAAAATCTATGATAACAACAATGTTGTAATCTCAATTCGTGATAAAGGTTGCGGAATCAGTGACATAAAAAAGGCTCGTGAGCCACTTTTCACAACTCTCGGTGGTGACCGTGCAGGACTTGGCTTTTCCGTTATGGAAAGCTTTATGGACAAGATAGTTGTTCGTTCAAAGGTAAATTCAGGCACTTGCGTCACCTTGTATAAAAAAATCAACGGTCGAGTAAAATGACAAGAGATGAACTGATACTTAATAATTTAGGACTTGTGGGAAGCTGTGCTTCAAGATTTATCGGCAAGGGCGTTGAATACGATGATTTGTATTCAGCCGGTTGTGTGGGACTTATCAAGGCTGCTGACGGATTCCGTGAAGATTTGGGATTTGCCTTTTCCACCTATGCTGTGCCATCAATTTTAGGTGAAATAAGACGAATTTTTCGTGATGACGGAGCAATAAAAATCAGCAGAAGCCTTAAGGCAAAGGCGCGTGAACTGGCTGTTATCAAAGAGAATTTTGAAAAGGAAAACGGTGTTGAGCCTACTGTTTCCGAGCTTTCTGAAATTATGAATCTTTCTCTTTACGAAACTGCACAGCTTATTTGTGTGCTTCAGCCTGTAAAGTCCCTGACCGCTGAAAATGATGATGAAAACCAGATTGATATACCCGCTGAAGACGAATACACACCAATCGACAACAGACTTTCAGTACATGAAGCTCTTAAATGTTTATCACCAAACGACAGACAACTTATAATCCTGCGATTTTACAACGGACTTACTCAAAGCAAAACTGCAGAAATTCTCGGAATATCACAGGTGCAGGTATCCCGTAAAGAAAAAATCATCCTGAGTCAGATGAGAAAAGAGCTGACAGGATGAAAAATTTGATATTTTTATAATTATATGGTAGAATGTATGATACAATTCCACCATATTTTTATTTTGGGAGAAAGATTATGAGAAAATCATTCTTTAAAATAAGCATAAAACTTGTTTCCGTTATATGTCTGATTTCAATACTATTCACCTCATGTGTTCCTTATGTAAACAGAAGTGAGGAAGCAAAATATATTTCAGCAGAGTATTCGGGAAATCAATTTCACAAGGTTGACAACTCTGCTTATAGTGTAGTTTCAAAATCAGGTCTTATTGAGCTTCTTTTTGACAAAAACACAACTGCAGTTGCCATTCGTGATACAAATTCCGGTGCTGTGTGGTCAGCATTACCCGATACAAGTGTTACAAAAGAAATTCAGAGTTACGCAGTTCAGATTACCCTGTCAAATGGTGGTAACAAGATTTACACACTTAACTCTCAGGACAACTCTGTTGCTCATGGAAACTTCACATATACAGCATCAGTTGACGGTATTTCAGTAACATATTCAATGGCTCTTGACAAAGAAACCGGAGCAACGGAAATAAGCAAGGTAAAAGATGGTGAAATTCGTGCAGATGTAACGGTTCTTTATACATTGCGTGACGGTTCATTCTATGTGAATGTCAATATGAACAATCTTCACTTACCAAACGGCATTTTCCTTGAAGATATTACAATTCTCAACAACTTTGGTGCATACGAAACAAGTGCTGCTGATGACTACATTTTTGTACCTGACGGTTGTGGTGCAATTATAAAAACAGATGTTGAGGACAGTGAATTCTCATCAATTTCACTTGCTGTTTATGGTGAGGATGCTGCTGTTACAGGTAACAGAGGTCCGTCCTCCTGTCTTATAGGTACTTTCGGCATCAAGAAATCTGACAGTGCTTTCCTTTGCATTATTGAAAAAGGTGATTCTATTGCAACAATCAATGCAAATCGTAACGGTGATAATTCTCTCAATAATGTAAATGCTACATTTAAAATTACAGACATTTATTCAGAAGAGATTCAGGGAAACCAGTATAAGGACGAAATAACTCTTTGTTATCGTTTCCTTTCAGGAAAATCTGCCACATATTCAGGTATGGCAACTGCTTGTCGTGAAAATCTTATAAGAAATTCTGTTCTTTCAACTAAAACTGTTGAAACTGATTCAAGCAATCTTCCTATGGTTGTTTCTGTTCAGGGTGGATATAAAGACAGCGAAAGAAAATATCATTCACTTTCAAACTACAAGCAAACACTTTCACTTATGACTTTGTTGAAAGCAAAGGGTGTTGACAACATATATCTTCGCTACAATGGTCTTTATAACAATGCTAACAACGGAAACACCAATGATTTCAATGATTTCAAAGGCTCATTAGGTAACAAAACAGATTTTAATGAGTTATACTCATATATTACAAGTCAGAAATTCTCTTTATTCATCGACACAGACATTTTGACTTACAGCAATCAGTTATCAGGTGCGAAATCAATAAACAAAAAAAATATTACTGATACAACTGCATATTCATTCCCGAAAAGCACTTCCTCACAGGAATATCTTAAAATGAGTAACCTTGAAAATACCATTGAGAACATACTCAAAAACTCTGAAAAAGTAAATTTTGACGGATATGCACTTAACGATATCGGCAGTTATCTATATTCTGACTATTCATACAACTCATATTCAAGAACACTTTCTCAATCAGAGATTTCTTCACAGGTTTCTGTCCTTTCAACATCAAAATTACTTATGGTTGATACAGGTAATTTCTATTCTGTAAGAAATGCCGACGTTATTTCAAACATTCCTGTTTCACCTCTTACACGCACAGAATGTGACGGATATGAAGGTATTCCGTTTGTACAAATGCTTCTTCACGGTATTCTTGAATACAGTGCTGTCGGGTTCAACACATCAGACGATTCAAAAGTTGCTTTCTTAAAAGCCGTTGAATACGGTTGTTTGCCAAGTGCAGACTGGTACTGCACAGCTTTCAATGAAAAACTCGATGCAAAATACTATTATGACAAAAACATTAATGATATGGTTACATATTATACAAAGGCTAACGAAGCTTTGGCTAGTCTACGTGATTCAAGAATGACATCGCATTTGCTCATTCAGAATGGTGTTTACTGTACAGAATATGATAACAGTATAAGAGTTTATACAAACTATACGGAAAGGGAAGTTACTACAAACGGTGTTATTATAGGTCCTATGGATTGCATTACAATTTCATAATCATTTATGGCAAAAATTAAGAGGTACCAACTTTAATCAGTTGATACCTCTTTTTTAGTTGTTAAAATAAGTTGTTGAACAAATCTCCAAAGTCTATTCCGGGTTCAGAGCCATTATTATTGTCAGGGAAGATATTAAAATCATCTTCAACAGGTGGTTCACCCCAGACTTCGAGATAAACTTCACTGCCTTTAACCTGACTTGAACCTGATTCAGGAGTGACAGAAGCAACTGTACCTGCTGTATAATCACCGTCATTTGTTTTTTCAATAATCTTTACAACAAAACCCAATTCCTCAAGCTGTGTTTTTGCTAACTCTGATTCAGAGTCCATTAAAGGTGGAATAACAACATATTCAGGACCTTTACTGATTACAAAGACGATTTCAGTTCCTTTTTCCACCATTTTACCCGGCTCAATGCTTTGTGAAACTATATAACCTTTTTCAACTGTTGAACTGTATTCCGAAACGGACTTAATTGTAAATCTTTCATTCTGAACAGGATTTTGTGCAATCAAATCGTAAGAACTGTTCACAAAATTCGGAACTTCAACAGTTTCTTTCACCTGAGTGTTATCTTCCACGGGAGTTTCTTCAGGAGCATTGATTATCTTATCATAAACAAGCCAACCTGCAAAACCGATAAGTCCGACACCTAAAATAATAAGAAATGTTTTAAGAATTGTCTGTCCCGGAGAATCCTCATCCGTCGTCACATAAACAGGAGCATCCTTTTTTTCATCAGAAGGGACCTTCATACCTGAAAATGACGATACCACATTGGATGGTGTTGCAGAAAGCTCCTCACGAAGTGTTTCAATATCTTTAGTTCTTTCCTGTGGGTCAACCTGAAGACCATTCATCAAGGCATTTATAACATAAACAGGTATGATTTCAGCATATCTTGCAGGAATAATAAGTTTATCGCTTGTTGAACGGGAAATTGCATCCTGTGGCACACTGCCCACAAGGGAACGATATACGGTAGCACAGAAAGAATATATATCTGACCATTCTCCACTTTCAAGTGAATATCCGTACTGCTCAAGAGGAGTATATCCATCGAATAATTCAGCAGGAATCTGTGTTCTCTCAAACCTTGCTTCAGGAATTGAAAAACCTGAAAGTCTTAATTTTCCGTCCCTGCCTATAAGCAAAGTATCAGGGCTTATTCCGTAATGAATAATACCTGACTGATGAAGATTTGAAAGAAGCGAAAGTACAGGCATAAAAAGAACTTTTGCCTTATCCCAATTAAGATAACCTGTTTTACTTCTTAAAAGAAATTCACGAAGAGAAAGACTTTCAATATATTCCGTAACTGCATAAGCAGTATTGTTTTCTTCAACAATATCAATTACGGGAATCAGAGCAGAAAAGCCTCTTACTCTTGCAAGGTTACGCCATAAACCAAGAAATTCATTTAAAAGAGCATAATATGTGTCCTGAGCATTTTTAATTATCGCTACTGTTATGCCATCATCTGCTCTGTTTACAAGGCGTTCAGGCAAAAATTCCTTTATAACAACTGCAGTTTTTCTATCAACATCATATGCAGAGTATGTAATACTCTCACTGTTAGCTGAAACTGCTTTTCCGATAATATATTTACCACCAATTGGTGTCTTTAAAGGTAAATATGGTGAAATTTGTGGAGAATCAACATGGTATCCACATTTGGGACATTGTTTCTCACCGGACAATTCATTCATACAATTCATACAAAGATTGTCATAATTCATCATATAATCCCCTTTCTATATAATCTAAACAATAATATATCAACACAATGTGCATTTGTCAAATAACAATTTTATGTCAAATCAGAAAGCACTGCTTCTGCACACTTGACACCATCTACACCTGCTGAAACAATCCCACCTGCATAGCCTGCACCCTCACCACAAGGATAAAGGCCACGGATATTCGTCTGGTAAAACTCGTCACGAAGAATTCTGACAGGAGATGAACTTCTTGTTTCCGGTGCTGTAAGCACAGCATCGTCCATAGCGAAGCCTTTCAGTTTTTTATCCATCTGTACCAAGGCATCACGCATTGTATTCACAACTTTTGCAGGCAAAACCTTGCTTATGTCATCCATTGTGACACCTGTTGTAAATGATGGTTTTACTGTACCTAATTTAGTGGATTTTTGACATTTCAGGAAATCACCAACGAGTGTTGCTGGTGCTGAATAATCGCCTCCACCAAGGTTAAATGCTTTTTCTTCGATTTCACGCTGAAGCTCAAATCCTGAAAGTGGATGTTCTGTTGGAAAATCTGCAGGCTCAACACCTACTAATATAGCAGAGTTTGCATTTTCCTTATCACGGGCATACTCACTCATACCATTTGTCACAACTCCACCTTTTTGCGACGAAGCACAGACAACCGTACCACCCGGACACATACAAAAAGTATATGCTCCTCTGCCGTGTGGCGGATGACAAGCAAGTTTATAATCAGCAGCCTTGAGTTTCGGATGATTTTTAAATTCACCGTACTGTACAGAATTGATATATTCCTGTGGATGCTCAATTCTTGCCCCTACCGAAAATGGCTTCTGCATCATATTTATGCCTTTATTATAAAGCATTTCGATTGTATCTCTTGCAGAATGGCCAACCGACAAAATCACAGCATCAGTTTCAATATCTCTTTCATTACCGGATTTATCCACAACTGTAACGCCATGGATAAAATTATTTGCAACGATTATATTTGTAAGCTGTGTTTCAAAAAGAACTGTTCCACCGAGAGAAATTATTTCTTCACGGATGTTCTTAACAGTTTCTTTGAGTTTATCAGTACCGATATGTGGTTTTGCGTTTGTAAGTATGTCTTCAGGGGCACCGTGAAATACAAATTCCTCAAAAACAAATCTGCAACGACTGTCCTTAATACCTGTTGTCAGTTTTCCATCAGAAAATGTTCCTGCACCACCTTCACCATACTGAATGTTGGATGTTTCGTCAAGAATACGATTTGTCCAGAAATTATTTACATCAGCAGTTCTCGAATCTATGTCCCTACCTCGTTCAACCACGATTGGACAATGTCCGCTTCGTGCAAGAATCAGCGCTGCAAACATTCCTGCAGGTCCGAAACCTGCAACCACAGGTGGCAAAGTGCTTTTTCTGTTTGACTGGGGCATTACATACTCATATTTCTGACATTTAATAACACGGTTATTGTTAAGGCTTTCAAGAAGTTTATCTTCATCGCCATCAACAGTAACATCAACCGTGAATACAAAATGCACTTCACCTTTTCGGCAATCAACACTCTGTTTAAATATTTCTGTTTTTAAAAATCTGTTTTTATTCAGTTTTAAAGCCTTGGCTGCAGCATCTTCAATATCATGAAAATCGCAGTCAAGCGGGAGTTTAATTTCACTTATTCTGAGCATTGTTTATCCTTTCGCCGATAGTGTGTCCTGCTGTTCTGCCTGAACTCCATGCCCACTGAAGATTATATCCTCCACAATCTCCGTCAACATCAAGTGCCTCACCACAACAGAATAAATTATCAACAAGCTTTGATTCCATTGTGTCATCATTGAACTGTGAGCAATCTGCACCACCTGCCGTAACCTGAGCAAAATCAAAGCCACGAGCAGTTTTAACCTTTATTTTCCAGCACTTACAAAGTTTTGCAAGTGTCATAATCTCATTATCCTTGAGTTCAAATATTCTTCCATTCGGTGCAATATTACATTCCTTTAATAAGGTTATGCACAATTGCTTATTCATAATACCAATAAGAAGATTTTCGCAAAGTCCCGTACCGAATTCTCGACGGTTAAACAAATAATTTTCTATCTCATCAGAAGTGAAATCAGGTGTCACATCAAGATTTATACAAATGTCGTTTGAAGGTGACATTGACACAAATCGTGACAACTGCATAATAGGAATACCTGAAAGTCCATAATCTGTGAACTGAACCTCACCGTAATTCTCGAGTGCCTTTTTTCCGTCAATAATCAAATCCATTTTGCATACAGAACGGACACCCTTAAGTGCTTTTGTGAAATCATCACAATTAAGCGAAACAAGTGCAGGTGCAACAGGTGTAATCTTATGTCCCATCATTTTAAGAAGTTCATAGGAGTCACCATCAGTACCGTGAACTTTTGCTGCCTTACCACCTGATGCCACAACAACGAAATCGAATCTGTCACGATTATTAATCACCAGTTTATTCACAACACCGTTGAAAACCGATTTAAGGTGAACAGCATTATAATCGCAAACTGTTTCAATACCTAATCTTGAACATTCAAATCGCAATACATCAAGGACTGAAGAAGCCTGATTTGACAAAGGATATACTCTGCCTTCATCTTCCGTTCTTGTGTAAAGTCCCAGTTCATTAAAGAATTCTATATTACTTTCAGGTGTATATTTTTTTAATGCAACTTCTGAAAATGCAACATCACCACGGAAGCCTTTATCCGTAGCATTTATATTTGTAAGGTTACATCTGCCATTTCCCGTAACAAGGATTTTTTTACCTACACGAGCAAGTTTTTCAAAAACAGTAACCTTAACATTTTCTTTATCAGTCACGGTGTGCATAAGCTCAATCGCACAAGCAAGTCCCGATGCACCACCGCCGATTACAGCAACCTTATACACAGCTTAACCCTGCCTTTCAAGATACTCGTAAAGCTTGTCAATAGTGCTTGAACTCATAACGTGTTCCATCTGACAAGCATCGTTCTCTGCCGTTTTCTCATCGACACCCAAAGTATCAATAAGGAAATGCTTAATTAACTTGTGTCTTCTCAGAACATTAGCAGCATAACTTTCACCTTGTGGTGTGATTTCGATATCACCATAGGTAACATGCTCAAGGTAACCGTTTTGTGTAAGTGTATTTATTGCACGATTAACACTAGGCTTAGAAACACCGAGAAATTCAGCAATATCAGTGATTCTCACACTACCTTTTTCTTTTGAGATAATAAAAACGGCTTCAAGATAATCTTCAAGTGAAGATGTCATATTGTACATATTATTTTTCATAATTATTTCCATAGCCTTTCCGACTATAAATTTGTATGAAACAGGAACATCACTCCTTACTATAGCCGGACAAGGTGTGATGGACATACAATCATATTAGCGTGATTTTTCACATTAATATACCTTTTCGAAATTATACCATTATATTTTATCATAATATTAGCCAAATAGTCAATAACGCTAACAAATAATATGTGATTTTCAAATTATAATTTATCGGGGAGAATAATTTGGTATGTCATTCTGAGCGAAGCGAAGAATCTCTAACAAAGTAGCCTATCAACCAACAGAGATTCTTCGTCGTTACACTCCTCAGAATGACACAAAACATCCCACAAACTCCAATTTATATAATAAAATGACAACAGTGGGAACTCGTAGTTAGAGAGCTCCCACTGTATTATGAAATATTAATCTATTTTATGGTTTACTTGTCACTTTACTGTTTGCTATTGTGATAATTTCTTCTTTATCTTTTTCATTCATTGCACGAAGCTTTGCAATCAATGAAATTTCTTCCGATGAAAGCTGTGAAAGGTATTTCGTATCGGGTGTTGCTTCATAATTATCGTCCTCAAAGACATTTTCAGCATAGGCATCCTCAAAAAAGCAATCCATTGAGAGCTTGTAGAAATGTGATAACCTTGATAAGGTTTTCAAATCAATGCTTCGTCTGCCTGTTTCGTAACTACAATATGTTGAGCGACTTATTCCGAGAGCATCGGCAACCTGATACTGCTTCAGATTATTTGCACATCTGATAATTTTCAACTGATTACAACAACTCATACTTTCACCTCTTGGTTACATTATACAACATAAAAAGTTCTCTCGCAATAAAAATATTGCAAAATTCCGTCTGTATGGTAAAATATAGATATAAAAATAAAAGTGAAAGGGATATTTTTATGATTTACTTTGTCATAGCTCTTATTGTTATTTGCTTACTTTTATTTATTATTGCTATTAAAATCATGGACTTCACGGGAACGTCAAAAAGATGTGAAGGAAACGAAAACTTAAAATATCTGAAGGCAAAGAATTTTGATAATCTTAATGCATTACCTGTTAACTTCAAATCCGATAAAGGGCAGACTCTCAATGGTTTTCTTTACAGTAGTGCAAAGGTTGATAACTATAAGGCACTCATTGTTTTTTCTCACGGTATGGGTGCAGGACACCTTGCATATACTACTGAAATCAACTATTTTGCACAAAAAGGATACCTTGTATTAGCTTATGATAACACAGGTACTTGCACATCAGAGGGCGACAAGCTTTATGGTTTTGCACAAGGTGTTATAGATTTAAAACATGCTTTAGAATTTGTAAATACAAGAGATGATTTGAAGACTTTACCGTTACTTCTTGCAGGTCATTCCTGGGGTGCATACAGCGTTTGTAATGTTTCTGCAGTTACACCAAAAACAGAGATTAAAGGCATTGTGGCATTTTCTCCATTCAATTCAATGAATAAACTTATCCGTGACAATGCAAAACTAACCACAAAAGCAAATCTTTCAATTTTTAGTCCATTTTTTGACTTGATTAATCTCATCCGATTTGGCAAGGCAGGGATTCTCCGCAGTTGTGACAGCATTGACAACAACGAAATCCCTACACTTATATTACATGGTGGAAATGATTTACAGGTAACACTTAAAAACAGTCCCGTTGGTTTAAAACAGAGAATACGTAACAATCCAAATGCAAGAACAATACTTTGTGACAGCAAATACCATAATGTCTATCTTGCAAAAGATGCTGAACAGTATCTCAACGACATATTTGCAAAAATTGCATCTCTTGGTGAGAACAGTCCTGAAGCATACGAGATTTATCAGAATATTGACTATTCTCTTATAACAAAAGAAGATTTGACAATTATGGATACTGTTAATTCTTTCTTTGAAGAATGTATTATGAAAAGAGATTTCTTAAATGGATAAGGTGATTCTATGGTATTCAAGAAAACACAGGCTGACTATTCAAAAATTACAGAATACAGTAAGGAAATGGCTACTAAAAAAAGTAACTATTCCTTTCTTAACAAGAAATATGCTCTTGAAAATCAGACCGTACTTTTAGGCGACTCAATTACTGATTTTTTTAATTGGTATGAGTTGTTTTATGATTTCTCGAAATCAAGTGGACAGGCTGTTTACAACAGAGGCATAAGTGGTGACACAACTGACAGACTTCTCGAGAGATTTCAGGAAAATGTATTGAATATCAAGCCAAAAAATATTGTTCTTCTTATCGGCACAAACGATATCGGTCGTGGGCTTCCGTTATCAATGACACTCGAGAATGTTGAACAGATTATTAAATCTGCAAAAGAGTATTGTAAAGATGTAAACTTTATTTTTGAAGCCGTTTATCCTATAAATGAAAATATGCGTGATATGTTTGAAAAACGCAGTAATAAGAAAATCAACGAAATGAACAAAGAATACATCAAGCTTTGTGAAAAATATAATTGTATATGGCTTGATTTTACAGACAAATTGAAGGATAAAAATGGAAATTTAAAACAAGAATACACATATGATGGACTTCATATCAATGCCTTAGCATATGAGATTGTAGCAGAAAATGTAATTCCGTTATTGAAATAAAGTCGGTATTTCTACCGACTTTTATTTTTGCTTCAAATCATCTGTTGCAGGATTTTCTATAAGTTTTCCGTCTTCTGTAAATCTTGAACCGTGACACGGACAATCCCATGTATGCTCTGCTGAATTCCATTTCAATGCACAACCTAAATGAGGACAGCGTTTTGTTGACGGTGTTAAAAGTCCCACAGTTGACTCAAAAATGTTTATTGGTAATTGTAGTGTTAAGATGCTTCTTGATGGTGAAAATAGCTCTTCATATTCATTTTTTTTACTAAGAATCATACACATAAGCAACTCTGCTGCCACCATAGAAGATGTCATACCCCATTTATTGAAGCCTGTTGCCACAAAAACATTTGGAATTTTCGGCGAATACCTGCCGATATATGGAACAGAATCAAGACTCATACAATCCTGTGTTGCCCAATGGTATTTAATTGGATATTCAGGATAATGAATTGCTGAAAACGATTTTAACTCGTGATAATTCCCACCATCTTTACCTGTTCTGTGGTCGCCACCACCAACAAGAAGATAGTTTTTGTAATTTCGGAACGACATTCCTTTTTTTGCTTCATCAACATACATTCCGTCTATCTGTGGTCCACCTTGAAGTGCTAAAACATAACTTCTTTCCTGATAAAGCTTGATAAAATAACCACCATATTTATTCATAAAAGGAAAATGAGTTGTCACAATAAAATAGTCGGCTGTCACTTTTGCTTTTTCTGTTATTGCTTTTTTCCCGTGAATTTCAATGACCTTTGTATTTTCATAAATTGTCAATCCCTTTGATATGAATGATAAAAACTGCAAAGGATTGAATTGTGCCTGATTAGGGAACTTTACTGCACCTGCAATCTCAATCGGAACAGGTATCTCCGTACAGAAATCAGGATTATATCCCAACCTTACTAAAGCGTGCAACTCATCATTGACTTTCTTTGAATTATTTACGGAATAGACATAGTTATCTTTTCTTTCAAATTCACAAGATATGTCTTTACACAATTCAGCATATTTTTTTAAGGCATTTTCATTCGCCTGAAGATACATCTGTGCCTTTTCAATTCCGAATTTTTTGATTAATTTATCATAAATCAGTCCGTGTTGGGATGTTATTTTTGCAGTTGTATTCTGTGTCACACCTTTACACACTCTATCAGCCTCAAGCACAACACAATCAACACCTTGTTGTTTCAGCATATACGCACACAAAATTCCTGTGATGCCACCACCGATAATGGCAACATCAGTTTTTATGTCCTTATTCAATTTTGGAAAACTCTGAAATTCTGAGTCAGCAGACCATACAGATAACATATTAATCACCTGTACATAGTATTGACAAAAAAAGACTGTTCTATAAAGAACAGCCTATAAATTTTAATTAAATTTTGGTAAGTAATCACCGTGAGCCTCGATTAAATCATCAACCATCTTCTTAATTGTGTCGATATCAAGTTCACTGCCTGTGTGTGGGTCAAGCATTGCAGCCTGATAAATATGCTCTTTTTTGCCTGTAACTGCTGCTTCAATAGTAAGCAACTGAACATTGATGTTTGTCATATTCATTGCTGCACATTGAACGGGTAATGCACCAATATGGCAAGGATGAATTCCACGGCCATTTACAAGACAAGGCACTTCGACACAAGCATTTTCAGGTAAATTAGTAATAAGGTGACCAGTATTCAGTACATTACCACCAATCTGATAAGGATTACCGGTTACCATTGATTCCATAATTCTTGAAGCATATTCATTCGAACGTTCGTGTTCTTTGACACCTTTTTTCATCATTTCAGCATAGTCTTTTTTCCATCTTTCAATCTGGTCAACACATCGACGAGGATATTCGTCCAAAGGAATATTATATCTTTCAATGAGTTCAGGATATTTACTCTTTATGTAGAACATATTGTATTCTGCATTGTGTTCGCTTGACTCTGTGCAATAAAATCCGAAATTCTTGATATAATCCATTCGTACCTTATCGTCAGCATCAGGTTTCTGCATATAATCGTCAACTCTTGATTTGATTTCAGGATAAAGGTCAACACCGTTTTTATCCTTGATTTCAAGAAGCCAACCCATATGGTTGATACCTGCAATAAGCTCTTTTCTGCCCTCTAACTTGTCTTCCATACCAAGTTTTTTCAAAAGCCATTCTGAACAGCCCTGAACACTATGGCAAAGACCAACTGTATTAACGCCTGTGTATCTTAACATATATCCTGTAAGCATAGCCATTGGGTTAACATAATTCAGGAAAAGTGCATCAGGACAAACTTCTTCCATATCATCAGCAAAATCTTTCATAACCGGAATTGTACGGAGTGTTCGCATAATGCCACCGATACCGAGAGTGTCACCGATAGTCTGTCTTAAACCGTATTTTTTCGGTACTTCAAAGTCGATAATCGTGCATGGGTCATAAAGACCAACCTGAATTGCATTGACTACGAAATTAGCACCACGAAGTGCATCTTTTCTGTTCTCCACACCAACATAACACTCAATTTTGCCATATCCACCCTTGGCTTTTCTCATTGCTTCAAGGATAACACGACTTTCCTCAAGTCTTTCTGCATCAATATCATAAAGAGCAAACACGCTGTCACGAAGTGCTTCTGTACACATACAGTCACCGATAACATTTCTTGCGAAAACTGTACTGCCTGCTCCCATAAATGTAATTTTCATAGTTAATTTCTCCTTTTCGAGTATAGACTCATTGTAACATAAATGATGTAAAATTCAAGAGAATATGTGAAAATAAAAACAAATTATAAATTATAATTTGTCGGGATGATTATAAGTGCAAAATGCAAAGCGCAAAATGTCGGAACTGCTTTGCGATTATTAATTACGAATTGCGAATTACGCATTACGAATTATCCCCATAAACCCCAATATTTATTGACTTATTCATTGAGAAAAGTTGCATTATGAAATTAATAGTGAAAAATGAATGATGAATAGTGAATAATACAAAAAAAGAGTACGCAAAACGCGTACTCACATTTTTGGTGATCCACCGGAGATTCGAATTATACACTCACAATGCGAATGAGGGATTCGCATTGTGCTCTTCGCTAAAAACAGTCCACAGGACTGTTTTCTTTACGCTCAGACTCTCACGAGTTCGAATCTCCGCCCAATTGGACAAAAAAAGAAGAGTACGCAAAACGCGTACTCACATTTTTGGTGATCCACCGGAGATTCGAACTCCGGACACCTTGATTAAAAGTCCAATTAAAACGGCTATATTACTGTTTATATAATATATTATACGACTTTATATACGACGAGTTGCACACAGTTACTATTCTTTATATTATCTTCTAAAAAAAATTTTTCAAAAAGAGTTGATTTTTCTTTTCTTTTGAGTATAATAATAGTGTAGTAACTTATGGGTGTGAAAATGAAATTATTATCTTTTATGGTGGGTTTTAAAAATGAAAAATATAGACAGATAAAAAGAACTTACTGCAAAGCAGTAAGTTCTTTTTTTATTGCACATCTTTCTGAATAGATGCTTTTTTGCTGTTAATTTCTATCTGTTTGTAAAAATCATTTAAAGCTGGATACGAATTGCCTCCTCCAGCAACCTCTCTAAATATGCTAAGAGCAGATTTTTTCCCGGGAACATGTAAAAAAGCAAATTGAAGTTCCAGTTCTTCTTTGTCAACAATTGCTTGTTTCCATGCGACAGCAACTATTTCTAAATTATTTAAATAGTTTATTACATTACCTCTCAATTCTGTCAGTTGAGTTCCGCTAATTAAGTATTGTCCATTTCTATTCGGCTTACATTTAGAACATTTGTGTCCTCGTTTTGAGCACATCTGACAAAGATTGTCGTGTATCTCTTTTGAAACCTCGAAAGGTACATAATCATACAACTTTGTGCATTGGTCTTGATTTAGTTTGCCCACAATTTTTTCTGCTAAACGAACTTCTTTTTTTATTCCATTATTCCAATTATTCAAAACCTCCACAGTTTTAATTCTGCGTTGCTCTTCATGCATTTCTTTTTCTTGAGCATATGCCTGCTGTGTTTGATTTGTCATTTCTTCAGTTTGCTTTTTAGCTTGATATAATTGTGCTATTAAAAAGAATATAGAAATAGTATTTATTCCAGATATAATTAAACTAATACCTTCATATAATGTCAACGGTATCACCTCATAATTTCATTTAATAAAAAAATAATAATCATTAACATTTTTTACATATAACATCACCTTTCTAATATAAATCGATAAAAATCGTCATTTTGTTATTAAAATTACCATATTTTTTGATAAAAAAATCCTCCTTGATTAATTGGAGGAATTATTCTAAGTATTTGATTTTAACCCCAAAACTAATTATGACTAATCTTTTTAACATACTCATTTAATTTTGATGATGCCATCTCTTTACGGTCCATACGAACATGAGTATAAATGTCTCTTGTAAGCTGTATTGTTGAGTGTCCCATCAGACCTTGTGCGACCTTTTCATCAATTCCTGCATCATACAGAATGGTTGCATAGGCATGTCGTAATTGATGTGGTGTGAAGTTCGTATTTGTTTCTTTTTGATACTTAATCCACTTTTTACGGAAGGACGATTTTGTCAACGGTGAATTGCCACCAAAAACATAATCCTCCTGAGAACATCCTTGTGACATCTCTTTTAATCTGTTATACAAGCAATCCAATATAACTATCTCTCTGATACCTGCATCACTTTTAGGATGTGGTGATACAATAGGCACATTTTGATTTGCTCCACTGTAGTTTACGCTCTTACTTATACTTATTGTTTTTTTCTTAAAATCAATATCTTTCCATTGTAGTGCGAGAGCTTCACCACGTCTACATCCTGTAAAGAGTATTAAATAAGGAAACATTCCAAATGATGCATCTGCTGATTTCATTACTATTTCGACTTCATCATCAGTAGGCATTTCTCTTTTTGCCTTTGGGAGATTACGAGGAACTGATACAACTGAAACAGGATTAATGTCAATATATTTATTTAAAACAGCATGCTTAAAAATAAGGTTTAAGACTATTCTTTGTACTCTTACCGTTTGTGCAGAATATCTTTGTTTTGCCATACGGTCTAAAATACGCTTTATATCTATTGAGGTGATATCTTTTATCTCTTTACCCTCAAAAGACTCTACAGCTCGTTTATATGCAGGTTGATAACTAATCTGTGTGCCACCTTCAATATCGTTGCAATGGCTCTCCCACCATTCATCAGCTACAAATGAGAAATACACTTTCTCCTTTTCTGACAGTTGTCTTTCAAATGCTTTGACTTTTTCTACAAGTTCAAATTCATCTTTATAATAAAAGTGCTTTCGTATCTTTTCACCATTAACGGTAAATGTCATAACTTTTTCATAATAGCCATCTTTTCTCTTTGATTTCATTGTATCACCTCCCTGTTTTTATATGTATTATTTTAGAATAATGTATTTAAATACAAAAGTAGTCTATCCTCATGAAGCGAAAGCATAAATGCTATAATTCCAACAATAATCATAAGGATATCAAAAAGAGTACTCATTCCATCTTTAAATTTTGCCAATCGTTTTGCTGCTTCTTTTTCATCCTTAGTCAATCTAATTTTTGAATATCCTAATTTATATCTTAAAATTCTATTAAATTCATCTATTTTCTTTTCGAACTCATATTTGTCTATTTTTTCGTTTACAAAATTCATAAAATCATCGTACAATCCATCGGGCAAAAGATGGTAATTATCAGCAATCACATCGTTAATCTCAGAATATATTTTCTCCCTTTTGGTCATCTTCAATATGTAATGAATTGGAGAAATCACTTTAAGATATTGTTCCTCTAATATTGTTGATGTTTTATTGGTCTTTGAGTTATATCTGCCAACAAAGAATGCACTACCAGCAACAAGAAGTGTTGCAATAGCAGTAATAATTGATGAAATAATTTCCGATTGTTCCATACCTGTTCACATCCTATTTAATAACAGTTACACAAATTACAATCCCAATAACTGTTTTTTCTTTGCATCAAATTCTTCTTGTGTTATAACACCATCATCTAATAAACTCTTTAATTCTCTTAATTCCGTTGTTGTTTTTTTGCTCAAATTGTTTTTGTCTGTTGATTTATGTTTTTCATCTTTAAATACCTTTTGGTCGTTTAACAACTCAATAATTTCTCTTATTTTCGATACATCATGGGTATATGCCGAATAACACTTTGCACCACAATAAATCTGAATCCCATCGGGTTTATAATTCAATTGAGTTATTTTAGAAACAAACAAATCAAATCCATATTTAGGAGCTAACAATATAATTCTATAATTGGTAATATATAGTGTTCCCTTATAATACTCATTAATGTTTTCACGAATAGCCTGGGATGTTCCACCGCCTACCCTTACCGACATACCTTTTGCAATTCGAATACTGCCACCTGTTCCGCGATTAATGTGCCCAGTTACCACATTCTTTTGATGTACTGCAGATGCATCTCCACGATAATAACAAGTTTCATCTTGAACGAGAGATATGGATGGATTATATACAACTAAATTATTAATTTTATCTATTGGAGAAAGTTCAAATCCGACAGGATGGCTTTTATCGAATGAAGATTTATCAAGTTCTCTATGATTTTTTTGTTGCTTCAAAAGTTCAGTCTTTTTTTTAATCCTTTGAACTAAAGCAGAAACCTTACAATCAGCAACTTCTTTTTTGGTTAATTTCTTGTTTATATATCTTGCATTTTCTTTAGAAGCAAAAACAAGAGAAATGAGAGATGCTACAAAAAATATTCCACCAATAACAGCAAGTGCCGTTTCAGATTCAGACAAACCAACAGCCATTATCAAAACGCTAAACATAAGAATAAAAGCAGAAAAAATTATAGCAATAATCAACGATGCTCTTTTAATTACCGTTTTTACTTTATTTGAGGAGACAGCCTCTTTTTTCATTTCTAAATTGCCTCCACACTGAACACAAAAGTTTGAACCACTTTCGTTTTCACATCCACATTTTGAACAACGCATATTCATTTCTCCTTTTTATAAGAAATATACTATGTATAGTATAAATCGTACATTCAAGACATTTTGTGACAAGAAATTTCAGTTTTCTTCCTCAAGTCCGTTTTTAAGGACTGTTTCATTTTACCTATTGACTTTTTTGAAAAAACTCGCTACAATAAATATTGTAATCGAACAAATGTTCGATTACAGAAAGGAGTGCCAATGTCTGATAGTGAGTTTATTAAAAAAGCAATGCAAATTATCTGTGGTGATGGTGATGTTCCCTTGGTTACCATTCCACAATTGGAAGAAATCATTTCAACATATTTACTGCAGCTTGAAGATAATTAAGAAAGTCCTCTCTCTTATCTTCAGGAACAGTTCTCAAAAGTTTAATGACTTCCAATTCATAATCTGTAAGCACCGACTCAGATGTTGGTGCTTCTTTTTTCATAGGAACATCTGCACCCATTAGCCAAGCAATTGATACATTTAATACATCTGCTATTTCTTCCAATCTATCTTGTTTAGGCTCATACTTACCTTTTCTATAATTGGATATCGTAGCTTCATACACTCCTATTCGTCTTGACAATTCTGCCGCACTCATTTTACGAATTGCTAAAGCTTCGTCTAATCTTGAAGCAAATGACTTCATAACATCACCTCGTACAATAATTCTAACATAATTTTTGAAAAACGCAAGTTTTTTTACAAAAAATCTAAAAAAACTTGTGAAAAACACTTGACTTGTGAATTTCACAATGTTATAATTAAGGCACAAAATAACTTTCGGAGGTGAAAAAAATGTACAACTACTCTAAACTTTTAGGTGCTATGAGAGAAAAGGGTATAACGCAAGATAAATTGGCTAAAAATATAGGGTTAAGTGCAAATTCGCTTACTTCAAAATTAAAAGGCAGGTCTCAGTTTAAAGTGAGTGAAGCACAAAAGATAATGAAGATTTTATCGCTACCTGAAAATGATGTGGCCCTATATTTTTTTGTTCATTGACTTGTGAATTTCACAAGTATAAAGGAGGCTTATATGGAATACAAGTTTGAAAAAATAGTTAATATCGGTGAACTTGAAAAATTACTAACCGATGCTTATGTAACTACACAAAATCTTATTGCAGAATCAAAAAAAGAAACACCCGACCCTGCGAAAGTAGAGTGTTTCCTTAATGTGCTCAATAGTAAATTAACTGTTGCTAAAGATTTTGAATTTCGTGTTGAAATAAGAAAAGTTACAGAGTAATTTTTATGAGTTATTCATCAAACTACAATCATTTTACAGGTAAAAAGGGCAATAACAAAAAGTGTTCGCGTAAAAAGAAAATCAAGCAAAAACATCAGCACAAAAACAAGTATGCATTAAGAGGTAAACAATGAAAAATCGAGTACTATTCTTTTTCCTCGTTTTTCTACTGTCAATAATCAGTGGTTCGTTAGCATCCCTTATAACAACCCTTGTAATTTTAAAGTGACTATAACACAAAAAATCATAATTTCAAAAAATGTTTCACAGAGCTTACTCGTCGCACAGACATATCTCAAAAATAAACTTGTTTGCTGCTTTTGTGACCCAATATTCATACATCGGTATGGTTTGTGCGATGAATAAGCTCTGTGAAATAAAACAAGCCAAAGGAAGTGTTTAAATGCCAAGAGAAAAAGAGTTGTATCGGGAATATATCGCAAGGCTTGATGAAAAATTCCCTGATAAGGACCATTTATCTCAAAAGGAATGTGCGACCTTTTTAGGCAAAGACCCTCGCACAATAAAAAAACGTTATGGAATTTCCAGAGATGGAATACATAAATTGCAATTTGCAAAAATTTTAAGTTAAAAGGAGTGTTACAAATGAGTAAAGTAACAGTAAAGCAATCAGAAGGAAAAATTATTATTGAGAATGTGCCTGATGAAATGATTAAGTCCATTCTTGGTAATGCGACTCTCACCACGCTTGATAAAATTGAGCCCGGTGAAGTAGTGAAGGCAGGAATGTTCGAAATTATTGTTCTCGAACATCTTAAGGAAGGTACAGCCGTTCTTTTCAAAAATGCTCTTGAGGAGAGAATGCAGTTTGATTCCGAATCAGGCAATTGGATTTCAAGTAATTTGAGAAACTATCTCAATACCGATTTTTATAAAACACTTTCATCGAATTTCGGTGCTGAAAATATCATTGAACATACAGTTGACCTTACAACTGTTGAGGGTAGTAAAAAGTATGGTTCAGTGCAGGATAAGGTAAGTCTTTTAACCTGCAGCCTTTTCAGTAAATACCACGATATTCTTGAAAAACATAAACTTGATAAATGGTGGTGGCTCTGTACACCTATTGATGTAGTCGGTTGGGAAGATTGTGCCCGCGCCGTTAACAACTATGGTATTGTTAACTATGGCCACTACTACTATGTCGGTGGGGTTCGCCCGTTTTGCATCTTAAAATCTAATATCTTTGTATCTAAAGTGGAGGGATAAAACTATGACATTAGCAGAAATTCAGGTAGGAAACACTTGTAAAACAGAAATAATGGAACACATCGTTCTTGAACATCTTCCTGGTGGTAAGACAGTTTGCTTGTCAAAAGACATCGTTACTTCAATGGCTTACGATAAAAAAACAGGAATCTACACCAATTCAAATATCCGTAAATATCTCAACTCAAAGTTCTTGGACAAGCTTATAAAAGAGGTTGGTGCAGAAAACATAATTGAGCATACAGTTGACCTCACATCTGATGAAGGTAATAAGAAACATGGCTCGGTAAAAGATAAAGTCAGTCTTTTGACTTGCGAACTTTTCCGTAAATACAACGAAATTCTTGAAAAGTACAATCCAGGTCGTTGGTGGTGGCTCGCTACTCCTTTTGCTATTGAATATTGGGAAGATTGTGCCCGCGCCGTTAACAGCGATGGGGTAGTTCGCTCTGACCACTACTACGATGTCGGTGGGGTTCGCCCGTTTTATATCTTAAATTCTTCAATCTCTGTATCTGAATAAGGAGAATTTCAATGGGACAAGACAAACCAAACGACAAGGAAATGCAAGTAATAATTAAAGCGAAAGAGTTGGCAGCTTATACTTTGGGTATTACCTCTAATAGCAAGAACTTTCCTAAAAAATACCGTTTTACACTTGTAGATAAAATGCTGACTAAAAGTTTCAATATCTATGAGAGCTTACTTGAAGCGAATCGCACACGCATTGAGAATAAGATAATCCGTGGAGATTTGCAAACAAAAGCAATTACATACTGTGAGGAATTACAGTTTTACATAGAACTCTCTTTAGGTCAGAACATCATCACTCCCAAGAGAGCAGAGTATTGGTCGAGTCTTGTCACCGACATCAAACGTATGACAATTGCGTGGAGAAAAAGGGATAAAGATAGATAAAGCACAGGCTATGCGTTGTCCGTTTTTTTGTGCCCGCGCCGTTAACAACAATGGAATAGTTAACTATAACCACTACAACAATGACGGTGGGGTTCGCCCGTTCCGGTGGATAGCGAGAAAGAGTAGGCAACACGCCGAAATCAGTGCATCACCATCAAAAGAACGCATAGCCTTTCCCTTTGATATTATGACAGATTTTGAAAAAGTAACATCTTTTGAAAACTTATACCGGGCATATCGTACAGCGAGGCGTGGTAAAGGATATAAAGGCAGTTCTGCAAGGTTTGGGACAATGGCTCTTGACGGAGTGAATATACTCAAGGAATTGCTTATAAATCGTGAGTATCGAATACGAGGTTATTCTGAATTCAAGGTCTATGAGCCAAAAGAAAGAGTTATAAAAGCAGGTGCTTTTGTTGATAAGATTGTGCAGCATAGTCTTTGCGACAATGTTCTTTTACCTAAACTTATCTCTTTATTCATCCGTAACAACTTTGCAGGACAGATTGGTAAAGGAACATTGTTTGGTTTAGAAACACTCAAAAAAGATATGTTTGATGCCTATACCACACACGGTATGAACATCTACATATTAAAAGCAGATGTAACCAAATTCTTTTATAACATAGACCACGAGATTTTAAAGAAACTTGTTGCCGAACAATTCACTGATGACGGCATCAGATGGCTTTGTAATCTTATTATCGATAGTACAGATGGAAAAGGATTGCCATTAGGTAATCAGACATCACAAGTATTCGCTCTTCTTTATCTCAATGGGTTAGACCATTACATTACTGAAACACTCGGAATCCAGTATTATGGCAGATACATGGATGATTTCTATTTAATACATCAGGATAAGGAATACCTTAAATACTGCCTTAAAAAGATTACTGAATATGTCAATGAGTTGGAATTAACTCTTAATGGTAAAACACAGATTATGCCGTTTAAGAATGGTATTAAGTTTCTTGGTTTCCATACCTATATCAGAAATGGTAAGGTCATTTGCAAGATAAGAAACGAGAATAAGCGTAATGCTGTCCGTAAATATAAAAAGATGGCCAAGCTTGTCGTAGCAGGTAAGCTTAGCCGTGAAAAGTTTGATGAATGTTATACATCTTGGAAAGCACATGCATCACATGGTGATTGTGATGGAATTATCCATAATCTTGATGAACAGATTAACGAAATATTACAGGAGGATAAATTATGAGATTGCTATGGACTTATTATTTATTGGTTTTGATAGTCATTACAATAATTTTCGCATTAAGAACAGCATCTTATTATGACTTGGTCAAAAAAGGCCGTTTAAAGTTTAATCTTACTACAGACAATGCCAAAAAAAAGCATGAGATAAAAAACAAAACAAAGGAAGCAATAACAGATATGCTTTGTTGGTTAGGAATTACTTTATTAAGTCTTTTTGCTGTTGTTGATTGTTTTATTAAAGTAATAGAGGGGTGGAATTTTTAATGCAATATTGGACTTGTCCATACTGTGGAGCAAATCTCGACCACAATGAGAAATGTGACTGCAGAAAAGAAAAAGCCGTGTCGGCTGCAACCAAACACGGCAAACGTAAATTAACTTACAAGAATATTGTAAACCAAAACAAGGGGGATGTCAAGTGGCAAAGGATGAGGGTTATATAAAACTTTTTCGTTCTCTTCTGAATTGGGAGTGGATTGACAAACCCGAAACTTTATCAACCTTTATCTTTCTTCTTTTAGTTGCAAATCACAGCGATAATGAGTGGCACGGAATAACCATAAAAAGAGGTCAAACGGTTACAAGTTATGCCGAAATTGCACATAAAATGGGTATTTCTTTGCAACAAGTACGCACATCAATAAAAAGGCTGAATTCAACAGGCGAAATAACACACCAAACAACCAACCGTTATTCTTTGATAACTATAAGAAACTATGAGGTTTATCAAAGTGTTATCAACACGCAAACTAACAACCAAGCAACAATCAGCCAACAACCAAGCAACAATCAAGCAACAACAAACAAGAATGATAAGAATGATAAGAATGATAAGAAATATATATATGAGCAAAAAAATGCTTTTTTTGACTCGTTTTGGTGTGCATATCCCAAAAAGAAGAACAAGTTACGAGCCCAGGAAGTTTTTTACAGACTTAATGTGACGGATGATTTATTACAGAAAATCATTACTGCAATTAACAAGCAGAAACTTACTGAAGAATGGCAAAAGGAAAACGGCAGATTCATCCCCTATCCTGACACTTGGCTTAAGTATCGCAGATGGGAAGATGAAACAAAGGTTACCACCTACCAAAAAGAGGTTTCCTTTGATATCGAACTCGCTGAACGTCAAGCAAAAGAAAATCGAATTGATTTTGCAACAAAGAAAAATCGCCGTAAGCGTTCTTGTGAAATAAGCACTACATAAAAAGGAGATAGTCAGATGGTACATAAAAAAACTCGTATGGAGCAGGACCAATTGGCCGCTGAAATCGGCATGGAATCTGTTGATAAAGAAAAACTATACAATCCAGTAGGAACAATACTTGACTTTATTTTCAAGGCAGGTGATAAGGATGACCATTTTAAAAAACGAATGTCGTGATTGTGCAACACCTGGTTATCCTTGCATTGGTGATTCTTGTCCTTACACCCACATAAAAATTCACTCGTGTGACGACTGTGGTTGTGAAGAAGAAACTTTGTACGAATATGAGGGAAAGGAACTGTGTCAAGATTGTTTGCTTGATATAATTCCTAAAGTCCCTGGAACGGAGGGATTGATATAATGGCAAATTTTGAAAGTGGAGTTGCAAGCTACATAACAGCTGAAGCAACAGTAACAGTAACATTCCCCGTCGATTTCAAGGGAAATGCAGATATAAGCTGTAAACAATGTCCTTTCTTCAGCCCATCACAAAGAACTTGCCAACTCAATAAACAGATATGTGAATACCCGGAAAAGTGTGTAGGCAGTCAATGTCCTTTGGAAGAGGTAGTGTAATGGAATTAAAAGAAATGCATCCTCAGGCTATATGTAAAGACTGCGTACATCACACAAAAATGTCCCGGGAAGAAAATATCGTGTTCTGCAAACATTTTTTTGCAACAATGCCAAATGATGGTTGGTGTTGTTACGGAAAGGAAGAGAAAAAATGCAATTTAGAGACTTAAGAGCTGATGAAATAGAAATTCGTGTAGGACAAATATCAGAGGGCAAAGGTTGCACCCTGCTCCTTTACAAAGATGCAAGATGTGATATGTCAATTCTTGATGAGACAGTCGGTGCTGAAAATTGGCAAAGAGAACACTATGAATGCAAAGGAAATTTATTCTGTCGTGTTGGCATAAATGTTAATTTTGGAAATATCAATCAGCCCAAAAAATGGGTACATAAAAGCGACTGTGGAGCAGAAAGCAAAACAGAGGCAGAAAAAGGCGAAGCATCAGACAGTTTCAAAAGGGCTTGTGTCAATTGGGGCATCGGCCGTGAGTTATATACTGCACCATTCATTTGGATTAAGTGTCCTAACGTTCGATTAGAGGGCAAGAAAACAAAAGATAAGTTTTCAGTTCATCATATTGAAATCAAGGATAAAAAGATTATCAAGCTGTCCATTAAAAATGACAGCATTGGTGGAATTGTCTTTGAGTGGGAAAACGGCAAAACAAAGAACATTCAACCACCACCTGCCAATACAGGACAACCACCACAAGCAAGTGTGCAACCGCCATCACAACCACAAGTAGATATAGAAAAACAAACTCTTGTGGATAATATTAATGCTCAAATCAGAAAACTGACAACATTAACAGGCTTACAAAGTGAGTTTATCAAAAAGACAGCACAAGCAAATACAAAGTGCGAAGGCGTGACAACTGATGAACTACGCAAAATTAACCATTATGTTGCCGAATGGGTCAAAGCTGCAGAACAGGATAAAAAGCAATGACAGAAATTCGAGCAAAAATATCAGATATGACCTACACAATGAATGGCGAGGCTGTTCTCTCCCTTGCCATTCAGGGTGATGGAAGAGCTTTATATGACGAATACAAAGACAAAGATTTGAATGTCATATTTAAGCAGTACAGACCAAAGCGTTCCCTTGATGCCAATTCGTATTTTTGGGTATTATGCAACAAATTGGCAGAAAGAACAAAACTGCCAAAAGATGAGATTTATCGTTCAGCTATAAAGAATATTGGTGGAAATTGCTATACCTCCCCTGTTCTTTTAGAGGAAAAAGATAACGCCATCAGGATGTGGGAAAGTCACGGTCTTGGTTGGGTCTGTGAAGATACAGGCTCAAGTAAATTAGAGGGATGCACAAATATAATCTTTTATGCCGGGTCTTCGTTTTATGATACAGAACAGATGTCACGATTAATTGACAATATTATTCAGGATTGTAAAGCAGTTGGTATCGAAACAATGACACCGGAACAATTGCAAATATTAAAAGAGGAGTGGGGAAAATGAGTAAAGCTACATTTGTACATGCGTGCATCACAACAGAAACAAATGAAATTTTAGACAACCTTTGTATTGATGAGGGTGTGACAAAATCTGCTTTAATTGCCACTTTAATTGATGAATTTCTTGATAGGTCAGATGTTACTGACATTATAAAAAGAGCTCGCAGAATAAGAGCAGGAAGGCAAAGAGAAATATGACAGGTAGCTGTGAATTATGCCATAAATATGGCCCATTAGAAACGCATCACATATTCAACGGAGCTTACAAAAAGAAAAGTGAACGATATGGGGCAATGATTAATCTCTGTCACAATTGCCACAACGAGCCACCAAACGGTGTACATCATAACGCAAAAAGGATGAATGAATTAAAAGCTCGTGAACAAAAGAGAATTATGGCCGAATATGGTTTTACAACTGAGGAATTCATCTACGAGTTCGGCAAGAGTTACATAGATGACACTACAGCCTTTGAGGATTTGCTTGAGCCGTACCGACAGGATATTAAGACTCTGAAAAAGCAAATTAATAAGCTCAAAAGAGAATACAAGCAAACAGGTTCAGGATATTTAATGTCTCAAATTCAAATCAAAGAAGAGATGCTGAACGACCTGTATCGTACAACAGGACACCTTAAAGAATATTACAACAAGAAATAAGGAGAAGACAATGTTAAATTCAGTAATTATTATGGGCAGGCTTACAGCTGACCCGGAATTAAGAACAACACCATCTGGTCTTTCTGTGACCTCATTCACAGTTGCAGTTGACCGTAACTACAAAAGTGGTGACGATAGACAGACAGACTTTATCAACTGCGTTGCTTGGCGTGGTACAGCAGATTTTGTAACAAGATTTTTCAAAAAAGGTCAGATGATTGCCGTTCAGGGTTCGCTTCAAGTTCGCAACTATGAAGATAAAAACGGAACCAAGCGTACAGCTTACGATGTTGTTGCTGACAATGTATCTTTCTGTGGAGAAAAGAAACAGGATAATGGTGGTTCATATTCAATTCTTCCTGATTCATCAGAATTTTCAGCTCCTGACATTCCAAACTTTGAGGATGATGACGGATGTCCGTTCTAAGTAAGCAAATTACAAGCAATTTGGGATGTGAGGTGCAAACTTGATGATATATAAAATTAATTCAATTCCCCCATCCAACAACAAATACATCGGTCGTGATGACCGATGGAAATATCAAGAGGTCAAAAAGGAGTGGCAGAGTTTAATATATCTTCTCTGCCGTCCTAAACCTAAAAGTCCTTTACAAAAAGCAACAGTCAAAATTACATATCATTTCAAGGATGACCGCCGTCGTGACCCTGATAACTATTCAGGCAAGTTCATCCTTGATGGGTTAGTCCGTGCAGGAATACTTGCAGACGACAGTTTTGACTGCATAACTCTTGTATTATGCAAAGGTGAAAAAGACCCAAAAACACCACACACAATAATTGAGGTGAATGAAGAATGCCGGCACAAATTAGCATATTAGACGAAATTACTGTTGATGGTTTCTGCGGTGGTGGAGGATGGTCAACAGGAATGGAACTTGCACTCGGTGAACCTGTAACCATTGGAATAAATCATGATACAGCAGCCATCGCAATGCATAAAAAGAACCATCCTTACACAAAGCATTATAACGAAAATATTTATACGGTTAACCCTTACGAAGCTTGTGAGGGGCGAAAGGTAGGATGGGCACATTTCAGCCCGGACTGTACACACTTTTCTGTAGCCAAAGGTGGAACACCAGTCAAGAAAAATATTAGAGGACTTGCTTGGGTAGTTACTAAATGGGCAGGAACAGTAAAACCACGTATCATATCAATGGAAAATGTCAAGGAGTTTATGACTTGGGGACCTCTTATTGCAAAAAGAGACAAGGAAACAGGTCGAGTATTAAAACTTAACGGAACAATATCAGAAAAAAATGAGGTTGTTCCTGTATTTGAACAGCAACTTATTCCTGACCCCAAAAGAAAAGGCATCACATTCAAACGGTTTCTTTCTGTTATGAAAAGTCTTGGGTACGAATATGAATGGAAAATATTAAAAGCCTGTGATTATGGAGCACCTACATCAAGAGAAAGATTGTTTATTATATTTCGTCGTGACGGGAAGCCGATTGTATGGCCGAGTGCAACACATGGAGACCCAAAAAGCAATGAAGTTAAAACCGGAAAACTCTTACCTTGGCATACTGCAGCAGAATGTATTGATTGGAATGAAGATATAACCTCAATATTTGACCGCAAAAAGCCATTGGCTGAAAACACTTGTAAAAGAATAGCAAGAGGCATAAAGAAGTTTATAGCGGAAAACCCCGAACCTTTTATTGTAGATTATAAGTTTTCAAACAATTCAAGAGGTGTGACTGCTCCCTTAAGTACAATAACAGCAATAAATGACCATTACCTTGTTGAACCAAAACTTGCCCCTGCAATTATGTGTAACAATGCAGGTAATGTAGGTTCCACGGTAGATGAACCATTACACACAATCACAACAGGCAATAGACACTTTCTCGTTGCACCTACACTACTTCAATACCATAGTGAAACAAATGGATGTCAAGCAAGAGGGCAAGTAGTTGATAAGCCCATTCAGACTGTTGATACTGCAAATCGTTATGCATTAGCAACAGCATTCATGACTCGATACTACAGTGGAGAGGGACAAGCTACTGACATTGAATCACCTCTACCAACAATTACAACAATGGGTAGGTTTGGTTTAACAACTGCCACATTAGTACAAATAGGTTATGGCAAAAATAAGAATCAAAAACCACGAGCATTAGATATTAATAAACCTTTAGGTACTCTTGTTAGCACTAATAAACACGGACTCGTTACGGCATTTCTTGAAAAAGCATTTGGTGGTGGATATTTGGGTGCCGGATGCGATGTTAAAAGCCCTGTTCCCACAATAACAACAAAAGACCATAACAGGCTTATTACAGCCTTTATTGAAAGACACTTTGGTACTTCTACCGGACATAAACTTGATGAGCCGTTGGGAACTGTAACAGGTAAAAATAAATCTGCCCTCGTTGAGGTGTTTTTGGAACAATACGGCGGTGGCAGTAATGTTATTAAAATTAATGGTGATAAATACAAAATTGTTGATATTTGTATGAGAATGCTGACACCGAGAGAATTATATCTTGCCCAAGGCTTCCCGAAAGACTATGTAATCGAGTGGGAACACAACGGAAAACCATACCCCAAAACACAACAGGTCGCAAAAGCAGGGAATTCTGTACCTCCACCTTTTGCAACGGCACTTGTAAGAGCGAATTGGCCTGAAAGATGTATAAAACCTATTGAAACAATGTCAGAACTTAATGAGTATATTTGTGAAGTAAGTTAAAGGAGAGATACAAAATGACACATTATTATTGGTACACATTTGAAGATGGATACAATGTTTGTTGTCGTGGATTTTCAAAGAATGAATTGGCAATAGAAATTGCAAAGCACGGCAAGTTGATAAGAAAAGTGAGTGACAGTAATGTCTGATGTTGTTATTGCCCTATGTCTTTTCGCTTACGGGATAGGGTTAGTTTTACTGATTATATTCACATAATATTCAACCAAAGGAGCAACAATGAACGCTAAAGATTTTTTAGAGAAAATAAAAGAGTATGACACTTTAATCAATAATAAACTTGCTGAATTGTCACAGTTGCGAGCGGTAGCAAGCAATGTGACTTCCGCATTAAAGCCTGATGTTGTTCAATCTTCAAAAGAACCGGACAGAGCGGCAAACGCTATTGTGAAAATAGTTGATTTAGAAAAAGAAGTCAGCGTTAAAGTTGACCTCTTTGTTGACTATCGGCAAAAGGTCATTGATATACTTGAACAAGTGCCGAATAGACTACAATACACCGTGTTACATAAACATTATGTGCAGTACAAAAGTTTTCAAGAAATTGCACTTGAAGAACACTATGGATATAGTTGGATAGTTGAAAATCACGCAAAAGGGCTTAAAAGCGTTCAGAATATTTTAAACAACCTATATAAACCGATTGAAAACGATATCTTATATTGATATAATATAAACTGTGAAGAGCCGTAAGACTGGTCTTTTCCATTTTGACACTTCCTTTTATAAACGGAATAGGACATCCTTTGTGGGTGTCCTTTTTCGTTATCCAAATATTTCACTTAACGAGGTGGTGATTGTGGCAAAGTTAAATGACATGCAGAAAAAGAAAATAATTGCTGAACGCATTGATGGAGCTACAATCCGTGCTCTTGCAAATAAATATGAAGTCAGCACTACAACAATTCAAAGAATAGTTAATGATAATAGTGACGAAATAAAACAAAAAGTCACTATAAAAAAAGAAGAAAACTCACAAGAAATACTCGCCTATATGGATGAAAACAAAGATAAGGCATGTAGTATTATTGGGAAAATTCTCAACGAATTGGATGACGAATACAGAATAGCATCTACTCCTCTTAATCAGTTAGCTACCGTTATGGGCATTATCATAGATAAATTCTCCGCAACCGAATTAACAAAAGGTGCATCAATGGATGGAAACAATCTCGCTGATGCAATTACAAAATCCGTAAAGGCACTTGGTGAAAAGAAATGAAATACGAACAGTTCAGTAAAAAACAACTAACTTCAATGCTTTGGTGGAATATGACGGACTATAAAGACCTTGACGGAATAATCTGTGATGGTTCTGTCCGTTCAGGTAAAACATTGTCAATGACAGATGGATTTATTCTTTGGAGTATGACCGAGTTCAACAATCAGATATTTGCACTTTGTGGAAAAACGATAGAAAGCTTAAGGCGAAATGTCATAACACCAATGCACAATTGGCTTGGTGGCTTAATGCATATACAAGAAAGACGAAGCATAAATGCAGTTGATATTACATACAATGGACATTCTAACCGTTACTATCTTTTCGGTGGTCGTGATGAAAGTTCCGCATCACTCATTCAGGGTATCACCCTTGCAGGTATATTACTTGATGAGGTTGTGTTAATGCCACGTTCATTTGTTGAACAGGCAATCGCACGATGTTCTGTTGTAGGTTCAAAATTATGGTTCAACTGCAACCCAGAAGGACCTAATCATTGGTTCTATGTGGAATGGGTAAAAAAATGTAAAGAAAAAAGAATGTTACATCTTCATTTCACAATGGAAGATAACCTCTCATTATCCGATGCAATACGTCAAAGATATGAGAACCTTTACACAGGTGTATTCTATGACCGTTTCATCCGTGGAATGTGGGTTGTTGCTGAAGGTCTTGTGTATCCTGATTTTAATATTCTCCCCTGTGTCGTGAATGATGTTCCTGAATATGGGAATTATTTTATATCTGTTGACTACGGAACACTCAACCCTTTTTCTGCAGGTTTATGGTGTTTACATAACGGTAAGGCAACACGAATTAAGGAATTCTATTATGATGGCAGGTCAAAAGGAAAACAAAAAACTGATGAAGAGTATTATGAAGACATAAAAGCTCTTGCAAATGGCAAAAACATCGATTGTATTGTAGTTGACCCATCTGCAGCATCTTTTATTGAGTGTATAAGAAGACATGGAGAATATATTGTTCAACCGGCAAACAATAAGGTGCTTGACGGTATCAGAACAGTTTCAAATATGCTTCAAAGCGGAACAATTAAAATTCATTCAGGATGTGAAGATGCAATCCGTGAATTTGGGTTATATCGTTGGGATGAAAAGAAATCAGAAGATGCAGTAATTAAAGAGAATGACCACGCTATGGATGATATAAGATATTTTTGTTATACGGTACTGCGTAAGGAATTGGAGTATGACGAATGGTAAGTTTTAAGAATTTTATAAATAACATAAAACGGACGGTGAAAAATTTGTTCAGACAAAATGAATTGAATATAACGGACATTCAAGTATCAGATAAAATGGCAGAGGCAATAACTTCTTGGTTCCGCCTTTTCTATGATGAGAACGAGACAAAAAAGGGAGAACATCACACAAGATTTGCCAATATTCTCACAAACTATATGGCTACACTTGCAACCAACGAAATCAAATTATCTGCAGGAACAGGAGCAAGAGCAGATTACATTAACGACCAAATCGCTCGTTTTGTAATGCCGTCTATTTGTCCTAATGTTCAGATTGCAGGTGTTGGTGGCGAGGTAATATTAAAACCTTTTGTAAGTGGTAAAAACATTTACTGCGAGGTTGTGAATGCAGACAGATATTATCCTACGCGAATCAATGGTGCAGGATTTGTTGAAGCAGGTTTTTTCACTGATTTTGATACTTTGAACGGTAGAACTGTTGTGCGTGTTGAACGCTTTGATTTGCAAAAAGATGGTTTATACATAAACAACAAGGCATTTTACACAGACAAATCCGGTCTTAATGGTGAAATTCCATTGACAGAAATCTATCGTTGGAAAGATATTCAACCTGACATTCTTATCAAAGACATTGACCGTGTGCACTATGCATCGTTAAAAATGCCGTTTGTGAACTGCATTGACAACACAAGCAAACTTCCTGTATCTATCTTCTCAAATGCAATGGAAGACATTCAGGAATTAGATTTTATATGGTCAGAATTCTTGCGTGAAGTACACACCGGGAAAAGACGACTTATTTTTGACCGTTCTACTCTTAAAGAATTCAAAGGCAAAAAGCCAATTGAATATAGCGAGTTAGCAACCGATTTTTATATTATTCTCAATGGCGACCCAGATAAAATGAAACAGCTTTATGGTGACTATACTCCTGAAATGAGAATTGAAGAGTATCAACAGGCTATAAACATTGTTGTCCGTCACATTGAAATGCTTTGTGGTTTCTCAACAGGAACATTCACATTTGATGTTAAAACAGGTAAGATAACAGCCACACAAGTTATATCAGAAGACAAGGATACTTATAACACCATAAAGGCAATACAAGACAATGGTATGGCACAAGGCATAAAGGACCTTATTTACCTTTATGATGTGTTTGCCACTCTCTATGGTCTTGCTCCTGCTGGAAAAGTTGAACCGTCTGTTACATTCGGTGACAGTATTTTTGAGGATACAAGCATAGAGTTTTCTCGCAGAAAGCAAATGGCTGATGGTGGTTATCTCAAAAAGGAAAAGTTTGTAGGTTGGTATTTTGGTATATCCGATGAAGAGGCAAAAGAAGAATATATGCCAAATGAAAAAACTCCTGACGATATTCTTTTTGGGTAGGTGATTAAATGCTTACACCTAAACAGTTAAGCGAATTACCCGATAATGTTGTAAAGCTTTATGAAGAGCTTGAAGATGCGATTCTTCAAGATATGGCAAGGCGTATTGTAAAAACGGATTTTGCCACAGAAACAACACAATGGCAATTATCACGATTACAAGAGATGGGAATAACCCACGATGTTGTATTTGATAAGTTATCAAAAGCTACCGGCAAAAGTGATGAAGAACTTATTACAATGTTCAATGAAGCTGCAGAGGAAGCCTACAATGTCGATAAAAAAGCATATGTGAAAGCAGGCTATAATCCTACTCCCCTTGCAGAAAATCAGCAATTACAAAAAAATATCAATGCAGGATTGGTTAAAACACAAGCGTTATTCAAAAATTTAACCAACACCACTGCAAACACAGCTACACAACAGTTTGAAAATGCTCTCGATACTGCTTATATGCAGATTGTATCGGGGGCATTTGATTATAATACTGCTATTCGCACCTGTATAAAAACACTTGCAGAAAAAGGAATAGCAACAATCAAATATCCTACAGGCCATACAGATTACCTTGATGTTGCTGTCCGCCGTGCTGCACTTACAGGCGTAGGACAAACCACAGGCGAAATGCAGTTGGCACTTGCTGAAGAAATGGGAAGCGACCTTGTTGAAGTTACTGCTCATAATGGTGCAAGACCCTCACATATGGAGTGGCAAGGCAAAGTGTATTCTTTGGGTGGAAAAAATCCGAAATATCCTGATTTTTACAAAGTTACAGGCTACGGAACAGGTCCAGGGCTTAAAGGTTGGAATTGCAGACACGACTTTTTCCCATTCTTTGAAGACAGCGAACCTGCATACACTCAGGAGGAATTAAACGAGTATGAAAATCGTAAGGTTACATACAACGGTATTGAAATGACCGAGTATGATGCAACGCAAAAACAAAGAGCATTTGAAAGACGAATACGAGCCACAAAACGCGAATTGACAATGCTTGATTCAGGAATAAAGGAAACTGATAATGTAGATTTAAAAGAGAGCTTACAAGCCGAATTTGACCGTAAATCAGTCCTTTTGAAAAAACAGGAAGCAAAGATAAAAGACTTTACTCAACAAACAGGTCTTTATCGTGACCGTGCAAGAGAACAATCTTATGGTTTCAATAAATCTGTTTCACAGAAAGCGGTATGGGAATATAAAAAATACATAAAAGCTCATTTTGAAAGCGGTCAATATCTTGAAACAACAAAACGAATTGGAAGAAATGATGTTAATTTAAGCTATATTCATTCAAATGAATTTCGCAGTAAATTTAACAAAATTACAAACAATTCAAGGATAAATGATACACTTCGTAATTATGCAGAGGCGATGCTTACGCATAGAAAAGGAACAGATGGAGAAGACTTATACATAATCCATTCTGATACAGGTGAATTATTATTAAGAAATACTAAAGGTAAAAATGAGTTAGGCGTTGAAGTCGATTATAATACAATTAAACATCTTCGTAATAATTATTCGGGCAAAATGATAGGAATTCATAATCACCCTACTAACTTACCGCCTACAGGTAGCGACTTTGTCGCTTCAGGTGACAGAGGTTATAATTTTGGCTTGGTTATAACACACAATGGCAGTGTGTATAAATACAGAAGTGGAGAACAGCCATTTTTACCTCAATTATTCGATATGAGAATTGACAAATACTCAGATTTACCGTATAATATGAGCGTTGAAGATGCACATATTAAAGTATTAAATGAATTTGCAAAGGAGTATGGTATCGAATGGGAAAAACTATAAAATCATCATATTTGGATATCGTACCCACTTATGATATGACACCTGAAGAAAGAGATGTGGAATTAGAACGGTTAAAAGAAGAAAGTGAAAAATTAACCGAATGGCCACACATATAAAAGCATAATTTTTTAAGTACTTGCTTTGCAGGTGCTTTTTTTGTACCCATTTTTACGGATAAGACCGTCCGCACCTCTTAACAATGTGTCCCAGTGACGGATAATTTAATAATCATAGCACTCTTGACAATCGTTGAGGGTGCTATTTTTATATCCACTCTGCCGAGTATAAAAGCTAAAAATCTTTAACAGCAGACAAAGCTGTATAAACATCATGTAGAAAGGTTGATTTATTATGACAGACATCAAAAACATTCTTGCAAAGCACGGTATAACCGTTCCTGCAGACAAACTCACGGAGTTTGAAAAGGACTTCAGAGAAAACTACAAATCCATTGTTGAAGTCAACAAAATTGAAACAGCAAGAGACAACTACAAAACGCAGTTAGATACGGCACAGAATGCACTCAAAGAATTTGAGGGTGTTGATGTAAAAGAACTCAAAGATAAAGTTGCGACTCTTACAAATGACCTTGCATCAAAAGACAAAGAATTTCAGACAAAACTTGCTGATATGGAGTTTGACAGTTGGATTGACGGTCAGTTATCTACTGCAAAAGCAAAGAATGTAACAGCGGTAAAAGCATTGTTTGACATCTCTGCTCTGAAAGAAAGCAAAAACAGAGATGCAGACTTTACAGCTAAACTTGAAAGCATAAAAACAGAAAACGGTTATCTGTTTGATGACGGAAAAACACCTACCGTTACTGTTCCGGGACAGCCTGCACCAACTCCGTCAAGTGATAAGGCTTATATGGATGCTTTCTACAAAAACAATCCATTTTATCAAAACACTTAAAGAAAACGAGGTAATTATTTATGTCAATTATGTACAATCAGTTAAATGTTGATGAAAAATATTCAGCAATTTTAGAGCCTAATCTTTACTTCGGCTCTGTTTTCGTTCCCGGTGTTACTTGCACCGATAAATATCAGATTGGTCCTGCAGGTGCTATCTATGTGCATAAACTCAGCACAACAGCTTGTGAAGTTGGTACTCCAGGCAGAGACTTTACAGATGAGGAAGCAAAGGATGAATTAATTCCAATTCTTCTCAACAACAACTACTTAAAATCCAAGAAAATTCGTGGAGTTCAGGCTTCTGCAGTAAAATTCCCACTTGCAAACGAAAGACTTTCTACTGCTATTGCTGAAGCTCGTGAAGGTTGGCAATTGAGTGCTGGTGCTTGTCTCGTTAATGAGGCAACTGTATCAGCAGACACAAGAGAAGCAACAAAAGAAAACATTAAAAGTGTTATTCTTGCTGTGCGTAAAGAAGTTGTAAAGAAGAAAGGTAGGGCAAATGTCGTAATGTGTTCTCCTGATTTCTACACAACTATTCTTGAAGCAGCGGGTGCAGAATTCACTCCATCACGAAATGATAAAATCAATGAATCAGGCAATGTTGGTCATTGGCTCGGTTTTATTTTTGTTGAAAACAATGGACTTTCAGCAGCAAACGCAAAGTATTATGACCACACAGGTGCTCTTAAAACTGTTTCTTTTGCAAATGTAGATTTCATCATGTATTACCATGAAGCTTTTTCAACTGTAACAAACTTTGAAACAGCAAGAGTTGTTGATACTGATGAATTTGTTGGTTCAAAGGCACAGACAGAAATGAACTCAGGCTTCCGTGTTACAAACAAGGACCTCGCATTCGTTCACAAGCACACAGCTGCTGCTTAATTAATAAGGGGGCATTGATATGTACAGCACATACGATAGTTATGTACAGAACGGTGGAAAACTTAATGAAGCTACATATAACGCTTTATCAAGACAAGCATCTGCTGAAATTGACTATCGCACATTTAACCGTGCACCAAAGCACATGGAAGAGATGAATGACAATCTTTTTGCTTGTGAGTGTGAACTTATTGATGTCCTCAATTCTTTTTCCTCTATCCCTGCAGGAGTATCCTCAGCGAGTAATGACGGTGTTTCCGTTTCCTACTCTCAGGATGTAAAAGCAGAAGAAAAAGCAAAAAAGGAAGAGATATTTAACAGGTATCTCACCTACCCTGTCAATCTCTTATACGGAGGTGTGATAGATTGTGATTTCCAATAAAGACATTACCGTTATAAATGAATATGACGGTAGATTTTATGGCTTTTTCATTCCCGGAGTATCTTTTATAGGCAAAACCGAACGCACAGCCACAGAAAGAGGATTAAATTCTGCTGACTATTTCACTTGTCGTATTCCCGAAAATGCTCCACAAGGTAAATATCTTACTCCTTATGAGTGGAAATCGCTCACATCAATTCCTACAAATCAGTGGGCATTAATTCCACAAAAGACATTGATTGCTATTGGTTCTGTATCATCATCAGAATTAAACGACGTCAACGCTTTTAAAAATCGTGAGGTATATCGAGTTGCAAGTGCAAAAGACAATCGTGTCGGGTTTCCTGCTCTTCGTCATTGGAGATTTGATTGTAAATGAGTAAAGTCATAGCACAAATCACAACTCCAAAAGGTGCAGTTGTTCAATATAAAACAAAAAAAGGCACTATAGAAGCACGATTAGAATGGAATCCCGGATTCTCTGCAAAATGGAATGGTCAATATACTGATGCTCAAAAGTATGTTGACAGCGAGGTTTTAAGATTTTCAAACCGTTATGTTCCATTAAGGTCTTCAATGCTTCAAAAAAGTGGTATTCTCGGCACGGAAATCGGCAAAGGTGAAGTTTGTTGGATTGCACCATATGCAAGAAAGCAATATTACAAAACTGCTGACCGTCGTTCTTATGACCCAATGCGTGGTGGCCATTGGTTTGAACGAATGAAAGCAGACCACGGAGCACAAATCATAGCAGGTGCAAAGAAAAGAGCTGGAGGAAAATAATGAGTACATCAAAAATACAGAAAATTCGTGATTTTATTGCAAGTTATCCAAACATAGACCGATTTGGTGAGGCTCATATTGATTGGACTGATGCCGAAGCAGGTAACTATGGCATTATGCCTACAGGCGAAAGTGTAATAAGCAGAACTGAAGATATATATGACGATGTTGTTATCAAAAAACAATACAATGTATCTCTTTATGCTATGCATTTCACTATTAACGACCTTGTTCGTCTTGAAGCATCAGGATGGCTTGAAGAATTCACAGAATGGATTGAAGAACAATCCACATTGGGAAAAGCTCCTACTTTAGGTGACAATCCCACAGAAGAATACATTACAGCCCAGAATGGAATGTTATTTGAATTATCAGATGACGGCATTACAGGGCGATACCAAATTCAAATTCAATGTTTCTATGAGAAACACTATATCAAGTAAAGGAGAAATTAACTATGTCAGATTTCAATATTGCTGCAGGTGTTAAAGCACCTCGAAAACTGCTCAAACACTATGTTGAGATTGATGGCGAGTGGGAACTTTTAGGCAAAGGCATTGAGGATAGTGCTATCGATTTAAACCCTGAAACAGAAGAGAGTACAGATATTCTCGGTAACAACGACACATCTGTTAAGGGTTGGAAGCCATCACAGACCTTTGACCCATTCACTGTTCGTGGTGGTTCTAAACTCGCTTTCAAGCTCCACGAAATTTGGATGAACAACACACCTGAATTGCTTTCACAGTTCAAAATGCTTACTGTTTATTCCTATGTTGGTGACACAAGCGCAGGCTATGATGCAGATGTTCAAGAAAACTGCACAATCAGTCCTACAAAAATCGGTGGTAGTGCTTATGTTGATATGCCTATCGATGTACACTATTCTAACGAAAAGACAAGAGGTACAGTCACATTTGCCGACAAGGTTCCTACATTCACACCAAATGCAGCGTAAACAAACAATAATCACCTTACCGTAATGGTAGGGTGATTTCTTTTTAACGGAGGTAATTATGGCTATTAAATTAAGCACAGGTAAAGTCGCATTTCCTATCGAATTTGATAACGGAGATGTGCAGAATATTTATTTTAACCCATCCGACCCGGAACTTGCAACACGACTAATGTCAGCGAAAGATAAAATTGCTGAAAAGGTGAACAATCTCAATTTTGAAGATTTTGAATTATCAAATAGTGGTGAGCCTATTTCAATTGACGAAATTGACGATGTGCAGAATTTGTCAGAAGAACAACTCAAAGAGATAACTGAAAGAGCAAAAATCATTTCAAAAGTTGTTACAGAAACAAAGAGAATCATCTGTGAAGAACTCGATGCAGCCTTTGACAGCAACATTTCTTCCGTTGTTTTCAAATATTGCTCACCTCTCGCCATTGTAGATGGCAATTATTTCATTCTCAACTTCTTGGAAGCTATTGCTCCTGAACTCAGGCGATACATTGAGAATGCGAATAAAGATGCTGAAAAGAAAATGCAGAAACATATCGGTAAATATCAAAAGAAATGATGTGGGACTTACCGATGTCCGTCACCATAGACGGAAAAGAATACGCAATACGGAATAAATGCGATTACAGAATGGTCCTTGATGTCATCGGTGCATTGAATGATGAGGAGCTTGATACACAAGAAAAATTACAGTGTGCATTATTTATCTTTTATGAAGATGATATGACCAAATGTGTAAACCTTGAACAAGCCGTCAAAGAAATGTTTAAAATCATTAACAACGGAGAAGACGATGAAGAACAAGATGCACCTAAACCACAGTTAATGGATTGGCATCACGATTTCAAACAATTAGCACCACCAATAAGCCGAACATTAGGCTACGATGTGCGAATGCCTAATAAATACACACATTGGTGGTCCTTTATCGGTGCTTATATGGAAATTGGCGAATGTACATTCTCAAATATCGTATCTATCCGTAGCAAAAAAGCAAAAGGAATAAAACTTGATAAATGGGAGGAGGAATTTTACAGACAAAATCGTAAAATGGTGAATCTTCCTATAAAACTTACCGCTGAAGAACAGGCATTGCTTGATTCTGATTGGTAGAAAGGAGTTGATACGATATGTCAGGTACATATGATGGTTCTATAAGGATAAACACTAAAATTGATACAGTTGGGGCAAAAAAGGGATTTTCGGAAATCACGAAGTTTGCACAATTAAGTATGAATGAGCAGAGAAGTCTTGCACAAAGTCTGTCGGGAGTTTATCGCAAGCAGGGATTAAATCAATCTGAAGCACAAAAAAAGGCTTGGGATGATTTAAAAACAAACAAAGTAGCCGTTAAAGATTTGGAACAAGCCTACAAGGATATGACACACCAAGTTGATAAGTATGGAACTGCAAGTAAAAAAAGCGGAAACACAGCAAAAAGTGCAGTTGACAAAGTCAGCACCTCTTTAAAACGATTGGGCTCTTATCTTATGACCTATTTGAGCATTACAGCTATTTGGAATTTTTCAAAAGAAGCAGGTCAAATGGCAACAAGCACAGAAGCGAGTGTTCAACGTTTAATTGATATTTACGGTCAGGCAAGTGATAAAATCGGAGATTTTATTGACAGTAACGCTCGTGCATTAGGTATGTCAAAGTCAGCAGCTGCATCTTATGCATCGGTTTATGGCAATCTGTTCAGCGTATGGGCTGACCAGGCAACAAATGCAAACTTGACAAATTATTACCTCAATATGACAGCAGTTGTTGCAAGTAAGACAGGTCGTGATGTCGCTGATGTTCAGGAGCGTATCCGTTCAGGTCTGTTAGGAAATACAGAAGCTATTGAAGATTTAGGCATTTTCGTTAATGTCAAAACCATTGAAATGACAGATGCCTTTAAGCGAATGGCTGACGGTAAGAGTTGGGAAAAGTTAGATGCTTATACTCAACAGCAGATACGCTCAATGGCTATTCTTGAACAGGCTACAAAGAAATATGGTACAGAGGTCACAAACACTTCTGCATTAACACGAATGCGATTTAACGCTGCATTTGAGGATTTCAAAAACACTTGGGGACAAGTTGTTAATAAAATCTTACTTCCCATTTTGAGAGTTGGAACAATGGTATTGAATGTTCTCACAAGAGGTTTACAGATTATTGCAAAACTCAGCGGAAAGACAATCGACACAACAACAAAACAATCCAATGCAATAGCCGGTTCGGTTGATAATCAAAACGACTTAACTGATGCCGTAAAAGGAACAAATAAAGAGTTGAAAAAGTCACTTGCAGGATTTGATGAACTTAACACACTCTCTCAAGACACATCAAATGGTTCAGGTGGTGGCTCATCCTCTGCTGGATTGAGTGATTTAGGGCTTGAAGAATGGGATAGTGATTTCAACGGACAAGCTGTTGCTGATGAAGTTGATGCCATGCTTACAACAATTATGGGTGTTGTTGGCGGTGCTTTAGTGGCTATTGGCGTAATATTGCTATGTACAGGTCATGTTGGTTGGGGTATCGGTTTTATTGTTGCAGGTGCTACATTGTTTGCAGTAACCGAAGCGTCTATAGCAGAAACCGATATAGGTAAGGATGTAATCAAAACACTCGCCTCGATTATGGGTGCTATAGGTGGTGCATTGATTGCAATTGGCGTAATGCTTTTGTTTCTTAGTAGCCCTAAACCACTTGCTATTGGTTTTATTATTGCTGGTGCAGCAGCGGTAATTGGTTCGGTTGCCTCTTTGGTTGCATTTGATGTAGCAGATGTTAAAAGCATTTTATCAACCATTACTGCAATCGCAGGTGGCGCTATGTTAGCTCTTGGTGTTATGCTTTGTATCTTTGCAGGTCCAACACCATTGTCAATTGGATTAATAGTAGCTGGTGCTATTTCTTTATGTGCTTCCATTGCATTAAACTGGAGTGCAATACCTGATGCAATTAAAGATTTCTTTCAAAAGAATGCCGGTCTTGTTGTCGGTGTTTCGTTGGCAATGTTAGTATTGGGCATTATTTTAGTGGCAACAGGTGCAAGTCTTCCATTGGGTATTGGGTTAATTCTTGTAGGTGCAACAGCATTGGTTGCAACCGTAGCATTGAATTGGGACAAGATTACCACTACAATTTCAAGCTTTATTCAGAAAAATGCAGGTCTTGTGGCGGGCGTTTCATTTGGTTTGTTGGTATTAGGCATTATCTTGGTTGCCTCAGGTGTTGGCATACCTCTTGGTATCGCTTTAATTGCAGCAGGTGCCGTAGGATTGGTGTCATCAGCTGCCACACTTGATTGGGATGCCATCCACAACAAGATAAAAGAAACTTGGAACAAAATCAAGGATTGGTGGGACACAAAAGTTGCTAAATACTTTACTGCTTCTTACTGGGGACAAAAAGGTAAAGATATGATTAACGGCCTTATCAAATGGGTTATTAATGGAATCAACAAGCTAATTGATAAGCTCAATTCCTTTGGTTTTACACTCCCTGATGTTTTAGGTGGTGATTGGGTAGGTTTTAACATATCAAAAATACCAATTCCACAACTTGCAAAAGGTACAGTTCTTCCCGGTGGTAATCCCTTTTTAGCTATTGTCAATGACCAACCACGAGGACAGACAAACATCGAAGCACCACTCGACACGATTAAGCAAGGTGTTGCAGAAGTGTTGGCAAGTATGAATGTAGGTAGTGGTTTCAATGGCAGAATTGAAGTGCCTATTTATCTC
>JAZNWU010000010.1:0-126408 GCA_045593555.1 Candidatus Fimenecus sp. | reverse complement strand
ATTAATAATTAACGGTTGCTAACGCAACCTACACCTCATCAGTCTGCTTCGCAGACAGCTTATTACTCGCCTGTCGGCTCAGACAGTGCTTCTGCTTCGCAGAGGTGTCCACCGGACACCCGCACCCTCAAGGAGAAGCCTCAAATACAAACTCCGATTTGTAAAACAAAAAATAACCCTCGTACTTTTGTTGTACGAGGGTTTGCTATTATTATTTAATTTGTATTCAGGATTAATATACGCCCTGTGAAAGCATTGCTTCTGCAACCTTTTCGAAACCTGCAATATTAGCACCTGCGATAAGGTCATAACCAAGTCCGTAACGAGCAGCAGCTGCAACTGAAATATCGTAGATATTCTTCATTGCACTCTTGAGCATTTCGTCAACCTTTTCTGCTGTCCAAGCAAGTCTCTGGCTGTTCTGGCTCATTTCAAGACCTGAAACGCAAACACCACCTGCATTAACTGCCTTTGAAGGAGCAACGATTACGCCATTTTCAAGGAAGTATTCAACAGCTTCAGCAGTTGTTGGCATATTAGCAACTTCGATATAGTACTTTGTGCCGTTAGCAACAATTTTCTTTGCTTCTTCGAGTGTAACTTCGTTCTGTGTAGCACATGGAAGAGCAACGTCAACCTTAACGCCCCAAGGCTTCTGACCCGGGAAGAATTCAGCACCGAATTTGTCAGCATAATCCTTTGCCTTATCTCTGCCTGATGCACGCATCTCAAGAAGATAGTTAATCTTTTCTTCTGTTACGATACCGTCTTTATCATAAACATATCCGTCAGGACCTGAAAGTGTAAGAGGAATACCGCCAAGCTCAGCAATCTTTTTAATTGCACCCCAAGCAACATTACCGAAGCCTGAAACTGCAAATGTCTTACCTGCGATTTCTTCATTTTCGTGCTTAAGCACTTCGTTTGCGTAGTAAATAGCACCGTAACCTGTAGCTTCAGGACGAACAAGTGAACCACCGTATGCAAGGCCCTTACCTGTAAGAACACCATTTTCAAATGCACCGACAATTCTCTTATACTGACCGAAGAGGTAACCGATTTCCTTACCGCTAACACCGATGTCACCTGCAGGAACGTCAATGCTTGAACCGATATGACGATAAAGCTCAGTCATAAATGCCTGACAGAATCTCATAATTTCTGCGTCACTCTTACCAACAGGGTTAAAGTCAGAACCACCCTTAGCACCACCCATAGGAAGACCTGTAAGTGAGTTTTTGAATGTCTGTTCAAAGCCTAAGAAATAAACAATACTTGCATTTACACTAGGGTGGAAACGAAGACCGCCCTTATAAGGACCGATAGCAGAGTTGAACTGTACACGCCAACCACGGTTAACCTGAGTGTTTCCTTCATCATCAACCCAAGCAATTCTGAAACGAACTGTTCTGTCAGGTTCAGCCATTCTGCCTAATATATCATATTTTTCATATTCAGGATGTGCTTCAATAACTTTTTCAAGTGAGCCGTAAACCTCACGCACACACTGCATAAATTCTTTTTTATCACCGTCACGTTCTTCAACTCTTTGAAGAATTTTTTCGATATAACTATTCATAAATAGAGCCTCCTCTGAAATTATGCAAAAATAATATCATATAATAGGTGGTTTTTTCAATTAACAATATTGAAAAAGATACGGTAATTTCAGCACTTTAATTTGTTAAAAATGACAAAATGTAATTACAGAAATTCATTTTTGACTACTTTTCCTGCATTTTTATATTGATTTTGCAGGAAATTATGTATAATGGCTTCATAAAATTGCAAAAAAAAAACAAATCAATATTGTGAATTTATAAAAATTGACAAAAACACGGTTGTTTGGTAAAATCGTAAGGATAAAACTAATTATTTCGGTGTGGTTATGCAAAAGTTTATTTCAAACAGTACAGATGACACAATTGAATTAGGCAGAAAACTCGCAAGTTCACTTAAGGGCGGAACTGTTGTTGCGTTTTTTGGTGGTCTTGGTATGGGTAAAACTGCATTTACACGAGGAATGGCAAAGGCTCTTTGTGTAGATGAAGAGGTAAGTAGTCCCACTTTTGCTATCGTAAATGATTACGGTGGAAATCCGCCTTTGTATCATTTCGATATGTATCGTGTTGAAAGTTGGGACGACCTTTATTCAAGTGGTTTTTTTGACTTCTATGAAGCAGGAGGCATTCTTTCTGTGGAGTGGGCTGAAAATATCGAAAATGCTTTGCCTGAAAATACTGTAAGAGTTACAATTCAGCGTGGCGAAAACGATAATCAGCGTATAATCACTATTGACGGAGGCATAGAGATATGAAAATCCTATCACTTGATTCTTCATCAGTTACTGCTTCCGTGGCAATAACTGAAAACGGTAAAATTTTATCAGAAAAGTTTATCAATAACGGTCTTACGCATAGTCAGACATTAATGCCTTTGGTGGAAGAAACCTTAAACGACAGTGGCGTTTCAATTAAGGACATTGACTTGTTTGCAATTACAAACGGACCTGGTTCATTTACAGGTGTTCGAATCGGCATTTCAGCAGTTAAGGGCATGGCAGATGCATTAAATAAAAAATGCTTTGCAGTATCAACACTGGAAGCAATAGCAGAGCCGCTTAAAGGTGATGATGTTATTGCCTGTGCAGTAATGGATGCAAGGTGTAATCAGGTTTATACAGCGTTATTCAATATGGGAAACCGTCTTTGTGAGGATAAGGCAGTTTTAATCGACGAGCTTGGTGATGAACTTACAAAATACGACAAAAAAGTTGTTTTCATCGGTGATGGCTCACTTTTATGTTATGAAAAACTTCACGAAATTATCCGGAATTGTGAAATTGCAGATGAAAATATCCGCTATGTTCACGGTTCAAGTGTAGGTTTTGTGGCAGAAGAAAAAATAAAAAACCAAGAAGAATTAATAGATTCAGCAAATCTTGTTCCTTTTTACTTGAGATTACCTCAGGCAGAAAGGGAATTAAATAATAAAAAATCATTGAAAAAGGAGATATAAATATGATAGCTTTAGGTGCAGACCACGGTGGTTTTGAATTAAAAGAGGCAATAAAAAAACACCTCGATGAAAAAGGTGTAGAATACATTGATTGTGGCACATATTCAGCAGAGTCAATTGACTATGCTCCAATTGCAAAGGCAACTTGTGAAAAGGTGACAAGCGGGGAGTGTGAAAAAGCAATTCTCTGTTGCGGAACAGGTATCGGTATTTCAATGGCAGCAAATAAGGTAAAGGGAATCCGTGCTGCTTGCTGTTCAGATTATTTCAGTGCGAAATTAACAAGAATGCATAACGATGCAAATGCTCTTTGTATGGGTGGCCGTGTTGTTGGTGTAGGTCTTGCGCTTGAACTTGTTGATGTTTTCCTCAGTACCGAATTTGAAGGTGGCAGACATCAGAGAAGAATTGACCAGATTATGGAGATAGAAAATTCATAAAAAAACTTGTAAATTGTAAATTATAGGTATATAATATTTTTTGAAGAAAAATTCCAATAAAATTTGGGGGAAATAAAAATGGGAAACATTATCATTACTAATCATCCACTTATTCAGCATAAACTTACTCTTTTAAGAGATAAGAATACTGGTTCAAAGGAATTCAGAGCACTTGTTTCTGAAATCGCAACTCTTATGTGTTATGAAGCAACTCGTGACCTTCCACTTGTAGAAGTTGAAGTTGAAACTCCTGTTGCTATTGCAAAAACAAAGGTTATTTCAGGTAAAACACTTGCATTCGTTCCAATTCTTCGTGCAGGTACAGGTATGCTTGACGGTGTACTTTCACTTGTTCCATCAGCAAAGGTTGGTCACATCGGTATGTACAGAGATGAGGAAACAGCACTTCCGATTCCTTACTACTGCAAGTTACCATCGGATATTGAAGAACGTGAAGTAATCGTTCTTGACCCAATGCTCGCAACTGGTGGCTCAGCAATTGATGCAATTAATCAGATTAAGACATTTAATCCAAAGTCAATCAAATTTATGGGTATTATCGCAGCTCCTGAAGGAATGCAGGCTCTTGCAGATGCTCACCCTGATGTTGACATCTATTGTGCAGCACTTGATGAAAAACTCAACGAGCATAAGTATATCGTTCCTGGTCTTGGTGACGCAGGCGACAGAATCTTCGGCACAAAATAATTAAAAATCAATAAAACCATATATTGCTCCCTCTGACGAGGGAGCTGTCTTTTTCGCAGAAAAAGACTGAGGGAGAGAAAAAAGGCAGTCAATGGACTGCCTTAATTTTTTATCATTTTATAATATAACTTCCTGTGGCATACCACCATTTTCTCTTGATTTATCAGCAAGATATACACACAAATGACCTGCAACAGAATCAAAAATTGAAGTACAAGCAAGGCTTGGTTTTTCACCACGGACAAATGACACAAAGTCAGCGGCTAATCTTTCATCACCGCCACCGTGACCACCGTAAGCACCCACCATATCGCCTGTAACCTTAAGGTCAACCTCTTCAACGATTTTCTCGTCAGTTGTAGTTGGGTGAATTTTTGAAACATAGAATTTTGACTCCTCAAAGTTTCCGTAAATTTCACCTTTAGTACCTGTAATGTGTATTCTGCGAAGTGACATTGAGTTACCACCAACAAGGTTGTGTGTGCCGGTAGCACCACTTGCAAAATTTACAAGTACAGACTGATGGTCAACAACATCATTGTCACACTTGTAAATACACTTACCGTAAGGTGAGTCACCCTTGAGAAGATTGATTTTATCTTCAATAGTTGGGTTTTCAATATGTTCAAGCTTGTCCCACACATAAAAGGCCCATCTTTCAGGCTGGTCTATGTAAAGTCGTTTTGCAGAATATCTGCATTCATCAACTAAAGGACAATCCACAAGACATCTTGTACCTGCATTTTCAGGTGCATTTTCAGGTTTGAACTGATACTTGCTACCAAAACTTGAAATCGCAACAGGTTTTGTTTCGCTCATAAGCCACATCATAATGTCAATATCGTGACAGCACTTTGCAAGAAGCATTGATGTGTGACATTCTTTACTGTTTGCCCATTTACCACGGATATATGATGTGGAAAGATGATGATAACTTACATGTTCAAGTGTCTGAATATTGATAATATCACCGATTTCACCACTTACAACTCTTTCCTTAATTCCGTAATAGAATGGAGTGTAACGAAGTACATGACAAATCATAACCTTTGAATTGTTTTTCTTTGCACATGCTACAATTTCTCTCATTTCTTCTTCATTAGGTGCAAATGGCTTTTCTAAAAGCATATCGTAACCGGCATCAAGAAGTGGAATAGCAGTTTCAAGATGCTGATGGTCCATAGTGCCATTGATAATAGTATCAGCAAGCTTACCTTTCTGTGCTAATTCCTGTGCAGACTCAAAACACATATCTTCACTGAACCCAAATTTTTTCATACATATTTCCCGTCTTACAGGATTCGGGTCAGCAACACCCACAATCTGCATAAGCTCAGGATTAGTAATTGCTAATTCAGCATATATAAGTGCTCTGTGACCTGCACCAACAATAATTGCTGTAATAGGTTTTGACATTTTTAATCATCTCGCTAAATAACATTTTTAACAACTGAATTATATCACATAACAATAAAAAGTAAAGTGTAAATTATAATTTGTCGGGATATTGCCTTCCCCTTTAGGGAAGGTGGCACCGCATGTGACGGATGAGGTGGAAATGTTGTTTTACATTAATAATTAACGGTTGCTAACGCAACCTACACCTCATCAGTCTGCTTCGCAGACAGCTTCTCCTCAAGGAGAAGCCTCAAAAGACAACCTCCAATTCAACAAACAAAAAAACGGGCATCAAGTGATGTCCGTTAATTTTGTGCAAAAATCAATTATTTTACAAGATTCATAACTGTAAGCACTGCACCTGTATCGCCTTCAATTGCTACTTTACCCTTGTTGTATGCTTCAACCGGGTCAAGCTTACCTTCAACAAGCTTTATAAGGTTTGTTGGGTTTACTGTAACAATAGCGTGTCTGTCATAGTATTCATAAGGCTCAACATTTACATTGTTGTCTTTTACTTCAATATAGAAAATACCATTTACATTCTTACCTTCAAGGTTAATCTGTAATGCAACAACACCGTCAATGGCACTTGCATCTGCATCTGCGAACTTTGCTTTAACCTTAGCTACTACCTGTTCGTATGTCATAGTTTTCACTCCTTATTTTTTTTTTACAATTTTAGCATAAATATTTTTTCATTGCAAATTCATAGATTTCCAAAATTTATTTAAAATTATATAAAAAACAAGTCTGATTTGGTAGAAACAGCCAATTTGTTTAAATATATTAAATAAAAAATCAAATTAAAAATAAAACAAAAATAGTCAACTCTACAAAATTAAAAAAATATAAAAATTTACGATTTTTTAATGACAAAAATCTTGTTTTGTAGTATAATTTGTCTATTAATATGCAGAAGTATGCAGTTTGGAGGATTTTGTTATGGCATTGGTAAGAAAAGAAGCTTATTTTAACTCATCAAACGGAATCAATAAAATCAGAACACTCATCTGGGAAGATGATGAATTAACACCTATCGGTATCGTTCAACTTGCTCACGGTATGGCTGAACATATTGCAAGATATGACGAATTTGCTCGATTTTTAGCATCAAACGGTTTTGTTGTTTGTGGTAATGACCATTTAGGTCACGGTAAGAGTATTGAAGACCGTTATCAGATTGGTTACATGGGTGACTATAACGGTGATAAGCGTCTTGTTGACGATATGCATATTCTCACAAAGATTATGAAAAAGAGAAATCCTGATATTCCATATTTTCTTTTTGGTCACTCAATGGGTTCATTCTGTGCACGAGTTTATGCTGTTCATTTCGGTTATGAACTCGATGGCGTAATTCTTTGTGGTACAGGTGATATGCCTGATATTATCAATGCCGGTGTTGACCTTATTGATATGCTTGTAAGCAAGTATGGTCTTATGAGAAGAGTTGACAAAATGGCTGAAATTATGAATAAAGGCTTCTCAATGATGGGAACTGACAAGGAAAGTTCACTTGCATGGCTTTCAGAAAACGCTGAAAACAGACTTAACTATTCAAATGATGAACTTTGCGGCTTTACATACACACTTGCAGGTTATCGTGATATTTATAATATTATGCGTGAGGCTTGTGACTCCGATTGGGCATTGAGAATTCCAAAGGAATTACCTGTTATGTTGATTTCAGGTGCAAATGACCCTGTCGGTATGAATGGTAAAGGTGTTTTAGCAGTTGCAGACAGCCTTGTTTCAGCAGGTATTGAGCCTACAACAATTCTCTATCCTGGAATGAGACACGAAATTACAAATGAAACAGATAGAGAAGTTGTTTTCAAGGATGTTGTTTCATTTTTACTCTCAATTTACACTAAGGAAGTATAAAACTTGACAAACTTTGTATCAAACGAACAAATTGAATTACAAAAGAATATAGCAGACGATGTAAAGGAGCTTCTTTTACTTCGTCACGGGACAAGTCCTAAAGCATTTGTTCACACTTATGGTTGTCAAGGTAATGTTGCCGACAGTGAAAGAATCAAAGGCTTACTTTCATTAATGGGCTATGAAATGACTGAGGACAGGGAAGATGCTGACTTGATTCTCTATAACACCTGTGCAATCCGTGAACACGCTGAGGACAGAGTTTTCGGCAATATTGGTGCAATCAAGAAGTTAAAGAAGTCAAATCCTAATCTTATTATTGCACTTTGTGGTTGTATGATGCAACAGGAACATATCCGTGAAAAGCTTTATAAAAGTTATCCTTATGTTGATATTGTTTTCGGTACTCATGACCAACACAGAATACCTGAAATCTTCAGAACATATTTAACTCGTGAAAAAAGAGTTTTTTCAGATATGACCGAAACAAATCCTGTTGCCGAGGGTATTCCTGCACTTCGTGACAACTCTGCAAAGGCTTGGCTTCCGATTATGTACGGTTGCGACAATTTCTGTACTTATTGTGTTGTGCCATATGTCCGTGGCAGAGAAAGAAGCCGAAAATCAGCGGATATTATAGCTGAATTTAAGCAGATAGTTGCCGAAGGATATAAAGATATTACATTGCTTGGACAGAATGTGAATTCTTACGGAAAAGGTCTCGACGAGGATATAAATTTTTCAAAGCTTATTCGTCAGCTTAATGATATCCCGGGGGACTTTACTATCCGATTTATGACCTCACATCCAAAGGATTGTACAAAAGAGCTTATCGACACAATTGCAGAATGTGAAAAGGCTTCAAAGCATATTCATCTTCCTGTTCAATCCGGTAACAACAGAGTTTTAAAAGAGATGAACCGACGATATACTCGTGAGAAGTATCTTGAACTTATTAATTATGCAAAAGAAAAAATCGAAGGACTTTCTCTTACGAGTGATATAATTGTTGGTTTCCCGGGGGAAACTTACGAAGAATTCTGTGATACCTTATCGCTTGTAAAAGAGGTTGGATATACTTCGCTTTTTACATTTATTTTCTCAAGCAGAAAGGGTACTAAAGCATCTTTAATGGACGACCCTATACCATACGAAGAAAAAAGTAAATGGTTTAAAGAACTTTGTGACTTGCAGGAAAGTATTGCAGGCACGCATAGTGCAGATATGAAAGGTAAAACCTACCGTGTACTCTGTGAAGGAGATAGCAAAACCCTTGACGGTTACCTGGCAGGCAGAACCGATGGTAATGTTATTATTGAATTTCCGTCTGACGATAAAAGTTTGGTTGGTAAATTCTGTCACGTGAAAGTGACAGAACCACTTAATTGGCTCGTCCGTGGAGAATTAGTATAATAAAAAGTAAAATAAAGGAGTTATTAAAAATGTCACTTGAAAAACTTACAAGAGAACTTGGTAAAGCAATTCAGCAGGATGAAAGATATCTTGCAATGCAGAAAGCAATTGAGGCTAACGAAAAAGATACAGCACTCAACGAACTTATGAGCAAAATTCAGCTTATTCAGGTTTCATACCAGCATGAAGCATCAAAGGAAGAGCCAGATGAAGGTAAGATGAAGGCTTATGACGAAGAATTCCGTGGTGTTTATACAGAAATTATGATGAACCCAAATATGCAGGCTTATGAAAAGGCAAGACAGGACATTGACGAGCTTATGAACTACCTTACAGGTATTCTTGCAATGTGTGTAAACGGTGATGACCCTGACACATGTGACCCTAAGGCTCATCAGTGTGGCGGCGACTGTTCAGGTTGTCATTGTGACTGTGGCGACGAAGGCTGCAACCACTAATTAAAAAATTGTTCCTGCCTCCCTTGTTAAAGGGAGGGGGACCACCGCAGGTGGTGGAGGGATTCCTTTAAGTGCAAAATGCAAAACGCAAAGTGCAAAATGAAGGAACTGCGTTGCTGTTATATATAATCAAATCAGCGTCGCAGACCCTTAACTATTCATTATTCACTATTTACTTTTCACTAAACGGGTGAATAAAAATCTATTACCAAAGAAGGATTAAAATATGGCACTTTCACCAATGATGCAACAATATTTTCAAATAAAAAAGAATTACGAAGACACCATATTAATGTTCCGTCTTGGTGACTTTTACGAAATGTTCTTTGATGATGCAAAAACAGCATCAAAGGAGCTTGAATTAGTTCTTACAGGTCGTGATTGTGGCGAAGAGGAGCGAGCACCTATGTGTGGTGTTCCTTTCCATAGTGCTGACGGTTATATTGCAAGACTTGTGTCAAAAGGATATAAGGTTGCTATCTGTGAGCAGATGGAAGACCCAGCAACAGCTAAGGGCATTGTGAAGCGTGATGTTATCCGTGTTATTACACCGGGTACTGTAATTGAAAGTTCAATGCTTGACGAGTCAAAGAATAATTATCTCGCATCAGTTTGTGCATCCAACGGTAATGTCGGTATGTGCTTTATCGATATTTCAACAGGCGAAGTCAATTTAACAGAATTTAATGAAAATATTGAACAGAGAGTTATAAATGAAATGGGAAGATACCTTCCTACTGAAATTATCCTTAACAAGGAAGTTGTTTCGTTTAATTCTCTTAAAGAGTTTATTTCTAAAAAACTTGAAGCGTCTGTTGAGCTATTGATTGAAGAATTTGAGTTTTCAAATGCAGAAAAAATCTGCAAGGAGCATTTTAATACAAACGATTTAACTACAATTTCTTTAAATCAGCGTAATACTGCAGTTTGTGCCTTGGGTGCAGCACTTTCTTATCTTCGTTCAACTCAGAAAAGAGATTTGGAAAACATCCGTAATGTAAATTTCTATACTGACGCAAAATTAATGAATCTTGGCATTTCTGCAATTCGTAACCTTGAGCTTCTTGAAACAATGCGTGACAGGGACAGAAAAGGTTCACTTTTATGGGTGCTTGATAAGACAAAAACTGCAATGGGAAAGCGTATGCTTCGTTCATTTATTGAACAACCTCTTTATGATTGTGCAGAAATTTCAAAACGACTCAATGCAGTTGATGAGCTTTTTAAAAATACTGAACTTCGTGAGGGTGAAACGGAGCTTTTAGTTGGCGTTTACGATATGGAACGCCTTATGACAAGAGTTGTGTATAACACAGCAAACGCAAAGGAACTTTTATCCCTTAAAACAACTCTTGAAAAGCTACCACAGCTTAAAGAAAACCTTAAAACTGCAAACAGCAATCTTCTTAAATACATTTACAACGAAATTGATGTTCTTGATGATGTGTGTTCACTTGTTGATGTTGCAATTAAAGAAGATGCACCATTTTCAGTCCGTGAGGGTGGAATGATTAAGGACGGCTTCAATAAGGAACTTGACGAACTCCGTGACATTGTAAATGGTGGCAAGAGTATTCTTGCAAAGCTTGAAGCAGATGAGCAGGAAAAAACAGGTATCAAAAAGCTTAAAATCGGCTATAACAAGGTGTTCGGTTATTACTTTGAAGTCCTTAATTCATATAAGGAATTAGTACCTGATACATATATCAGAAAACAGACTCTTTCAAATTGTGAAAGATATATTACAGAGGAGCTTAAAGCACTTGAAACAAGAGTCCTCGGTGCACAGGAGAGAATTGTGGGTCTTGAATATGAGATTTTCAATTCTATTCGTAAAAAGATAGCAGGTGAGTATTTAAGAACTCAGCGTACAGCACACGCTGTTGCACTTCTTGATGTTCTCTGTTCATTCGCAACAGTTTCTGTCAATAATAATTACACAAGACCTGATATAAATGACAAAGGTGTTGTAAGAATTGCTGAAGGCAGACATCCGGTTGTTGAAGTATTACAGAAAAAGACGATGTTTGTTCCTAACGACACATTACTTGATTGCGAAGATAACAGAATGGCAGTTATCACAGGTCCTAATATGGCAGGTAAATCCACATATATGCGACAGATTGCAATTATCGTACTTATGGCACAGATGGGATGTTTTGTCCCTGCAAAATCAGCGGATATAGGTATTGTTGACAGTATTTTCACCCGTGTCGGTGCATCTGATGATTTGGCTTCAGGTCAGTCAACATTTATGGTTGAAATGAATGAGGTTTCCGAAATCCTTAAATATGCTACAAAGAACAGCCTTATTATTCTTGATGAAATCGGTCGTGGTACATCTACTTTTGACGGTATGAGTATTGCCCGTTCAGTTGTTGAGTTTATTGCTGATAAAAAGAAAATCGGTGCAAAAACTCTCTTTGCAACTCATTATCACGAATTGTCAGAACTTGAAGGCACAGTTGATGGTGTTAAGAATTATAATATTGCAGTAAAAAAACGTGGCGATGATATTACATTTTTAAGAAGAATTGTCCGTGGCGGTGCTGACGGAAGCTATGGTATCGAGGTTGCAAAACTTGCAGGTGTACCTGACAATGTAATCAAACGAGCAAAAGCAATTCTTAAAACTCTTGAAAATAACGACTTAATGAAGCCAAAAATGGTTTCCGATATAGTAGAGGAAAAAGAGCCTGAAATTCAGATGTCTTTTGAATCAAATTCAAGAGAATATATTATGGACAGACTTCGTACAATTGATATAAATACATTAACCCCAATTGAAGCAATGGGACTTCTCTACGAACTCATAGATAAAGCAAAGAATTAAATAATTCGTAATGCGTAATTCGCAATTCGTAATTGTAGGGGACGACGACTCGGCATTCCGTCAAAATGGAGAAATCATTTATGAAAAAATACCAATTAAATGACACTGATAAAAAACTAATTGCAATTGGTTTAGAAGTGTTAAAAGACAATTTTGATGATGGAGTATATAATCACACTGTTGGTTGTGCAGTTTTATGCAAAAACGGTAACATTTATAAAGGCGTGAATTGTGATGGTTTGCACGGTTCTTGTGCTGAATACATAACAATAGGAATTGCTATTTCAGCGGGTGAAAGAGATTTTGATACAATTGTTGCAGTACACGAAAAACATTTGAATGGTGTAATATCACCTTGTGGAAATTGCAGACAAATGTTACTTTCATATTGTCCTGATATAAAAGTTATTGTTAATGATGAAAATGGTAATTTGGTTAAAGTTAAAGCAACAGACTTATTGCCTTTCGCATGGTATCCATCAGTATATTAATTGTATGGTATTTTTTGGCTCTCTCTGACGAGGGCAGCTGTCAACGAAGTTGATTGAGGGGTTTTCCACGCGCCGACATTATGAATTATAATTTAAGAATAAGGAGAAAAAGTGATGTCTTACCATGATTTTGGAATTATGCAAACAGCTCCCGAACACGGAAAACGATACGATGATTATGAGCCTGAAAAATTCAACTGTATATCTGTAAATGATGACTACATAGAAAAGGTTGTTCAAAAATTAAACGACATTGATTTCTATTGGCATATACTTGATGTTAAAGGAAAAGGTCTTGCATATTGTGGAATTACACTTATTTCACCATCATCAATGGAAAAGTTTATTTCTGTAATAAAAAATATCCCTGAATTACAGGAATTAAATCAGCTTTTATCAAAAGCACAAAAAGATAATAAATGGATAATTCATTTTGGAATATAACCCGAAATACAAACTATAAACTGTTAGTTTAATAGGAGTGATTATATGAAATGTCCTTATTGTAATAATGAAATGGAAAAAGGCTATATCGACCAAACTGACTTTAGATTTCCTTTGGAATGGTATCCAAGTAAAAGTGAAACAGGATTTTTTCAGAAAAACAAAAGCAAAATCAAACTGACTTCACTCACTGAAAATGCTATAACAGCATACAGATGTGCAGAGTGTAAAAAAATAATCATTGACGAGAGTTTAGTTAAAGTATAAATCAAAATAATGTTCAACTTTGTATTTAAAAGAGGTGACATCAATGGCAAAAATAAATAAACTCCCAAAACATATGGCTGATTTAATCGCAGCAGGTGAGGTTGTTGAACGCCCTGCATCTGTTGTAAAAGAGCTTATGGAAAATGCCGTTGATGCCGGTGCTACCTCCATAACTGTCGAAATTCAGCGTGGTGGAATTTCATATATCCGTGTAACTGATGACGGTTGTGGTATCGAGTGTGAAGATGTAAAAACTGCATTTGTAAGTCACGCTACAAGTAAGATTAAAACAGCCGAAGATTTAAATACAATTTTAACACTTGGTTTCCGTGGTGAAGCACTTCCTTCAATTGCAGCAGTATCAAAGGTTAATATGATTACGAAAACTGCTGACGAAGAAATGGGCACAAGCCTTACAATTGAAGGCGGAATTATAACTGACTTTTCCGACGCAGGTTGTGCTGTTGGTACAACAATGATTGTCCGTGAGCTTTTTTACAACACTCCTGCTCGTATGAAATTCCTTAAAAAGGATGTAAGTGAAGGTAATTTCGTTGCATCTGCAGTTGAGAAACTTGCACTTTCTCATCCTGAAATCAGCATCCGTTTTATCCGTGACGGCAAACAGGTATTCACAACAAACGGTGACGGAAATCTTCAAAATGTATGCTTCTCTGCATTTGGCAAGGACTTTTCAAACGGTCTTTTAAGTGTAGATAGTGCAGTTGGAAATGTTACTGTCAAGGGTCTTGTAACTCCACCGTTTAACTGTCGTGGTTCTCGTGGAATGCAGTATTTCTTTGTGAATGGCAGAAGTGTAAAAAATACAACTATAATGGCAGCATTTGAAAATGCCTATAAAAACAGCGTGATGGTGGGCAAATTCCCTGGTGGTATCTTATTTATAACACTTCCACCATCTTTAGTTGATGTAAATGTTCATCCGTCAAAAATCGAAGTCCGTTTTTCTGATGAACGAGCAATTTTTGATGCAGTTTATCATTCGGTAAAATCTGCACTTAACGAAAGCACAGCAATCAAGCAAGTCCATTTGCCTGAAAAGAAAAATGTTTTTAATGATTTTGTTGCAAGACCACAACAAGAATTCAGGCAAACAACTGTTCAGGAAAATATGACATTTACTGAAAATGTATTAAAACCACTTTCTGAACCTGTACCATTTGTAAGTGATGTTAAAATCGAATATTCAGCAGATATGGATGATGACCCGTTCAATATTGAATTCCCGATTGCAAAACCTGTTCAAAAGGTAAATACAGAGCCTGAAAAAGCAATAGAAATCAAAGAAGAAAAAATAGAAAATAACATTCGATTTGTCGGTGAGGCATATAAAACATATATTTTAATCGAGCTTAACGGAACTCTTTGTGTAATCGACAAGCACGCTGCACACGAGAGAATCCTCTTTAACAAACTTAAGTCGGAATCACAGAATAACGGTAGTCAGATACTTTTAGCACCCGTTACAGTAACTCTCGGTAAGGAAGAATATTCTGCTGTAACAGAAAATATCGAAACAATCAGTAAAGCAGGTTTTGATATTGAGGACTTTGGCGACGGTACTGTTATTGTCCGCAGTTGCCCAATGGATTTGGAAGATTGCGAAATCGTGCCATTAATCGGTGAAATTGCAGAATACATAATAAAAAACCGTCGTGATATTACAAATGAACACCTTGATTGGATATATCATAATGTTGCGTGTCGAAGTGCAATAAAAGCAGGTGACGACAATTCCGATACGGAGCTTTTAGCACTTGCAAAACAGGTTGTAGAGGATAACGAAGTGAGATTCTGTCCTCACGGAAGACCTGTTATGATAGAGCTTTCAAAATACGAACTTGAAAAACAATTTGGCAGGGTATAATTTATGAAAAAAATTCCCGTAATTGCAGTTGTTGGCCCGACAGCCTCAGGAAAAACATCTTTGTCAATAAATATTGCAAAGAAATTCAGGGGACAAGTTGTTTCAGCCGACTCAATGCAGATTTACGAAAAAATGGATATAGCAACTGCAAAACCGACAGCTGAAGAAATGCAGGGAATACCTCATCATCTTATCGGTTTTCAGCCAATAGATAAAAAATTCAGCGTTGCGGAATATGTGTCCCTTGCGAATGAGTGTATTGAAAAAATATACAACGAGGGTGATATTCCTGTTGTTGCAGGTGGAACAGGTCTTTATGTTGATTCACTCTTGCAGAATATTCAGTTTTCAAAGGAAGAGGAGAATACTCAAATCCGTAAGGAATTAACAGACCTTTTCGACGAAAAAGGTTCAGAATATATGCTTGAAACTTTACGAAAAATCGACCCTTTGACTGCTGAAAGACTTCATTTAAAAGATAAAAGCAGAATTATCCGTGCCCTTGAAATATATAAGGTGACAGGTAAAACTATGACAGAGCAAAAGGCACTTTCAAAAACAGAGCCATCACCATATAATTCACTTATTATCGGCATAAATTATCGTGACAGAAATGTCCTTTATGACCGAATCAACCGTCGAGTTGATATAATGCTCGAAAATGGTCTTTTGGAAGAGTCAAAGTTTTTTTATAACACATCTTCCGACACTACTGCTTGTCAGGCAATAGGTTATAAAGAATTAGCACCATATTTCAAAGGTGAACTGTCACTTGAAGAATGTATTGAAAAGCTTAAACAGGAAACAAGGCATTATGCAAAAAGACAATTGACATGGTTCAGGAAAAATGAAAATATAAACTGGATTTATCCTGATGATTATGATAATGAAACAGAAATGTATAATTTTGTATATGAAAAGATAAATGATTTTTTAGGAGGGAAACAATAGTGAATTTCAAATTAGATAAGTTAAATAAAAATCAAATAAAGTATATTGTTTATTCTCTTGTTGGTGTCTTCATTATCGGCTATTTTATTTATCAGGTTGTGCAGATGAATTCAGCACCTTATAAAACGGAAATTGCAATTAATCGTGATATGCAAAGTGTAATTGAAACAGAAGCATTTATAGTAAGAGATGAAACATACATAACAACCGATAATTCAGGTGGAACTGTTGTTTCCATTGCTGAGGATGGTAAAAGAGTTTCAAGTGGTGATAATGTAGCCGTTGTATTTCCAAGCTCCGAAAGTGCTGCATCTTATGTTCGCATTAATGAACTTGAAAAAGAAATTGAATATTATAGTCAACTTAAAAACCGTGTTGGCATCGGCACAAATGCTCCTTCATCATACAGTAAACTTATTGATGAGGCTTGTATCACATTTATTACTACATCAAGAGAAACAATAGGAAGTGATTTCGATAATGCATTGACGGATTTGCGTGATGCAATTACTGCTCGTCAATTGGCAGTAGGTGAAGAACTTTCTGTTGATGCTAAACTTGCTGAATTGCAGGCAGAATTTATTTCTATAAATAGTGGTGCAGTTGAATATAAAACAATTTCCGCACCTAATTCAGGCTATTATATCGGCTCTGTTGATGGGTATGAAAAAATACTTGATTTCAATAAAGTTACATCATTGACTTGTCAGGATATCGAAACACTTCTTAAGGCGGAAAAACAGGAAACTCCTGCAAATGTTATGGGAAAACTTGTGGATGAGTTTGACTGGTATTTCGTATGTACTGTACCTTATAATGAATCCGGAAAAATTGAGGTCGGTAAATCAGTTAAAGTGAATATTCCTAATACTGCTGTAGGTACAATTAATTGTACAGTTATGCATAAGGGAAATAAAGAAGATGACAGCGTGGCTGTTGTTATAAAATGTAATCTTATGAACAGAAACCTTGCAAATTTAAGAATTCATGATATTGAAATTATCGTTGACGATTATGTAGGAATCAAAATCAATAATGATGCAATCCGTGAAGTTAACGGTGAAAAAGGCGTTTATGTTCAGCGAGGCAATATTATTCAGTTCAGAAAAATAAACATTATTTATTCTGCTGAAGATTATTCTGTTGTTGAGTCTGTTGCCGATTCTGCATACTTACAACAGTATGATTCAGTTATAACACAAGGAGTTGACTTGTATGATGGAAAAGTCGTATCTTGATAAGCGTAAAGCAGATATTGAATACAATCTTGATGTAATCAATGAAAAGATTGCTGAAAGTGCAATAAAGAGTGGTAGAAAGCCTGAGGATATTCAACTTATGGCTGTTACCAAAACGGTTGACCCGATTTTTATAAATTATGCTCTTGATTATGGTGTTCGTCTTATTGGTGAAAATCGTGTTCAGGAAATGCTCCGTAAAAAGCCTGACTTACACCTTGACGGAGTAGATAAACATCTTATCGGTCATCTTCAGACGAATAAGGCAGGTCAGATTGTCGGCGAGGTTGATATGATTCAATCAGTTGACTCCTTAAAAATCGCAAAGGAAATAGGCAAACAATCTGCAAAAAAAGATATTGTTACCGATGTTTTACTTGAAATCAATGTTGGTGATGAGGAGAGCAAGACAGGTTTTTCAGAATCAGAGTTTTTTGAAAATCTTTATGAAATTGCTGAAATTCCCAATATTCAGATAAAAGGACTTATGACAGTACCGCCAATATGCGAAAATAATGGAGAACTTTGCAAATTTTTTGAAAATATGTACAATATCTATGTTGACATAAAGGCAAAAAAGTTAGATAATATTACTATGAATATTCTGTCGATGGGAATGTCGGGAGATTATGAGCAAGCAATTTTATGTGGGTCAAATCTTGTAAGAATTGGTTCTTCAATTTTTGGTCCAAGAATATATTAATGGAGGATTTCGCAATGAGTTTTTTAGACAAAATCAAAAATATTGTTAATGTAGATGAGGATGGATACTATCCTGACGATGATGTAGATACAGGTGCTTTTATCGGCTCTGACAGCTTTGAGGAGCAGGAAGAAAGAACTGCAAGACCACAGCGAAGAGTACAGAGAAATACAGAGGATAAAGTTGTTAATATTCATACAACAGCACAGCTTCAGGTTGTTCTTGCAAAGCCTGAAAAATTTGAAGAAGTTCGTGGCATTGCTGATAACCTTAATGAAAAGAGAACAGTTGTTTTAAACCTTGAATCAGTAAGCAAGGATGTTGCGCGTCGTCTTATTGACTTCCTTACAGGTGTTGCTTATGCTAACAACGGTCAGATTAAGCGTGTTGCTAACAGCACTTTCATCATCACTCCATATAATGTTGATGTTATGGGTGACTTGCTTGATGAACTTGAAAACAACGGTATGTTTTTCTAATCATATAATTTTTACAAAATTTAGTATTGCCAATGAGCAGAATGGGAAGGATATAAATGCTTACACCTGATAGAATTAAAGAAAAAACATTTCAGACAACAGGACGTGGCTCATATCGTGCAGAAGATGTTGATAACTTCTTAAGCGAAGTTGCTGCATCTTATGAGCAGATGTTTAAAGAGAATACAGACTTAATTAAGAAAATCAGTATATTAGCAAAAAAAGTTGAAGAGTACCGTGCTGATGAAGACAGCCTTAAAATGGCTCTTCTTAATGCACAGAAGCTTGCTGATAAAATTGTTGCAGAAGCAAAGGAAACAGCTGCAAATGAAGTGGCTTCAGTAAAGGCTGAAACTGATAAGCTTCGTGCTGATGCTGCATCTGACGCTGCTGCATTGGAATTGAATGCGAAAAACGAGTCAGACAGTCTTCTTGAAAACTCTAAGAGAGAGGCAAATGCAATTCTCACAAGTGCAAAAGAAGAAGCTGAAAAGCTTGTTAACGATGCAAATGCTACTGCAAAGGAAATCCTTGGTGGAATTAACCGTAAGGTTACAAAGGAAAGCCTTGTTTTAGAAATGATGCAGAAAGAGTCAACAATTTTCAAACAGAGACTTGTTTCAATGTATAAGGAACATATTAATCTTATTAATAAACTTCCTGAAATTGTCGATGAAAAGCTTGATGAGGAAGAAGCAGAAACAGCAGCTCAGGAAACAGTTGTTGTTGAAGAAACAATTCAGGAAGAAAACATTGTTGTAATCGATGAACCTGTTGTTGAAGCAGATGCTGAAGAAGTCGTTGAAGAAGTTGCTGAAGAAATAATTACAGAGGAAGTTAAAGAGGAAGAAGAGCCTGTTGTAATCGAAAAATCAGGTTTTGCTTTCGATATTTCAAAGATTGATTTTTCTGATGACGAAGACGAGTCTCCTGTACCTGTTTCAAGATATGATGATTTAGAAATCGTAGAAGACAATTCTGAAGATTCAGATGAAGATGACGATTCACAGTCTTTGTCATTCAAAAACTTTTTTAAGAAAAAATAAAATAGACGAGGTATTTTAATGCTCCAAGTAATTACTTTAATTATCATTGCACTTTTAGTAGCAATTGACCAAGTCATAAAATTACTTGTTATTGAACATCTCGAACCGGTAGGCAGCCTTACATTAATAGACGGCTTTATTCAGTTGAATTATGCCGAAAATACAGGGGCTGCTTTTGGTTCTTTTAGTGGGAAAACATCTCTTTTATCCATATTTACTTTTGTTATTATTGTTGTAGGAATTATATATCTGCTTGTGAAAAAGCGTAAGGTTGATGTAGAATATGTCTGCATTTCTTTGATTATAGCAGGTGGCTTGGGCAATCTTGTTGACCGGGTTTTCCGTGGCTATGTTGTTGATTATATCGAACCACTTTTTATTGATTTTGCAATTTTCAACTTTGCCGATATCCTTGTTACTTGCAGTTGTATTGTACTTGTAATATGGTTGCTGTATGATATCTACAGAGAAGGTAAAAGAGAAAAAGGAAAAAAATGATGAGTGAAGTTATAATTGATGTCCCTCAGGAATTTGAAGGGGAGAGAATAGATAAATTTTTATCAGTCCTTGTTGAAAGCACATCAAGAAATGCTATTCAGAAACTTATTGAAAATGGAAAAGTATTGGTCAACGGATTAGCTGTCAGTAAAAAATATAAAGTTAGTGCTGATGACGAAATTCTTATGTTACCGAGCGAACTGAAGCCTCTTGATGCACAACCTGAAAATATTCCTTTAGATATAGTTTATGAAGACGAACATCTTCTTGTTGTCAATAAACCAAGAGGTATGGTTGTTCATCCTGCTCCTGGAAATTATAGCGGAACTCTTGTCAATGCTTTGCTTTATCATTGTAAGGATTCGCTTTCAGGGATAAATGGTATTCTTCGTCCCGGAATTGTTCACAGAATCGATAAAGATACAAGTGGTCTGTTGATTGTTGCAAAAAACGATAAAGCCCATATGGGACTTGCAGAGCAGATTAAGGAGCACAGCTTCACCCGTGAATACAATGCAGTAATTGTGGGTCACTTAAAGGAAAATGAAGGGACAGTCAATGCTCCAATCGGCAGAAACCCGAAAGACAGAAAGAAAATGTGTGTTACTCAAAGCAATTCCAAGGTTGCTGTGACACATTATTCTGTCATTGAAGATTATGAAGGTTATTCACACATTTCTCTGAAACTTGAAACAGGCAGAACACATCAGATTCGCGTTCATATGGCTCATCTCGGTCATCCTGTTGCAGGTGATTTGGTATATGGAAATGATAAAAAAAGCACTTACCTTAACGGTCAGTGTTTGCATGCAATAAAAATCGGTTTTATTCACCCAATCAGTGGTGAATATCTGGAGTTTACTTCTGATTTGCCTGATTATTTCAAGGAGTTTTTAAGTAAACTTAAATCCACCCGTGGAGGTGTTTGAAATGGAAAATAAAGATTTGTCAAATTGGCTTGTTGTGTCCGATATTGACGGTACTCTCAATAATAAATTCCGACAGTTGCCAAAAAGGAATTATGAAGCAATTTGTCGCTTTGTAAATGAGTGTAATGGACATTTTACATTAGCATCAGGCAGAAATGTTCAGTCAATGCGTAAACATTATGAGAGATTGCCTATAAAAGGTACTCCTGCAGTAGTTCTTAACGGTGCAGGCGTATATGACTATATGCAAGAAAAAATGCTTCATTTCGATGCTATCAATGACCATGCAATCGATTTGGTATTTGAAATATATAAAAGATTCCCAATGGTTGAAATAGAGATTTTAACGGATAAAATGATTTATACGCTTAATTCCAGAATCTTTGCAAAAGTAATGGTAAGAGCAGATAAATTACATTATAAAAACTGTAAACATCCTGATGAAATTCCGAGAGAAAATTGGGGCAAGGTTATTTTCCTAGGTATGCCTGACCTTATCAAGAGAATCAGAAAATATGTTGATACTTTGACTGACACAAGAGCAAATTTTATGTCAAGTTCAATCTCATCATTTGAAATGCTTAATGAGGGTGTACATAAAGGTTCAGCACTTATGAAAATTGCCGAAATGTATAATATTGAACAAAAGCATACAGCAGCAATCGGCGATTATTTTAATGACTATGATATGTTAAAAACAGTCGGTCTTCCTGCATGTTGCGGACAAGCGCCAAAAGCAATGCATGAAATTGCAAAATTCCATGCTTGTCATTGTAACGGTGGTGCAGTTGCTGACTTACTTTATTACATAATTGATAATTATAAGGAGGAATAAATATGAATAATTCACTCAAGCACGAATTAGAAGTATTTGCCACAAAAGAAAGAATGTTAATTCTTGAAGGTATTTACAATGCTAAAGCAGGACATCCGGGTGGCTCACTTTCAATTGCTGAGCTTATGGCATATCTTTACAATGTAGAGATGAAAGTTGATCCTGCAAACCCAAAATGGGAAGATAGAGATCGTTTTGTTCTTTCAAAGGGTCACGCAGCACCTGCTCTTTATGCAACACTTGCTCTTAAAGGCTTTTTCCCAACAGAGGATATTAAAACTCTCCGTAAATCAGATTCATATCTTCAGGGACATCCAAGTATGAAATCAGTTCCCGGTGTTGATATGAGTACAGGTTCATTGGGACAGGGTATTTCAACAGCAGTTGGTATGGCACTTGCAGCGAAATACGATAAGAAAGATACAAGAGTTTATACAATCCTTGGTGACGGTGAAATTGAAGAAGGTCAGGTTTGGGAAGCAGCAATGTTTGCAAATGCAAAGAAACTTGATAATCTTGTAGTTATCGTTGACAATAATAATCTTCAGATTGATGGTACTGTCGAAGAAGTTAACTCACCATATCCAATCCCTGAAAAGTTCACAGCTTTTGGTTTCAATACAATCGAAATCGATGGTAATAACCTTGATGAAATCGAAACAGCTTTTGAGAATGCAAAGAATTGTAAGGGTAAACCAACTGCAATTATTGCAAAGACAATTAAGGGTAAAGGCGTTTCATATATGGAAAATGCAGTTAACTGGCATGGTGCAGCACCAAATGAAGAACTTTATAATACTGCAGTAGCAGAACTTACTGCAAAACTTAGTGAATTGGAGGCAGCAAAATGAGTGAAGTAATCAAAACAGCAACAAGAGATGCTTATGGTAAAGCTCTTGTTGAATTAGGAAATACAGATGCTAAAATTCTTGTTCTTGATGCAGACCTTGCTGCTGCTACTAAAACAGGAATGTTTAAGAAAGAACACCCTGAAAAGTTTATCGATTGTGGTATCGCAGAAGGTAATATGATGGGTATTGCTGCAGGTCTTGCAGCATCAGGCTATACAGTATTTGCATCATCATTTGCAATGTTTGCAGCAGGTCGTGCATTTGAACAGGTAAGAAACTCAATCGGTTATCCTCACCTTAATGTTAAAATCGGTGCAACTCATGCCGGTATTTCAGTTGGTGAAGACGGTGCAAGCCATCAGTGTTGTGAAGATATCGGTCTTATGAGAACAATTCCAGGTATGGTAATTCTCAACCCTGCTGATGATGTTGAAGCAAGACTTTGTGTTCTTGCAGCAGCAAAGCACGACGGTCCTGTTTATATGAGATTCGGTCGTCTTGCAGTGCCAAGAGTATTTGATGAAAACTATAAGTTTGAAATCGGTAAAGGCTCTGTTCTTAAGGAAGGTACAGATGTAACAATTATCGCAACAGGTCTTATGGTTAATGAAGCACTTATGGCTTATGAAACACTCAAAGCAGAAGGTGTTTCAGCAAGAGTTGTCAATATGGCAACAATCAAGCCTATAGACCGTGATATTATCATCGAGAGTGCAAAGAAAACAGGTGTAATTGTAACAGCTGAAGAACACAATGTAATCGGTGGTCTTGGCTCAGCAGTTGCAGAAGTTGTTTGCGAAACAGTTCCTGTTCCTGTAATCCGTGTTGGTGTTGAAGACACATTTGGTAAATCAGGTCCTGCAGTTCAGCTTCTCCACGAGTTCGGACTTGATGCAGCAAACATCGTTGCAAAATGCAAAGCAGCAGTAGAATTAAAGAAATAAGTAAACCAATTATAGCTCCCTCTGACGAGGGAGCTGTCTTTTTCGAAGAAAAAGACTGAGGGTGAGAAAAAAACCACCCTTTGAGAGTGGTTAATAAATCATAATCTTGTTGAATTTTCAGTTCTGCCTATAATATAATCAACACTTGTATTATAGAAATCAGCTAATTTCCAAAGTAATTCAATTGGAATTTCACGTTTGCCGTTTTCATATTGTGAATAGGTATTTTGTTTTATGTTAAGATATTCAGCAAGTTCTTTTTGCTTAACATCATTATCTTCTCTTAAGTCTTTTAATCTCATAAAAATCACCTTAATATTATTTCAAGATGATTTTACATTATCACACAACGAGATATTGACAATAATCTCAACTTGTGATATATTGCTAATATATTAAACATTAAGGAGTCATTGCTATGAAAAAGAAAATTATAAAGGTTATAGCTTTTTTGTTGGCTGTTGTTTTGGTTTGTGGTGGTTTGTTTGGTGGTTACATTTTATATCGTTTCAATTTCAACAGTCCAAAAGACCTTGCACATAGTTATAATGAAATCTATAATCAAGAACAAATTACTTATGATGTTGGCGATGACGGTAAATTTGTTCTTCTCAAAATCAATGACACGCATTTTTATAACGGAACTTGTGAAAACGATGATAAAACAATGGCAGACTTGAAAGTAATTCTTGATAAAACGCCTTGTGATTTTATTGTTGTCAATGGCGATATGGTTGATGGTTTCAATCTCGTTTCAGATTATGATAAATATGGTGCAACAAAAATTTTTGCAGACCTTGTTGACAGTTATAATATTCCTTGGACATTTTTACCGGGTAATAATGATGGTGAAATTGATGGTGAAAATGAAGATTTGATATCATATTTAATGGAATATAAAAACTTTGTTTATGGTAATGAAAAAGGTATTGATGGCGATATGCAATTTTTTATTGACATTGAATACAATGGCGAATTAGCTCATTCACTTGCATTTATGGATTCTCATGCAAGAACTGTCAAGGCAATAGGTGAGTATGATTACATAAAAGAAAATCAAATAAACTGGTTACTTAATGGCATCGAGGAGAGAAAAGTAAAAACAAGTGTATTCTTCCATATGAATACACCTGCATTTAAAACAGCCTTTGAAAAAGGCGAAGCATATGATGGTTTCCCATCTGCATATGTTTATGAACTTGATACTATTAAGGAAAATAAACTTTTTGATGATATGACAGCAGATAATGAATATATCTCACTCATTTCTATCGGTCATGTTCACAGCAATAATATGTGTCATTTTTATAATGACAGATATTATCAGTTAAGCAGTGTAAGTGGGTATAATGCATCACATCCTGAAGAAATGATACCGTCTTGTACATTAACTGTAATTGATGTTACAGAAGAAAATACAAAAGAAATGTACCAATTCTCAAAAATTGAAGCATAAACAATTAAAGGTCTGCATATTTGCAGACCTTATCTTATTTTCTCTTTATCTCATATTCTCTTTTTTTCAATTCTTCAATCAATGTCTTATTATCAGTAATTTCCTTGTTAAACCATATTCCGCCTGTGCCCAAATCCTCAATTTCGTGATAATCTGAACCCGATGTGACCATAAGGTCATATTTTTTTGCCCACATTTCAGCAATATCGTTGCTTGAATTATGTCTTGGATTACCGTTAAAAATCTCTACACCGTCAAGGAACTTTGGGTTTGTAACTTTCATACCAACCCTGAACGGATGAGCCTGAAAAACAAGAAAACCATTTTTTTGAGCTAATTCATAAAAACTTTTACTGTTCATATTAAGAATGTCAGGTGTGTTATAAAGAAACTCTTCTGTAATACCGTAAACAAGATAGTCGTTATCACCCTCACTTGTACGGAAACGAAGTTCCATTCCTAAAAGCACAGGTATTCTTCCGTTTGCAGTTTTTTTAGCAGCCTTATAACCACGAAGAAAAAAATCAATTTTCTTTTTCCAAGGTAAAAGTTCTCTGCCATATTTCATATAAGTTGACGGACTCAGATGGTCAGTAACAATAATTCCATCATATCCTGCCTTGATATATTCTTCAACTGCAACCTCTGCTTTAACATTGGCACAGTTACTTGTATTTTTGGTGTGAAAATGCATTTCATATAAATATTTCTTCAAATTAATTCCTCAATTCTGACTAAAATCAATACCCATATGTATTATATACTTATTTGTTGTTAAAGTCGATAATTTTTTACCATTTTTATAAGAAAATTCTAATTGAAAAACTGTACTATTTGTATTATTATATATAGTAATGTATTTTTTAGTCGGAGGTCAGTTATGAATTGCGATTGTAAAAACAAAAGTGACTTTTCTTTGTTGGAACCTTGTTTAGAAAAATATGCAACTGTTCCGGGAAGTCTTATAACTATATTACAGAATGCACAGGAGATTTATGGTTATCTTCCTGTAGATGTGATTTTGCATATTTCACAGAGAACAGGAATCAAAGTAACTAAAATTATGGGTGTTGCAACTTTCTATTCACAGTTCAGATTAGAGCCTGTTGGTAAGTATCTCATTATGCTTTGTCAGGGTACAGCTTGTCACGTTAACGGCTCACAGCAGATTGAAAAGACTATCAATGAATATCTTGGTATAAAAGACGGTGAAACAACTGAAGATGGACTTTTTACTCTTAAAAATGTTGCTTGTCTTGGTTGTTGTAGTTTGTCACCCGTTATGATGATAAATGACGATACTTATGGTTCATTAACTCCTGAAAAAGCCATTTCAATATTTAAAGAATTACAAGAAAAAGCAGGGGAGGAAGAACAATGAAAGTTGTAGTTGGTCAAGGCAGCTGTGGTATTGCTGCAGGAGCTATGAAAGCCTATGATGTTTTAAATTCCAACCTTGATTTGAATAACAATAAATTGACAGTAACTGGTTGCATTGGTATGTGTTACCTTGAGCCTATCGTTGATGTTTATGCTGATGATGGACTTCACAGATTCGTAAAGGTAAATGGCGAAATTGCAGAAAAAATTGCAACTGCTGTAAATAATAATGAATTAACATCAGTTAAAGACTTTGAAATTTCAGATGACGATAAGCAATTCCTCGAAAAACAGACAAGAATCGCACTTCGTCATTGTGGTGTTATCAATCCTGAAATTATTGAGGATTATACAAATGATGATGGCTACAAAGCACTCAATAAAGTCCTTACAACAATGTCACCTGAGGATGTAATCGAAGAAATCAAGATTTCAGGACTTGCAGGTCGTGGTGGTGCAGGTTTTCCTACGTGGTTTAAGTGGAATGCTGCCCGTCAGTCAACAGGTGAAAACAAATATCTTATCTGTAATGCTGATGAGGGTGACCCGGGTGCATTTATGGACAGAGCAGTTATTGAGGGTGACCCGCATAACCTTATTGAAGGTATGCTTATCGGTGCTTACGCAATAGGTGCTACTGAAGCAATTGTCTATGTCCGTGCTGAATATCCTCTTGCAATCCGCAGACTTCAGAATGCAATCAATCAGGCAAAGGAAATGGGCTTTATCGGTGAGAATATAATGGGAACAAACTTCTCTTGTGATTTCCGTATTAAAGCCGGTGCAGGTGCATTCGTCTGTGGTGAAGAAACAGCACTTATTGAATCTCTTGAGGGTTCTCGTGGTATGCCAAGACTCAAGCCACCATTCCCTGCACAGTCAGGTTATTGGCATAAACCATCAAATATCAACAATGTTGAAACATTTGCAAATGTAAGCTGGATAATCCTCAATGGTGGTAACGCTTTTTCATCAATGGGAACGGAAAACAGCAAGGGTACAAAGGTTTTTGCTCTTACAGGAAAAATCAAGCGTGGCGGACTTGTTGAAATACCAATGGGTAAAACACTTCGTGATGTTATCTTTGACATTGGTGGCGGAATTAAGAACGATAAGAATTTCAAAGCAGTACAGATGGGCGGACCGTCAGGTGGTTGTATTCCTGCCGAATTAATTGATACTGTAATCGACTATAAAGTTTTATCAGCAACAGGTGCAATTATGGGTTCAGGTGGTATGGTTGTAATGGACGATAGCACTTGTATGGTTGAAATGGCTCGTTTCTTCCTTGATTTTACTGCAAAAGAGTCTTGTGGTAAATGTGTACATTGTCGTCTTGGTACAAAGAGAATGCTTGAAATTCTGACTCGTATTACAGAGGGAAACGGTAAGGAAGATGACATTGAATTGTTAGAAGAGCTTTGCCTTGCAATTAAAGACGGTGCACTCTGCGGTCTTGGTCAGACAGCACCAAACCCTGTTCTTACAACTCTCAAATACTTTAAAAATGAATACATTGAACATATTGTTGATAAAAAATGTACTGCACACGAGTGTACAAATCTCCTTAAATATGAAATTAATGCTGAGCTTTGTCGTGGATGTACCCTTTGTTCAAAGAAATGTCCTGTAAATGCTATCAGTGGTACAGTGAAAAATCCTCACACTATTGATATGGATAAATGTATCAAGTGTCGTAACTGTAAATCAGTATGTAAATTCAACGCTGTGGAGGTGAAATAATTGAGTATTACATTAACTATTGACGGTAAAATAATCGAAGCAAACGAAGGTATGACAATACTCAATGTTGCTTCACAGAATGGTATTAAAATTCCTAACCTTTGTTATGATGGCAGAGTTGAGCTTTATGGTGCTTGCGGACTTTGTACAGTTGAGGTTGAGGGAGTGCCAAAGCTTCTCCGTGCCTGTTCAACAAAGGTTACAGACGGTATGGTTGTACATACACAAACTGACAGAGTAAAGGCTTCCCGTAAAGTTGCCCTTGAGCTTTTACTTTCTGACCATACTGGTGACTGTGTAGCACCTTGCAGTAAAGCTTGTCCTGCAGGTACAGATTGTCAGGGATATGTTGGACTTATTGCAAATGGTGAATATACAGAAGCAGTTAAGCTTATTAAAGAAAAATTGCCTTTTCCTGCATCAATCGGTAGAATTTGTCCTCATCCTTGTGAAAAACAATGTCGCAGACAGTATGTTGATGAACCGATTTCAATTGCATTTCTTAAAAGCTTTGTAGCCGATATGGATTTACTGGGAGATACATATATTCCTGAAATAGAGCCTGATACAAACAAAAAGGTTGCAATTATCGGCGGTGGTCCTGCAGGTCTTACATCTGCATATTTCCTTCGTAAACAGGGCCACAGCGTAACTGTTTTTGAGCAGATGCCAAAAATGGGTGGTATGCTTCGTTACGGCATCCCTGAATACAGACTTCCGAAAGCAGTTTTAGACAAAGAAATCAAACTCATAGAAGATATGGGTGTAACCCTTAAAAACAATGTGAATATCGGCAAGGATATTACATTCGACAAAATCAAAGAAGACTACGATGCAACACTCGTGGCAATCGGTGCATGGAATAGCAGTAAAATGCGAGTTCAGGGCGAAGATTTAGATGGTGTTTGGGGAGGAATTGACTTCCTTCGTGAGGTAGCACTTGGAAACAAGCCTGAAATCGGTAAAAATATTGCTGTCTGTGGTGGCGGTAATACTGCAATGGATGCTTGTCGAGTAGCAGTCCGTCTTGGTGCTGAAAATGTATATGTTATTTATCGTCGTACAAAAGACGAAATGCCTGCTGACCCACAGGAAATCCTTGAGTCAGAGGAAGAAGGCGTAATTTACAAGTATCTTACAAACCCTATTGAATTCACAGGTGAAAATGGTAAGCTTAACGGTGTAATTCTCCAGAAAATGGAGCTCGGTGAGCCTGACGAAAGTGGTCGTCGTCGCCCTGTTGCAATAGAAGGCGAAACTGAAGAAATTTCACTCGATTCCGTTATTATGGCAATCGGTCAGTATCCAAACCTTAATGGATTTGAAAGTCTTGAAGCAACAAGAAAAAATACAATTTCAGCAGACGAAAGCCGATTCACAACATCAATTGACGGGGTGTTCGCAGTTGGTGATGCAACAAACAAGGGTGCTGATATTGCAATCGCAGCAATAGGCGAAGCACAAAAGGCATCAGTTGTAATAGACAGATACTTAAATGGCGAAACAGTAGGCTACAAAAAGCCGTATTTCGTTGAGCGTGACAGTAAATCAATTGATTACTCAAAATTCGAGAAATTCCCCAGAGCTAAAATGCCACATATGACACCTGCTGACAGAAAAACTAACTTTAAAGAAGTTAATTTTGGTTTCAGCGAAGAAATGGCAAAGAAAGAAGCAAATCGTTGTCTTGAATGTGGTTGTCACGACTATTTTGAATGTAAACTTATCTCTTATGCAAATGATTATGATGTCAAACCGTCAAGATTTGCAGGGGAGAAGCACAACAGAAATCAGGAAAATGCAAATGACCTTATCAGCAGAAATACTGATAAGTGTATTCTCTGTGGTCTTTGTGTAAGAGTTTGTGAAGAAGTAATCGGCAAATCTGCAATCGGTCTTATTAACCGTGGCTTTAATACACTTGTTGAGCCTGAACTCGGTAAACCGCTTAAAGAAACTGATTGTATAGGTTGCGGTCAGTGTGTCGCACTTTGCCCGACAGGTGCATTAAGAGAGAAAACATCCTTTACAAAGAGTGTTCCGGTTAAAGAGAATTCAGTTAAGAGCATTTGTACTCGTTGTTCAAATCTTTGCGCTGTTGATTTCCGTTATATCGGCTCAACTGTTACAAGAGCATTACCTGTAGGTACAGGTATTATCTGTAAAGGTGGTCGTTTTGGCGTACTTGAGAGCCAACCACAAACAACTGATTTCGATGCATTACTTAACTCTGATACAATCATAATTAGTGGTAAAGTTTCAACAGAAACAGCATTTGTCCTCAAAAAATATGCAGAAGAAAATGAAAAGCAAATTTTCACAACTGCAAAAGAAACAGATGCAAACTATTATGCAATTTCAAAACTTAACATTCCACGGTATGATGGGAAAAGTGAAAATGCAATAGAAACTTCCACCTACAACGAAAATGGAATTTTCTTCGATAAATATGGCAATAAGAGAGTACAAAATGCAATTTTTAATAGCGAAAGCTTTGCAGACTATGTAAATAACAAACTCAATATACCGTATAGTGATTTAACTGCTGAAGCAGAAAAAGCAGTTAATGCAATTTCAATAGGCAAAGTCTCAAACGAAGAAATCATTGCTATGAGTTCAGAATTTTAGAATTTTATAAATGTCCTTGTCATAAATGGCAGGGACATTTGTTAATTTAATGTAAATATATCTGTATTTTCTTGATAAACAACATTCTTTGTGTTATTATTTATATGGTGAATGATTATGAGAATTACTGAAAAACTTATGGTTAAGGACCAATTGATTTCCTTTGAGGTCTTTCCACCAAAGACAGATTCTGCCTTTGAAAGTATTGAATGGTCTGTAAGGGAATTATCTGCCTGGAATCCTGATTTTATGAGCGTTACTTACGGTGCAGGTGGTGGCACAAGTCAGTACACAACAAAAATTGCGTCACTTATAAAAAACAGACTTGATACAACTGCGTTGGCACACCTTACATGTGCATCAACACCAAAGAATAAAATCAACGAAATTCTCGATACACTCAAAGAGAATAATATTGATAATGTCCTTGCAATGCGTGGCGATATCCCCGTAGGCTTTCAAAAGCCTGAAGGTGAATATTATACATATGCTTATGAACTTGTAGAGCGTATTAAAGAATACGGATATTTCGACATTGGTGGTGCTTGTTATCCCGAATGTCATCCTGAATGTGATAGCCTTGACAAGGATATTGACCACCTTAAAACAAAAGTTGACTGTGGCGTTGATTTTCTCATAACACAGCTTTTTTATGATAACGATGTTTTCTATTCGTTCATTGATAAAGTCCGTAAAAAAGGCATTTATGCACCTGTTTTTGCCGGTATTATGCCAATTACAAATATAAAGCAAATTGACAGAATTATTTCTCTTTCAGGGACAAAACTTCCTGATGAAGTAACTGAATTTTTAGAGAAATATAAGGAGAGACCTGAAGATTTGGAAAAAGCAGGACTTCAGTTTGCAATTAAGCAAATAAATGATTTGCTCGTTAATGGTGTAAACGGAATTCATATTTATACAATGAATAAACCTTATGTTGCAAGAACCGTGTTAAAGGGGATTACAAGATAGTTTATGTTCGGATATGTAACTATAAATAAACCTGAACTTAAAATTAAAGAATACGAAACATATAAAGGTGTTTATTGTACTTTATGTAAGGCAATGGGCAAAGAGTATGGACTTCTATCCCGTTTCCTTTTGAGTTATGATGGTGCTTTTTATGTAATGTATAAACTTGGATTGACAAATGATGAAATCAAAGTTTCAAATTCCCGTTGTTCATTTAATCCTTGTAAAAAGTGTATGAAAATCACTTGTGACAACAACATTTACCAACTTGCTTGTGCCATTACTGTAATTCTTGCATATTTTAAATTGGTGGATAATCTTCACGACAGTAATTTCTTCAAAAAAATCATTTTATATATCATTTATCCGTATTTTGCTTATATAAATAAAAAAGCAAAAAAGAAATATCCTGACCTTTTTGATATTGTGAATAAAGGTATGGCTGAACAGTTTGCACTTGAAAAAGAAAGTGATATTTCCATTGATAAGTCTGCACATCCGACAGCAGAAATCTTGTCCAGACTTTTCGCTTATGGCGAAACAGACGACAATAAAGAAAATGCACTGCAATTTGGTTATCAGTTAGGCAGAGTGGTATATTTTCTTGATGCCTTTGACGATTATGAAAAGGATATGAAGGAAAAATCTTTTAATCCATTTAAAAACTGTGATGATATAGTAGAAATATCTACACATACAATAAATATGTCAATCGGTGCATTGACGGAATCTTTGAAAAAACATACTTTTGATAATTTTTCTGCCATAATTGAAAACATTATTTATGACGGATTAAATCTTCAGATGGATAGAATAATTAAAAAGTACAGAGGTGATATCAGTGAATAATCCATATGATTATCTTGGAGTCAGCAGAAATGCTACTGAAAAGGATATAATGGATGCATACAGAAGAATTGCAGGAGAAATTACAAATGAAAATATTCCTGATAGTGAAAAAACACAAAGGATGAATGAACTTAATAATGCTTATGATACTGTTCTTAATGAATTAAGAGGAACAACAGCTTATGCAGGTAATCATAGTCAGAATAATTATAACAGTAATTCTCAATATTCCGATGTGCGTCAATGTATCAATTCAGGACGGATTGATGATGCTGAAACTATTCTTAATGGTGTACCATCTCATATGATAAGTGCAGAATGGCATTATCTCAAAGGAGTTATTCATCAGCGTCGTGGTTGGCTTAATGAGGCATATAACTGTTATCAGACCGCTTGTTCAATAGACCCGTATAATCAGGAATATGCAGCTGCATTTAACTCTTTGAACAACAATTCCCGTGGTGGATACAGAACTACTAAAAAAACAAGTAATAGTGATGTTTGCGACATCTGTTCAGGGCTTCTTTGTGCTGACTGTTGTTGCGAATGTTGTGGTGGGGATTTGATTCCGTGTTGTTGATATGAATAAAAGAAAAATTCTTTCGTTTAAAGTGGCATTAGGCGGTGTAGTTGCGGCCTTGTCACTTTTACTTATGATTTTGGCAGGGGTAACATCCACTCTTATTTATGCGATTCCTATGATAACGGGTGCTTTACTGATGATGCTCGTAGTGGAGTTTGGTCAGGGTTTTGCAGGACTAATTTATGTTGCAGTCAGCATTATTTCACTTTTGCTTTTGGGAAATAAAGAAGCGGCAATAATGTACATTGCATTTTTCGGTTATTATCCAATTATAAAAAGTGTATTAGAAAAGCATCTTAAAGGATTCATTTGTTGGATAGTCAAATATGTAATTTTTAATGTTGCAATGATTTTGTCTTATTTCATTGTAACAAAGATTTTTATGATTTCCTTTGAAGATGTTGAGTCCTTTGGTAAGTTTGCTTTACCGTTGCTGTTATTTGCCGGAAACATCTTGTTTGCTATGTATGATATTGTTCTTACAAGACTTGTTTCAATCTATATGTATAGATGGAGAAAATATATAAAAAGGGTGTTTAAGTAGGATGGTGAAAAAATCCGAAAGTTTAAATAATAAAAATTCAAGAAATGTTCATAAAGGCCATCGTGAAAGATTGCGACAGCGATTTTTAAGCGAAGGTCTTGATAATTTTCAGGACCACAATATTCTTGAACTTTTATTGTTTTATTCTGTTCCTATGAAGGATACAAATGAAGAAGCACATAATCTGATTGATACTTTTGGCTCACTTTCAGGTGTCTTTGATGCAAGTTTTGAGGACCTTTGTAATGTGAAGGGTATAGGTGAACGTTCAGCAACACTGATTAAAATGATGCCTGAACTTTTTAAAAAGTATGAAGTTGATAAGATTAATAATAATGATGCAGTTCTTGACACGAGTAAAAAGGTGGCAGAATATATTGCACCACATTTCAAAGGTGTTATCAACGAAAGAATGTATGTGCTTTGTCTTGATTCAAATTGCAGAGTTCTGAATTTTACTCAAGTAAGTGAAGGAATAATAAATACTGCACCATTAAATACAAGAAAGATTATGGAAACAGCTCTCAATTGTAATGCATCAAGTATAATTTTAGTACATAATCATCCTTCAGGTGTTGTTGCCCCTTCCCGAAAAGATATTGATGCTACCATCGGTATGGTGAATCTGATGAAAAAAGTCAGCCTGAGAATAAGTGACCATATAATTATTGGAAATGGCTCTGATTTCTTTTCTTTCCGCAAAAGTGATAAATTCAAATACATCTTTAATTAATTTTGCTATTATAAATTATAGAATAAAAACTTTTCAGTGACTCTTGACATTTCTTTATGAATTTCATATAATATCAAAGTCACATAAATGCCGGTGTGATGGAATTGGCAGACGTGCTGGACTCAAAATCCAGTGGTAGCGATACCGTACCGGTTCGACCCCGGTCACCGGCACCAAACGAAATCCGTCCTCGTAAGAGGGCGGATTTTCATTTATATTATTCACTATTATTTTTCATTATTTATTATCTTTCGCATTCCATATGGAGTGCGATTTTTTGCATAAAAAAAGAAATTTCCCACATAATACATGCAGGAGGAATTTCTATGGATTTCTTAAAAGCATTTTTAATTGGTGGATTTATCTGCGTAATTGGTCAGCTTCTAATTGACTATACAAAACTTACACCTGCACGAATTCTTGTATCATTTGTTGTGTTAGGTGTAATCCTTGGTGGACTTGGGGTTTATCAACCTTTAGTAGAATGGGCAGGAGCAGGAGCGACAGTACCGTTAACAGGTTTTGGTAATACTCTCGTTCAGGGGACAAAAGAGGCAATCCGTGAAAAAGGTGCGTTGGGTATTCTGACAGGGCCACTTTCGTCTGCTTCAGTTGGTATAACAGTTGCTATGGTTTGTGGGCTTATAGTTTCGTTCATAACAAAACCAAAATCCAAGTAAAATAAAAAGGACTGCTCATAAGAACAGTCCTTAAATAATATTTTTCTATTATGCAACAGTTTCAGAAACAAAGCTGTCATCACAGTATGAGCAAGAAACATAATTTTCTGCATCATTGCCGATTACAACTCTTTTGCTGTCAACATACTTTTTAATGAGAATATAAGCTGCAACTGCAATAGCAGCAATACCAACGATAATAGCAACAACTTTTAATGCCTTTTTCATAGTGAGTAACCTCCAAGAATTTAATACAAATATATTATATATAAAACTATATGAAAAGTCAATGAATAATTTGTAAAAAGAAAAATGCCGCAGACTTTCGTCAACGGCAAAGAACTACGTAATTAAGCCTTGTTAAGCTTTGTAACGAGAGCAGACTTTTTACGAGCTGCATTATTCTTATGAAGAAGACCCTTAGCAGCAGCCTGGTCGATTTTCTTAACAGCAACCTTTACAAGCTCGTTTTTGTCAGCAGCATTTGTTTCAATAGCAACATTTGCCTTTTTGATAGCTGTTTTAAGAGCAGAGTTTGTTGACTTGTTACGCTGTGCCTTTGTCTTGTTAACGAGAACACGCTTTTTAGCTGATTTGATATTTGGCATATTCGTTACACCTCCTTCGTATTTACAGATACATATGTTACCACGAAATAAAACAAAAATCAAGTTATTTTTTCAAATTGATTATTATTTTTTATAAACTTTGTGGTTAAAGGAGTTTAATATGAACATTAGAACAGATATTGCTTTGGAAAGACACGATTTTTTAAAGGAAACACATAAAAAGGGTGTAGAAGTAAAAAAGTGGAAAAAAAATAATGTGGAAATTGTAAGAGTGGAGATAAAAAGTCCTGAAGGCGAAAAAACAATGGAAAAATCGATGGGAAAATACTATACAGTAGATTTACCTGAATTTTCTCACGAAAGTGAGTTGCTTGATATCAGACAAAAAATCTTAACAGATATAATTAAAGAATTACTTCCCGAAAATGCAAAAACCTTTCTCGTAGCAGGACTCGGAAACGACAATATTACTCCTGATGCTTTAGGCCCATTGTGTGCAAAGAAAATATTTTCTACAAGACACTTTGAGAATTTTAATGAATTAAAACAGCATTTACCTGATTTAAACCCTGTTGCATCAATTTCAACAGGTGTTTTAGGTCAGACGGGAATTGAAACTGCTGAATATATAAAAGGTATAGTTGAGTTTGTAAAGCCAGATGCAGTAATAATCGTTGATGCATTGGCTTGCGGAAAACTTTCGAGTTTGGGTAAAACAGTTCAACTTTCCAATACAGGAATTACACCGGGAGCAGGAGTTGGAAATTTCAGGAAAACCATTGATAAATCAACTCTAGGTATTCCTGTCGTGACTATGGGTGTGCCGACAGTAATGGATTTGGAAAAAGATGAAAATATGATTGTAACACCAAAGGAAATTGATACTATTATCAGTCGTGCAGCCAATTTGTTGGCTTTAAGTATTAATTCTGCTTTGCAACCAAATCTTGAGCCTGAAACTTTTTTAGCATTATCATAACTGAATAGCTTTTCGCATAATTTTAAATGATAAATTTGCGAAAAGAGATGATTTTTTGAAAAAAAGGACAAACAATCAAGAACGATTTTTTCAATATATTTCAATTTCAATTATCCCAATTTTTCTTGTCATTTCTTTGTTAATTGGTGGCGTGGAAGAATCATTTGAAAGAATTATTTATGCAGGAGCAATCCTTTCTGACCCACAGATTTTACTGAATAAATTTTATGAGAACAAAAAAAGTGATTCTATAAATGAGATGGCAAATTCTGAAAATATCATAACAGAAACATCAAAAGAATTAACATCACCAATTCCTGATGATATACTGAAACTTATAAAACAAGCAGAAACAGACTATGCCGATTCTACGGAAAGTGGCAAAATAGTCGAAAAAGATTATAGCAAGCAAAATGCAACTGCTGAACTGGATGGACTATATGTGAGAAATACTACACTGGAGCACGATATTGATATTCAGAAGTGTTTAAATGGTAAAGTTTATGCCAATATTGATAAAAAAGAGCCATCAGTTCTGATTTATCACACTCATACAACAGAAACATATGAACTCCTTGACAGAGGTTTTTATACAGATGAAAGAAGTTCACGAAGTGACAACGCAGGAGAAAATATGGTGAGAATAGGTGAGGAGATATGTAAAGTCCTTGAACAGAATGGATATAAAACAATTCACGATAAAACAATTTATGATAAAGAATACAGTGGTGCATATGAACGTTCGTGTGAAAATATAAGTAAAATTCTAAAGGAAAATCCGTCAATACAGATTGTTCTTGATGTCCATCGGGATGCAATTTATCAAAAAGATGGTTCAAGAGTTAAGCCCACTACAGAGATTAACGGCAGAAAAGCAGCACAAATTATGATAATAAGTGGTTGCGAAGATGGGAATGTAACGGATTTCCCCAATTGGGAAAAGAATTTGTCTTTCGCAGTCCAATTACAGAATAAACTGAAAAATGATAACCCACAAATAGTAAGACCTTTAATGTTTTGTAGCAGAAAATACAATATGCATCTGACACCTTGTTCGCTTTTAATCGAATTTGGTACAGATGCAAATACATTAGCTGAAGCAGTATATTCAGCTGAACTTTTTGCAAAGTCTTTATCGGAGTTTTTAAAGGAGTATTAAACATAATGACAGAATTGACAAGGATAATAAAAGCATATTTAATTTGTGTAATTGTTGCAATCCTTACAACACTGTTAATCTGTTCCATTTTCATTGCAAAAACCAATACAGACATAATGCTTTTTGGGTTGCAATAGACTTTATTTTCGTGTATAATTTATTATAGATACTATGAAAGGATTATACATAAATTATGAATTTTAAAGATATTGGTAATAACGGACTTGTTGAGGGCTTTGCAGTCATTAAGCAGTGCGAAAAGAAAATGGCAAAAAACGGTAACAATTACCTTGATTTAGTTCTCGCTGATAAAGATGGCGAAATTATTGCAAAATTATGGGATTATAATGAGGCATCACACGGGAAATATGAAACCGATATGTTTGTTAAAATCAGAGGTGCAATTTCCCAGTATAATGGTCACGACCAGTTGCGAATCGAACGCATCCGTCCTGTAATTGAAAGTGATAATGTTGATGTGGCAGATTATGTTAAGTCAGCGGACTATTCCGGTGAAGATATGTACAACCACCTGATTTCATTAGTAAATTCATTCAAAGATGATGATTTAAAGAAAATTGTTACATATCTTCTGGAACAGAATAAAGAAAAGATTCTCTATTTCCCTGCAGCATTCCGTCTTCACCATGCTATCCGTTGTGGACTTTTGATGCATACTGCTTCTATCGTTAAGCTTTGTGAATCAATCTGTAAGGTTTATCCTTTTGTAAATCGTGAATTGTTACTTTCAGGTGCAATTCTTCACGATATTGCAAAAACAGTTGAATTTGATGTTAAGGAAACAGGAATTGCATCAGGCTATACTGTTGAGGGCAACCTTTTGGGACATCTTGTAATGGGTGCAATGATGGTTAAAGAAGCAGGGCAAAAACTTGGAATAGATAGTGAAAAGTCAATGCTTTTACAACATATGATTTTATCTCATCACGGTGAACCTGAGTTTGGTGCTGCTGTAAGACCTTTGTTCCTTGAAGCAGAGCTTCTTTCACAGCTTGACTTGATGGATGCCCGTGTTTATGAGATTATGGATGCAGTAAACGGAGTCGAAAAAGGTGAGTTCACAAATCGTCTTTGGGCACTTGAAGACAGAAAATTCTATAAATATAACGACGAAACATTAAAAGTTGATTTATTATAAGTAACGGTAGGGCGGGGTCTTGACCCCGCCGTTGCTATTTTTATATGTAATTGATATAATATTGTCATTCTGAGCATAGCGAAGAATCTCTTTTTTATCTTAATAAATTCTTAATAATTTACTTACTTTTATCTTAATTATAAATCAGTTACAATACCGTTGGAGGTTGAAAATATGTATAATATTCTTGTTTGTGATGATGAAAAAGATATTGTCAATGCACTTGAAATTTATCTTAAATCAGAGGGGTATAACACAATTCTTGCCTACAACGGTTTAGAAGCACTTGAAAAGGTTCAAAACGAAGAAATTCACCTTGTTATTATGGATATTATGATGCCTGTTATGGATGGTATAACATCAATGGTGAAAATTCGTGAAGTCAGCAACATTCCCGTAATTTTGCTTACAGCAAAAGGTGAGGATACCGACAAGATTCTTGGACTTAATGTCGGTGCAGACGATTATGTAACAAAACCGTTCAATCCTGTTGAACTTATGGCAAGAGTAAAATCCCAGCTTCGTCGTTATATGATGCTTGGTGGTGGCAAAATTAATGAAAAGAGTATCTGCATAGGTGGAATTGAGCTTGACGATTCTGCTAAAAAGGTAACTGTTGACGGCGAAAAGGTATCACTTACACCAAAGGAATATGAAATTCTGCACTTGCTTATGAAAAATCCAAACAGAGTTTTTTCACCAAAGGAAATATACACAAAGGTGTGGAAGGATGACCCATACGGAGCAGAAAGCACAGTTGCAGTACATATAAGACACCTCCGTGAAAAAATCGAAATCAATCCTGCCGAACCACGCTACTTAAAAGTAGTATGGGGACAAGGGTATAAGATGAAGAAAGAGGTGTAAGAAAATGAAAAACAATTTTGTTGTTAAGTGCATCGCAGTTGTTCTTTTCGCAGTATTTATGACCACTTTATTGTTGTCAGGTGCATGTATTCTTTTTGGAATTGGTTCAGAAGCATTTGTTTCGTCAGCAAAAGAACAGGTAGAAAACAGAAACAGATATCTTGAAGGCTTCTTATATAATTATGAACACAGAATAAGAGAAGGATATGAAGAATATGTGAAATACGGTATAGATAACGAGTATTCCTATAATTCTTTTGCTCCTAATTTTTCAGAGAATATTCTTTATGAAATTAAAGATGAAAATGGGGATATTGCTTATTCTTCAATTGATGAGTCAGCAGGAGAACTGACCGTTTCTTTCGGAAGAAGTTTTTCTGTTTTAAAAGAAGAATACAGAAATAAAGATGAAATAATAAAAGAAACATATGAAGAAGAAACAACAAGTGTTCATATAACAGATGAAGGGATTTTTGAACCTGAAACTGTTCCGAGTACATCCCAATATTATGATGATAAATCATACACCGTAACTGTGTGTTATAAGGCTCAACCAATCGTAAAAGATTTTATTTATTATATAGGTGAATTCTATGATTTTGTTGCAAAACATGAAACTGTTTTTTATATCGTAGCAGCAATTTCATCAGTATTGTCTTTGCTGTTTTTCATAATTCTTCTTTGTATTGCAGGTCATACGGAAAAGTCTGATGACATTTACATTTCCAAATTTGATAAATTACCTGTTGATATTCTAACGGCTGTTTATGGTGGCTTAACTTTTTTACTGTTTATAGCATGGTATGCTATTTATGAAACTATAGATGATTGGTGGTATTACAATAGCTTCTTTTATGAAATACTGCCACTATTAATAGTGCTTTGCATTATAGGTGTTTTCATTGATTTCGTCTTGCTTGCAATTCTTTTAATGACAATATCAGTACGCTTTAAAACATCAACATTTATCAAATCAACAATAATATATAAAATCGTTATGTTGATTATCAAGGTCTTAAAGAAAATATGGACCGGATTTGTAAAAGTAATAAAAACTTTTGGAAGTTTACTTCGTAAAATCCCACTTGTTTGGAAAACAGTTTTTGCAGTAGTTGTTATAATGCTTGTGGAATTCATAATTCTTACACTTGAATGGGGCGTTTGGTGGCCTGCTACATTTATTATCAATGGTATCCTTGGTGTCGGTATTATCCTTGTTGCAATTCTTCTCAAAGACATTAAAAAAGGTACAGAAGATATTGCAAACGGTAATGTGTATAAAAAGATTGATACAAAATACCTTTTCCTTGACTTAAAAGACCACGCAGAAAATATCAACAATATGAGTGATGGTATTCAAAAAGCAGTTGCAGAGCAGATGAAATCAGAACGCTTTAAAACCGAACTTATAACAAATGTTTCTCATGATATTAAAACCCCTTTGACTTCAATCATAAACTATGTTGATTTACTTGAAAAAGAGAAAATCGAAAACGAAACAGCCAAAGAGTATATAGATGTTCTTTCTCGTCAATCAACAAGACTTAAAAAGTTAATTGACGACTTGCTTGAAGCCTCAAAAGCATCAACAGGCAATATTAATGTTAACCTTTTGAAATTTGAGTTGGGAATTTTACTTTCACAAGCTCTCGGTGAATATGAAGAACGATTTGAACAGAATAATCTGCAGGTAATTCTTAATAAGACAGATGAAACACTGTTTGTTATGGCAGATAACCGTCATATGTGGCGAGTGTTCGATAATATACTTAACAATATTGCAAAATATGCCCAGTCAGGAACTCGAGTTTATATTGATGCAAAACGCAATGGTAAGTTTGCAGAAATAAGTTTCCGTAATATTTCAAAAGACCCGCTTAATATTTCAGGCGACGAACTTATGGAACGCTTTGTCCGTGGTGACAGTTCACGAAATACAGAAGGTAGTGGTTTGGGTCTTTCAATTGCAAAAAGTCTTACTGAAGTCCAAAAAGGTAAGCTTGACATTCAAATTGATGGCGACCTATTCAAAGTCCGTTTGACATTTCCATTAAGTGAATAACAAAATTTTCGTAGGGGTCAGCGTCCCCGACGAGCCAAAAAACGCATCTGACTAATCGAAGTCGGATGCGTTTTTATATGTAACTAAGTTTTTAATGATTTTGCACTTTGCGTTTTGCATTTTGCACTTTACTGCTGGTCACTCCAAAGATATTCTCTCAATTTTCCACTTTCAAGCAACTGTGGATAATCCCATTGTCGGAGTGTTTCATAAACACCGATTGCAACTGCATTTGAAAGATTAAGGCTTCTTGCCTCATCAATCATTGGAATTCTTACACACTTATCAGCATTCTCAAAAAGCAGTTTTTCAGGAAGTCCTGCAGTTTCCTTACCAAAGACAAGATATGTATTATCAGGATATGAAACATCAGAATGTCTTTTCTGTGCTTTTGTTGAAAAATAGAAAAAATTTCCACCTTTGTTTTTTTCAAAAAATTCTTCCATAGTGTCGTAATAAGTAATATCAAGAAGATACCAATAGTCAAGTCCTGCTCTTTTTAGTTTCTTATCATCAGGAGTAAAACCCATTTTGCCCACAAGATGAAGTCTTGCACCTGTTGCAGCACAAGTACGGGCAACATTACCTGTGTTCTGTGGAATTTCAGGTTCAACCATTACTATATTTAATGTCATTTTTATCACCTTAATTTTAAAAATTTCAAACTTAAAAATATAATAACATTTTTAGAAATAATTTAAAACACAATTTGATAATTTTTTTTGTTTTCTTTCAAAAAATATTTTTGCTCAATGAAATTTGTTGAGCAAAATTTGAAAGAAAGGAGAAAGAATATGGATAAGAAACAAGTTGGTAAAGTTGTAGGTGCAGGTATGCTTGCAGGTACGGCAGCTATGGCAGTAACAAACTCAATGACTGACAAAGGCACAAAAAAGAAGATGAAGAAAACTGCCAAGAAAGCAATGAGCACAGTAAATGATGTTGTTGACAGCGTTAACAAGATGATGAAGTAAGAGGCACGCAAATGAAAAGTATTGTTAAAGTAATTTGTGTAATTCTTGTTATTTGTTTATTATCTTCTTGTGAAAGAAAAACTGCACGAGATTATAAGCCTGAAACAAGTTCAGAAACATCAACAGTTAAGAATAATAACGAAACATCAGTTTCACCCGAACCTATGCTTCAAAGTACAAATGCAAAGAAATCTCATAGCTATGGTGTTGCAAAAAATGGTGTTGCAAATGAAATATCAATAAATGCACAGAAATATTTTGATGATAATGATTTTAACGCATTTTGTCTTGATACCAAATCAAAGGAAAAGGTTTTATATCTGACCTTTGACTGTGGTTATGAAAATGGTTACACATCAAAAATTCTTGATATTCTAAAAGAAAAGAAGGTTACTGCGGCATTCTTCTGTACTTTGCCACAGGTTAAGGAAAATCCTGATTTAATTAAAAGAATGATAGCCGAAGGTCATATTGTGGGAAATCACTCTGTAACACATCCGTCTTTTGCAGAAATCGGGACAGAACAGATGACGGAAGAAATCAAGGGTATGGAAAACTATTTGAAAGAAAACTTTAATTATTGTGAACCTTATTTCCGATTTCCTAAAGGTGAATATACGGATACAGCATTAAATACCGTTAATTCTTTAGGCTACACAAGTGTTTTCTGGTCATTAGCTTATGCTGATTGGGACTTGAATAGTCAAAAAGGTGAGCAGTACGCTTATGATACAGTTGTTTCAAGACTTCATCCTGGTGCTGTAATACTTTTACACTCAGTTTCACCTGATAATGCGAATGCTTTGGACAATATAATTGACGAAGCAAAACGTCAGGGATATAAATTTTGTTCATTAAGAGATTATGTGTCGAATTAACAAAAATTATCAATAATAAATGTATCTGAAATGCTCATAATACTATTGCAAACGCAATTAATATAAAACTTTAATTGATAAGGGGTGTATTCAGATGTCAAGAGGTAATAAGAACGTAGTACCAGAGGCTCGTGAAGCTCTCGACCGTTTCAAGATGGAAGCAGCTTCAGAAGTTGGCGTAAACCTTAAGCAGGGCTACAACGGTGACCTTACTTCAAAGCAGGCAGGTAGTGTCGGCGGTCAGATGGTTAAAAAGATGATTAAGTCATACGAAGAAAATATGAAATAACCTATTTTCGTAACTTAAAGAACCCGACGGGAAATATCCTGTCGGGTTCGGTTTTACCAGCCACAATTCTCATCAAGAAATTCAGAATAGGATTTGCCTATGTAATCTAAATCGTGGTCGTAAAAATAAATATATGCAATTTGATTTGTCTTGTCATTTGTGCCTATGAAATATATATTATGAGGATAATCATCTGAATACATTACAAAGAAAAACTCTTTAAATTCAAACGGTATCGTTTCTTTTTTCTCTAAAGGATAATCGTTTTCATCGTCGGTATTCGTCCAATCACATAATTTTTCATAAGATTCATAAAGAGTTGCTTTCTGCTTTTTATATGTTTCTTCATTATATTCAACTATCATTGTGTATGCTTTGGATTCCCAAATTCCCATATAATCTTTAAAATATTTGTATTTAACAGATATATGTTCTGGTAATGAATCGACGGTAGGGAGTGGAGAATACTCCGAACTGCTTATTTCTTTATAATATCTTGAACTTGTACTGTAGAAGAATCCAGACCACCACCAGAATAGACCTGCAAAAATAATTGTGATAACGAGAAAGATGCTAAGAAAAATTTTTATTCCTTTTTTCATAATATCACCTCTGATTCAAATTATATCAAATTGATTTGCTTTTGCAACAATGTTTACAGATTGGCAATAAAAAAGTTAATAAAATGCAAAAAAACTATTGGAAATTCTGATAGAATGTTATATAATAATTTAAATATATTCTTATAAAGGGGAGATAGGCGTTTTGGCATCAAAGTATTCTGTTTCTTTAGAAAAAATTATAACTGAATTTGGTTTTGAAACAATATATTTACCTTGTGACGCATCTGAACTTTCAATAACATCTCAGGAAGTTAACAGACCGGGACTTTTACTTGCAGGTAATGATAAATATTTTGACCCGGCTCGTGTTCAGTATCTTGGTTTTTCAGAATTTGAGTTTGTAAAATCATTCAGTAAAGAACAACAACTTGAATGTATTGACAGACTTTTCAGTAAACAGCCATCTGTTGTTATTATTACAAGAAGTATGGAACCTCTGGAGGGTATGACTGAGGCTGCTGAAAAATATCATGTTCCGATTTTAAGAACTGCTGAAGCAACATCAGCAAGTATGTCAACTCTTATCTATTTCCTTGGCACAGCACTTGCTCCTCGTATCACTCGTCACGGCGTTCTCGTTGAGGTTTATGGTGAAGGCGTTCTTATTGTCGGTGACAGTGGTGTTGGTAAAAGCGAAACTGCTATTGAGCTTATCAAGCGTGGTCATCGCCTTATCGCTGATGATGCTGTTGAAATAAGAAAAGCATCTGCAAAGACACTTGTTGGCTCTGCACCTGATAATATCCGTCATTTTATCGAACTTCGAGGAATAGGTATTATCAATGCACGTCGTCTTTTTGGTATGGGTGCAGTTAAACTTACTGAAAAAATCAATATGGTTATTCAACTTGAGCCTTGGGATAGTTCAAAGGTATATGACCGTATGGGACTTGATAATGAATACATAAATATTATGGATGTTAAAATTCCACTTACGGTTGTTCCTGTTAAGCCTGGTCGTAACCTTGCAGTAATTATTGAATGTGCTGCTATGAACAACAGACAAAAGAAAATGGGATATAACGCTGCTCGTGAGCTTCTTCATCACCTTGGTATGGATGACGGTTATGAGCCAAAAGCGCAGGAAATTGATATCTGGCAAAATTATTAATTGAAAGAGGGTATATCAGTGTATAAGAAAATTGCATTATTCGCTGAAAAGATTGGTGCAGAAGTAATTGCAGATGCACCTATGAAAAAATATACAAGTTTTAAATGTGGCGGTAATGCAAGCATACTGATTATACCGAACTCTCTTGAGAACCTTAATAAAATTGTTGCATTTTCATTTTCAAATAATGTAAAACCCTTTATTATCGGCAATGGCTCAAATCTTTTAGTTACCGATAAAGGCATAAATGGTGTCGTTATTAAAATTGGTTCACAGTTATCTGAAATCAAATTGCTTGATGATACTACAATTTACTGTGAGGCAGGAGCATCTTTAAAAAGCCTTTGCATGTTTGCACTTGAGAATTCTCTTTCGGGACTTGAGTTCGCTTTCGGTATTCCGGGTACTCTTGGTGGTGCAGTTTATATGAATGCTGGTGCTTATGGCGGTGAGATGAAAGATGTCCTTTATTCTGTAAATCATTTGGACGAAAATGGAAATATAGCTACGCTTGAAAAAGAAAATCTTGATTTAGGTTATCGTCATAGTGCATATACAGACAATGGCTTTGTAATTACATCTGCTGTTATGAAACTAACAAAAGCAGATAAAAAAGATATTAAAGAAGCTATGGATGATAAGCTTCAACGAAGAAAAGATAAACAACCTCTTGAATATCCAAGTGCAGGTAGTACTTTCAAAAGACCTGAGGGATATTTTGCAGGAGCACTTATTGAAGATTGTGGACTTAAAGGATATACAGTCGGTGGAGCACAGGTGAGTGAAAAGCACGCAGGCTTTGTAATCAACAAAGGTGGAGCAACATCAACTGATGTTATTACACTTATAAAAGATGTTCAGAAAATTGTACACGAAAAACACGGTGTAATGCTGGAACCGGAAGTGAAAATAGTAGGCGAATAAGGAGGAACAAAAAATGCAACTTGTAATTGTTACAGGTATGTCAGGTGCAGGTAAATCAAGAGTAATGGATTCTCTTGAGGATATTGGTTTTTTCTGCGTTGATAATATGACACCAAAACTTATACCTACTTTTGTTCAACTTTTGAATGACTCTGCTGAAATACGTGAAAAGGTTGCCATAGTTGCCGATGTCCGTCTTGGCGATTCACTTTCTCATCTTCCAAGTGCTCTTGATGAACTTAAAATAATGGGTTGCCAGTACAAAATAATGTTCATGGATGCAGAAAATGATGTTATTCTTCGTCGTTATCAGGAAACAAGAAGAAAACATCCTCTTGTAAATGATGATTCAACAAAGTCTTTGATTGATATAATTCTTCAAGAGCGTGAAATGCTTAAAAAAGTAAGAAATTTAGCAGACTTTGTCATAGACTCATCATATTTATCAACTGCACAGCTTAAGGAAAGAATTTCAAAGCTTTTTCTTGATGATTTTACAGGTGCTATGAAAATTAATGTGGTTTCTTTTGGTTTCAAATATGGTTCGCCAAAAGACACTGACCTGCTTTTTGATGTTCGTTGTCTGCCAAATCCTTTTTATGTTCCAGAATTGAAAAATCAAACTGGTCTTGATAGTGAAGTTCGTAATTATGTTATGAGTTTTGATGAGGCAAAGAATCTTGAACCAAAACTTACGGATTTAGTTACATATCTTGTTCCTTTATATATCTCTGAAGGAAAAAGTCAACTAACAATTTCCGTGGGTTGTACAGGTGGTAAGCATCGTTCTGTTGTTTTTGCCGAAATTATATATAAAGCTATTAAAGAAAAAGGATTTAAAGTTTCCGTATCCCATAGAGATATCAATAGATAAGGATTTTTAATATGTCATTTTCAGCAAATGTAAAAAATGAAATATTATGTTCTGAAATAGAGAATGAGTGTTGTCGTCACGCTTTTGCTTATGGTATGATGCTTTTTTCAAGAGCATTTTCATATTACGATATTTTCCTGTTAACAGAGCATGAGGGCGTTGCAAATAAATATTTGGAACTTATGCAGACTGTATGTGGTGTTAAACCAAAACTTACAAAGTCTGATGCAGGTAAATTCAAGGTTGAAGTAACGAGAAAAGAAGATAGACTTAAGGTTATGGAAACTTTTGGCTACGATAAGAAAAATGGTGGCTCAAGACTTAATTGGAGCAATATGGCCGATGAGTGTTGCAAGGTTGCATTTCTTAAGGGTGCATTTCTCACTTGTGGAACAGTAAATGACCCGAATAAAAATTATCACCTTGAATTCGTTGTTCCTTATCTTAACTTAAGCCGAGACCTTAAACTTTTTATAAATGATTATGACGAGTTATCTGTTGTGCCAAAAAGCATAACAAGAAACTCAAACTATGTGGTATATTTCAAAGATAGTGAGTCTATCGAAGATTTACTTACAGTTATGGGTGCATTTAATTCCTCTCTTGAAATAATGGGAGTTAAAATGTATAAAGATATGCGAAATCATGTTAATAGAAAACTGAACTTTGAAAATGCAAATCTTGATAAAACACTTGATGCATCATCAAAGCAGGTTAATGCTATCTTACATATTAAAAATACTGTGGGACTTTCATATCTGTCAGATGATTTGAAAGAACTTGCAGAAATCAGACTTAAAAATCCTGATATGTCTTTGCGTGAGTTGGGTGAGAAACTTAGTGTTTCTTTATCTCGTTCAGGTGTTAATCACAGATTACAAAGAATTTGTGAAATTTCAAAAAGTATTAAATAGGTGAATTTATGAGAAAAACAGAAGATATTTCTTTTAACTATAATAAAGAAAATAAAGACACAGATGTTGGTCGAAAGAATGAATCCGATACAAAAAAATCTTTTAAAATAAATGATAAGAAAAAAGAAAATGAGAAAAGAACAGAAAGACCTGCAACCGTCAAAGTGAAGAAAGGTCCATGGGAAATCATTTATGAATGGATGGATTCCTTTGTATTTTCCATAATTCTTATTTTGCTTGTTTTCGTGTTTTGCTTCAGAGTTGTTGGTGTTGATGGCGAATCTATGATGCCTACATTAAACAATGGCGATTGGCTTACCGTAAGAGCAATTAACAAAACTATCGAAAGAGGCGACATTGTTGTTGTCACTCAGCCTAACGAGCTTAATGAGCCTTTAATTAAGAGAGTAATTGCTGTTGGTGGTGACACTTTAGATATTAACTTTATGACAGGCCAGGTAGAGGTTAATGGTGAAGTAATTGATGAACCTTATATTATGGCACCAACACATAATAAGGGTGATTTTGACAGACCAATCAAAATTCCTGAAGGTTATGTTTTCGTAATGGGTGATAACCGTAATGATTCATTGGATAGCCGGTTTGATTCAATCGGAATTATAGATGAACGATACATACTTGGCGTTGCAAATGCACGTATGTATCCTTTTGGTGAATGGGAGATATATTAATGGAAGATAATTTAAATATTGATGTTATCAGCGAGAAGTCAGACGAAAAAGCAAAAAAGACTGCAGAGTCAGTTTACGACATTGCTTCAATAATTGTCACTGCAGTTCTTGTGGTTGGAATTATTTTTACATTCTTTTTCAAGATTTCAACAGTTTCAGGTCAATCAATGGAAAATACCCTTCGTCATGCTGACAGACTTGTAGTAAGTTCTATTGTTCGTGATGTGGAATATGGCGATGTTGTTATCACATCACAGCCTAATATCTTTAATAAAGTACTGATAAAAAGAGTAATTGCTGTTGGTGGACAAACAGTCTGGTTTGATGAGAAAACAAAACAGACAATTGTTGACGGAAAACCTCTTGATGAACCATACATAAAAGAAGAAATGGAATACACCGAAGCAATGAATAAACTTGTTACAGTTCCTGAAGGATATGTATTTGTGATGGGAGATAATAGAAATCATTCATCAGATAGTCGTGATGTGTTTGTTGGTGTTATTGATGAAAGATATATTTTAGGTAAAGTAGTTTATAGATTTGGCGACAAATCATTATTTAATTCGGATTTTAAGGAGTCATAAAATGGGTGATAGCCAAAAACAGATAGTTCAATGGTTTCCGGGACACATGGCGAAAACCCGTCGTCTGATTAAAGAGAGCTTATCTCTTGTAGATGGTGTTACAGAAATCATAGATGCACGAATTCCTTATAGCAGTTCAAACCCTGAACTTGAAGAAATGATAAATGGTAAGCCACGAATTATTCTATTGAATAAATGTGACCTTGCTGATAAGAATACTACAAATCAGTGGGTTGAGTATTACAAAAACAAAGGTATAAGAGCCATTCCCGTTGATTGTCGTACAGGAAAAGGACTTAATAATTATATTGTTGCTGTAAGAGAAGTTTTAAAAGATGTAATCAAGAAAAATGAAGACAGAGGAATGCCGGGAAAAGCATTACGAATTATGGTTGTCGGTATTCCCAATACCGGTAAATCCTCTTTTATAAACCGAATGGCAGGAAGTGCTAAGGCAAAGGTTGCAGATAAAGCAGGTGTTACAAGACATAATCAATGGTTTCCAATAGGGAATGGTATTGAATTACTTGATACCCCGGGAGTCTTGTGGCCTAAATTTGATGACCCTAAGGTAGGGGACAGACTTGCTTTTATAGGTTCAGTAAAAGATGAGATTCTTGATAGTGAAACCCTTGCTATTCGTCTTCTTGATGTTATGAAATCGGATTATCCTGACAGACTTACTGAAAGATATAAAATTGCTGATTTTGAGCAAAATGAAGCTTGGGAAGTCCTTGAAATGATAGGGAAAAAACGTGGAATGATGATAAAAGGCGGAGAAATTGACTATGAACGTGTATCTGTAATGTTGCTTGACGAATACAGAGGTGGGAAATTAGGAACTATTTCTCTTGAAAAACCGGTGTGAAAAATGGATTATTTATTTGAACAAAACGCAGTAAATGCAGGTTATAAACTCGTTTGTGGAATTGATGAAGCTGGCAGAGGACCTTTAGCAGGACCTGTTTATGCTGCTGCAGTTATTTTGCCGTTAGGACTTGAAATTGATGGACTTAATGATTCAAAAAAAATCAGTGAAAAGAAGAGAGAAAAGTTATTTGATATAATCTGTGAAAAAGCAGTTGATTATTCAATTGGTATCGCAACTGAACAGGAAATTGATGAAATCAATATTCTTAATGCAACTTTTCTTGCCATGCATAGAGCAGTTGAAGGACTTAAAGAAAAACCTGACTATGCTTTGATTGATGGTAATCAGTATCCAAAAATTCCTTTTGTAACGGAGGAAACAGTTGTAAAAGGTGATGCTAAAGTCATGTCTATTGCGGCTGCTTCAATCCTTGCAAAAGTCAGCCGTGACAGATTTATGCTTGAAAAAGCAAAGGAATATCCTCAGTATCAGTTTGAGAAGCATAAAGGTTATGGCACAAAAATTCATTACGAAATGCTCAAAGAATTTGGACCATCACCAATACATAGAATGACATTTCTTAAAAAGTTATATGGTGAAAAGTAATGGATAGTCATTTGCTTGGCAGACATGGAGAAATCATAGCATCAAGATATTTAAGACGTCACGGATATGATATCGCATCTGCACATTATAACTGTAGATTAGGTGAGATAGACCTTGTTGCAGAGGATAGAAAGTATATTTGTTTTGTTGAAGTTAAAACAAGAAGCGAAAATATGAAATATTCTCCTGCTGATGCGGTTGATTACTTAAAAAGGAATAAGATTATTGCTGCTTCACAACTGTACCTTAAGGAAAATCAAAGTGATAAGCAACCTCGTTTTGATATTATCGAAGTTTATTTTGAAAACAATGAACCTGTTCGATTAAATCACATTGAAGGTGCTTTTGATGCAAAAGGTCAGTAAAATATGTTGAAAAACAAAAATTATTATGATAAAATACCACACGAAAAGGATGTGTTTTAATGTTTTATACAAGTACAAGAGATAAATCTGTTCGCGTAACTGCAGCAGAAGCTATCGCAAAAGGTATTTCATCTGAAGGAGGTCTTTTTGTCCCTACAGAAATTCCTGTAATTTCAGCTGAATTCATTGAAAAACTTGTTCCAATGACATATATTGAAAGAGCAAAGGAAGTTCTTAAACTCTATCTTACAGATTTTACTGAAGAAGAACTTTCAATGTGTGTTGAGGGTGCTTATAAAGAAGGCAAATTCAGTTCAGACAAAGTTGCACCTTTATATAAATTAAATGATACTGCAAATATTCTTGAACTCTGGAGAGGCCCTACTTGTGCATTCAAGGATATGGCACTTCAGCTTCTTCCTTATCTTCTCACTGTTTCAGCAGGTAAGACGGTTAGAGATACAGAAATTGTTATTCTTGTTGCTACATCAGGTGATACAGGTAAAGCTGCACTTGAGGGCTTTGCAGATGTTCCTAACACAAAGATTCTCGTATTCTATCCTGTTGATGGTGTTAGTCCTATGCAAAAACTTCAGATGACAACTCAGTCAGGCTCAAATGTAAGCGTTTGTGCTATTGAAGGTAACTTTGACGATGCACAGTCAGGTGTTAAGAAGATTTTCACAGACAAGGATATCGAAAAGAAGTTCAAAGAAAATGGTCTTGCATTTTCATCTGCAAACTCAATTAACTGGGGTCGTCTTGTACCACAGATTGTTTACTATGTTTCAGCATATTGCGATATGCTCCAGAACGGTGAACTTAAAAATGGAGAAGCAATGAATGTCGTTGTCCCAACCGGTAACTTTGGTAACATTCTTGCTGCTTATTATGCGAAGAGAATGGGTGTTCCTGTAAAGACTCTTATTTGTGCATCAAATGCAAATAATGTTCTGACTGATTTCCTTACAAGCGGTACTTACAATAAGAACAGAGATTTCTATTGCACAACATCACCATCAATGGATATTCTTATTTCAAGTAACCTTGAAAGACTTCTTTTCCACCTTTGCGGTGAAAATGATGCTCAGGTTACTGAATGGATGTCAGCACTTAATACTGATGGTAAATATACAGTTTCTACTGATGTTGCAGAAAAGGTCAAAGCATTGTTTGCAGCAGGTTGCTGTGATGATACTGAAACAAAAGCAACAATTGGAAAAGTATTTAACGAAAAGAATTATCTTTGCGATACCCATACAGCAGTTGCAGTTAAGGTTTACGATGATTATGTAGCAAATACAGGGGACAAAACTCCAACAGTTATTGCTTCAACTGCTAATCCATATAAATTCTCAGCAAGTGTTCTTGCTGCAATTACTGACGAAATCAAGGCTGACAATGAGTTTGATATGGTTGATGAACTCTTTAATAAGTCAAATGAACCTGTTCCACAACAGCTTGCAACTCTTAAGGGCAAAGAACCTCGTTTCACAAGAGTAAGTAAGAAAGAAGATATGAAACAAGTTGTATTTGACATGTTAGGTATCTAAAATATAAATATTGCGGAAACCGACAAAGTTTTCAGGTTTCCGCAATTTTATTAGTTACATATTTTCTTTCATTTTAAATGTGGCACATCTTGTGTCGTCACAACAACAAGCATTATGTGTACCAACCTTAATGCCGTCTGCTGTACAGTTCATATGACCGTCATTGTATGTGCAATGACAAGCATCACATGTAATGTTCTTGTTTTTATCCATTTTTATTGCCTCCTTTCAGATTTATTTTTTGAAGATGGCTTATAATTATTCATAGGAGAAATTTCTTTATGTCCGTTTATGCTATTGGCGATACTCATTTATCTTTTTCTGTTGACAAGCCCATGGATATTTTCAAGGGCTGGGACGACTATGCCCAGAGAATAGAAAATAATTGGCAACGAGTTGTTGAAGAAGATGACACAGTTATAATCAATGGTGACATTTCATGGGCTATGAGCCTTGAGGAAACAGAGAAGGACTTTGACTTTCTCAATAATTTAAAGGGTACAAAAATTATCTCAAAGGGTAATCATGACTATTGGTGGAATACTGTTACAAAAATGGAAAAGTTTTGCAAGGAAAAGGGATTTGATACAATAAAATTTCTTCATAATAACGCATATCGTATAGGGGATATTTCCGTTGCAGGTACTCGTGGTTGGTTTTTTGATGCGGAAAGTGAAAATGTGGACAAGGTTATGGCTCGTGAGTGCGCAAGGCTTCAGCGTTCAATTGATGAGGCAAAAAAACTTGGTGGAGAGGTTGTAGTATTTCTTCACTATCCTCCAATCAGTATTCTGCGTGATTGTGAGCCGATTTTAAAGGTACTGACAGATAACGAAATCTCAAGATGTTATTACGGACATCTTCACGGCGGAGCAATAAAGGGTGCTTTGAATGGTGAAAAATATGGAATAAACTTTCACTTGAATTCGGCTGATTATCTCGATTTTTGTCCGTTGTTTATCAATAAATGATATTTTTTGAAAAAATCAGTATTATTTTTGCTGAAAAGTAAAGAAAAACTTAAGGAAAATATTGTAATTATTTTTTTTATGTGATATAATATCGTGAATATTGCGGTAAAATAAAACGCTGTAAACAATGATATTCAGGAGGAATATTTAATGTTAAAGTCAACAAACAATGTAGAAAAGAATGTCTACGAACTCGAAATCTCAATTGATGGCGAAAAGTTTGAGGCTGCTATTCAGAAGGCATACCTCAAGCAGAGAAAAGATATCGTTATCAAGGGATTCAGAAAAGGTAAAGCACCAAGAGCTTTCATCGAGAAAATGTATGGTGAAGGCGTATTCTATGAAGATGCTCTTGAACTTGTTTATCCTGAGGCTGTAAGCGAAGCAATCATCGAATCAAAACTTGATGTTGTAGGTGCTCCTTATGACCTTGAAGTTCCTGAAATCTCAAAAGATGGTGTAGTATTAAAACTTAAGGTTGCTGTTAAGCCTGAAGTTAAGCTTGGAGAATACAAGGGACTTAAAGCTACAAAACCTTCTTGTAAGGTAGCAGCTGACGAAGTTAAGGCTGAACTTGCAAAAATGCAGGAACAGAATTCAAGAATGGTTAGCGTTGAAAAGAGAGCAGTTAAGAAGAATGATACAACAGTTATCGACTTTGAAGGCTTCGTTGATGGCGTAGCATTTGATGGTGGTAAAGCTGAAAAGTATGAACTTGTAATCGGTAGTGGCTCATTCATCCCTGGATTTGAAGACCAGATTATCGGTCACAAAATCGGTGAAGAATTTGATGTAAATGTTACATTCCCTGCAGAATATCAGGAAGACCTTGCATCAAAGGATGCTGTATTTAAGATTAAGCTTCATGAAATCAAGGTTAAGGAACTTCCTGCACTTGATGATGAGTTTGCAAAGGATGTAAGCGAATTCGATACACTTGACGAACTTAAGAAGAGTGTTAAAGCACAGCTTGAAGAAGCAAAGAAAGCAGATGCTGACAATAAAGTAACTAACGACCTTCTTGAAGAAGTTGTTAAGGGAATTGAAGTTGATATCCCTGCAGTTATGATTGAAGCTGAAATCGACAATATCGTTGATAACTTCAATTACAGACTTCAGTCACAGGGTCTTGACCTTAACACATATCTTTCATACACAGGCATGGAAATGGCTGCTTTCAGAGAAGGCTACAAAGAAAATGCTGAAGCTCAGGTTAAGCTCAGCCTTGCTGTTGAAGCAATTGTTAAGGCAGAAAACATTGAAGCTACTGAGGACGAAGTTAATGCTGAATATGAAAACCTTGCAAAGACATATAATATGGATGTTGAGGCAGTTAAAAAGGCAATTCCTGCTGATTCACTTGCAGGTGACATCAAGTCAAAGAAAGCAATTGACCTTGTTAAGAGCAGTGCAAAGGTAACTGAAGAAAAAACTACAAAGAAGACAGCTGAAAAGAAAGAAGGAGAAGAAAAAGCTCCTGCTAAAAAGCCGGCTACAAAGAAAACAACAAAAAAAGCAGCAGATGCTGAATAAAATAACTGTTTAAGTGTTGAAGAATTGTCCAATACTCAAAAGGACAATTCTTTAATACTTTTCAAAGATATTGATTGGAGGTAATATTATGGCACTTGTACCATACGTTGTTGAACAGACAAACAGAGGGGAAAGACAGTACGATATTTTTTCAAGACTTTTAAATGATAGAATTATCGTTTTGTCAGATGAGGTAAATGATGCAACTGCATCTTTAGTTGTTGCTCAGTTACTTTATCTTGAGGGACAGGATAGCGAAAAAGATATTAGCCTTTATATTAACAGTCCGGGTGGCTCTGTTTCAGCAGGACTTGCAATTTACGATACAATGCAGTACATCAAGTGTGATGTTTCTACAATCTGTATGGGTATGGCAGCAAGTATGGGAGCATTTTTGCTTTCATCAGGTGCTAAAGGAAAAAGATTTGCTCTTCCTAACAGCGAGATTATGATTCACCAGCCATTAGGTGGTGCTCAGGGTCAAGCATCTGATATTAAAATTGCAGCAGAGCACATTCTCAGAACTCGTGAAAAACTCAATAAAATCCTTGCTGAAAATACTGGTAAACCAATTGAACAGATTGCACTTGATACAGAGCGTGATAATTGGCTTTCAGCACAGGAAGCAATGGATTACGGTATTGTAGATAAGGTATTTTATAAAAGATAACCTTTAAGGAGTCAATATGGCTAGAGATAACGATAAAGAAAGAAATGTCAGATGTTCCTTTTGCGGTAAAACACAGGAACAGGTTGACAAACTTATAGCAGGTCCTGGAGTATATATCTGCGACGAATGTATTGAACTTTGTATGGGTATTATTGATGACGGTGGCAGAACTCGCAGTAACCCTGGTAAAAAAGTAAAACTTGAAGAAAAAGTTCTTCCAAAACCACAGGAAATCAAAGCTGCTCTCGATGAGTATGTTGTTGGTCAGGATGAAGCTAAAAAAGCTTTAAGTGTTGCTGTTTATAATCATTACAAAAGAATTTATCACGGTTCAGACGATGGTGTTGAAATTCAAAAGAGTAATGTTGTGCTTTTAGGACCAACAGGTGTTGGTAAAACTGTACTTGCACAGACTCTTGCAAAGATTATTGATGTTCCATTTGCTATTGCTGATGCAACAACACTTACTGAAGCAGGTTATGTTGGTGAAGATGTTGAAAATATTCTTTTAAGACTCATTCAGGCAGCAGATTTTGATATTGAAAAAGCTGAATGTGGTATCATTTATGTTGATGAAATTGATAAGATTGCCCGTAAGAGCGAAAATCCGTCAATTACTCGTGACGTAAGTGGTGAAGGCGTTCAGCAGGCACTTCTTAAAATTCTCGAAGGAACAGTTTCAAATGTTCCTCCTCAGGGTGGCAGAAAACATCCACAACAAGAATTTATCCAGATTGATACATCAAATATTCTCTTTATTTGTGGCGGTGCGTTTGACGGCATTGAAAAAATCGTTGAAAAGCGTGCCGGTAATTCAGGTCTTGGATTTGGTGCTGACATAAAGAATAAAGCACAGTTCCAAGAGGAAGATGTGTATTCAAAGGTTATTGCACAGGACCTTGTAAAGTTTGGTCTTATTCCTGAACTTGTAGGTCGTGTTCCCGTTATAACTGCTTTACAACAGCTTTCAAAGGATGACTTAATCAGAATTCTTTCAGAGCCTAAAAATGCACTTTTAAAGCAGTTTAAGGCATTATTCAATATGGATGATGTTGAACTTGAGTTTACTGATGATGCACTTGTTGCAATTGCAGAAAAAACTCTTGAGAAGAAAACAGGTGCTCGTGGACTTCGTGGAATTATGGAAAGCACCCTTATGAATATAATGTATGAAACACCATCTGACCACACAATCTCAAAGATTATTATAACAAGAGAGTGTGTTGATGAAAATGGTAATCCTGAAATCGTTCGTGATGAATCAAGAAAACCAGGTGTTTTAACATCAAAGAAGTTCAATAAAATGAATTCAAAAAAAGCTATATAAATTTTAAGCCACGGTTTTCCGTGGCTTGTAATTTAGGATGATACATATATGAAAACAAAGATTAAATCAACAATTCTGTTGTTTCTCACTGCAATGATATGGGGCTTTGCCTTTGTCGCACAAAAAGTAGGTGCTGAATTTGTCGGTGCATTTACATTTAACGGAATACGCTTTATGCTGGGCACAATATCATTGATACCTGTAATTTTAATTTTTGAACGAGAAAAACTTGATAAAACAAAAATCAAAAATATCCTTATTCCCGGAATTCTTGCGGGTGCTGTTTTGTTTATCGCATCAACTTTACAGCAATATGGTGTTGAGATAACAGGAAGTGCAGGAAAAGCAGGTTTCCTTACAGGACTCTATACTGTTTTAGTGCCGTTAATAAGATTTGTAATGGGTAAGAAAACAAGCATTTTCACATTGTTTGGTGCTGTTTTTGCTGTTGTAGGTTTGTTCTTCCTTTGTATGACAGGTGATGAACTGACCTTTGGAATAGGCGACGTTGTTCTTATTATCGGTGCATTTTTCTGGGCAGGACATATTCTTGTTGTTGATAAATATGTGAATGATATAAGTCCTTTAAAATTCAGTATGGTACAATTTTTTGTGTGTGGAGTTTTAAGTCTGTTTTTTGCACTTATCCTTGAAGACATTGAGCTTTCAGCAATTAAGAGTGCGGGAATCCCTATTCTTTACGGTGGTTTAATGTCAGTTGGTGTCGCATACACTTGTCAGATTTTAGGACAAAGAGATGCTGACCCGACATTTGCATCCATTGTTTTTTCAACGGAATCAGTTTTTAGTGCAATCGGTGGCGCTATTCTTCTTAATGAAATAATGAGTGGCAGAGGATATTTAGGCTGTGTTCTCATTTTTATCGGTATTGTTCTTTCCCAGTTGAATCCAGAGCAAATTAAAAATGTTTTCAAAAAAGAAATTTGACATAATCGTTACATTTTATTTTAATTATTGACTTTATCTTAAGTATTAAGTAAAATGTGAGTAGTTATAAAACTTGGAGGCTGTTTTATGAACATTTTGCAAAAAGCCCAAAGAACAATTATATTTTTAATAAAAACAATTATGTATGTTCTTCTTATAGGAACATTTTTTGTAGTTTTCAGTACAGAATATTCATGGCTTATTCATCTGTCCCGTACAACGGGTGTTACTTTTGTTACATTCTGTGTGCTTGAAGTTTCCCTTGTGTCAATTTATGGTGGTTATGCTATCGGTAGATTAAAAAGTAAGCCTATCATCACTTCATTATCATTAGCAACTATTGTCACAGACCTTGTTACTCATTTACAGCTTTGCATAATGAATGTTAATGAAAATAATAATGATTATTTTGTATATGAATCTCCTGATTTGTTAATTCTTGTAATATTGATTCAACTTGCACTTATTTTCCTTTTTACATATTTGGGACAGGCTGTGTATTTTGGAATCAATAAGCCTGAAAAATGTTGTGTTATTACAAATTCTGAAATTGCACTTAATACTATCATGCCGAAGATTACAAGATATAAAAAACAGTACAATGTTACAGATATGATTCATTTCACTTCACCAAATGTTTATGATGTTATGAGTAAGTGTGACACTATTTTCATTTATGAAGTTCCTACAAAGCAAAAGGTTCTATTTACTGAATTCTGTTATGCAAATAATAAGAATGTCTATACAAGCTTTGAAATGTCAGATATTATGATTATGGGCGGTAAGTCAATTTTCCTTGATGACAAGCCAATGGTTTCTGCTGTTATGCGTGACCTTACTTTTGAACAACGATTTGTAAAACGAGCAATGGATATTATTATGTCACTTGTTGGCATCATTGTATCCGGTCCGATTATGCTTGTTGCAGCAATTCTTATTAAATCTGAAGATGGTGGAAAGATTTTCTTCCGTCAGAAGCGAGCAACGAAAGGCGGAAAGCTCTTTGATGTTTATAAATTCCGTACAATGACTGAAGTTGACTGTACAAATGAATCAGCAAAAGATAATGATAAACGAATTACAAAGGTTGGTAAATATTTAAGATTGTTCAGAATTGATGAATTACCACAGTTTTTCAATATTCTTAAAGGTGATATGAGTGTTGTCGGACCTCGACCTGAAATGGTTGAAAATGTAAGTAAATACACAGCTGAATTACCTGAATTCTCATATAGATTAAAGGTTAAAGGTGGTCTTACCGGATATGCCCAGATTGTAGGTAAGTATAATACTTCACCTAAGGATAAACTTGTTCTTGACCTTATGTATATTGAAAAGTATAGCTTATGGCTTGATTTCAAACTGATTATGCAGACTGTTACTGTTTTGTTCAAAGCAGGTGACAGTACAAAAGGGTTCAGTAAAACAGAGAAAAAATACGAATTTACAGAATAAACAGAAAACCTTGTAGGGAAAGTACCTTGCAAGGTTTTTTATTTAAAATACTCTTTTATTTTCTTGTTGTTAATATGATTATTTTATGATATACTATATTAAATATTTTAGAATAACGGTGTATTATGAGTTATAATAAAGGAATTTTTCCAAACGAAACAAAAATTAACAGTAAATTTAAAAGTTTTATAATTGCTTTTGCAGTTTTTATAGTTGTTCTCTCTGTTTGTTCCATAGTTCTGTTTATGTATTCTCTTGATTTTGATATTAATAATCTTGTAGAATCAACAACTGCACAAGAAGAAACAACAATAGAAGAGATTAAACCGGTCTATTCTGTTGAATCGTTGTCAGGAAAGTCAAATGTTATGTTCATTATTACAGATAGTGAAGATAAAGTCAAATCTGTTTTCTGTACTGTAATTGATTTCGATAACAAGACTTTTAAGGTGAAGCAAGTTGATGGTGATGCACAGTATTTGTACGGTAAAACATATAAAAGTATAAATGGTATTTATACTGATTTTGCAGAGAAGGGTCTTGTTGAATTCATTTCAGAAAAATGGAACATCAACGCCGATAAATACGCTGTTTTTAAAATGAATAATCTTAGAAAATTCTTATCGTCATATAATGGAATAACTGTAAATGTAACAGAAAGCATGAATTATAAATCAAGTGAGTTTAATCTTGAACTCTCAAAAGGTAAACAAGAAATTTCAGGTGAAAAAGCTTTAAATTATCTTATGATTTGTGATGATGAAGATAAAGAACAGGTTATCTGTGATATCATCACCTCAGTTTTGAAGGCTGAACATATTGATGATGCAGAAACCCTTTTCAAAAAGTTTGCTAATTTATCAAAAACTGATATTTCAGTTATAGATTTTTTTGATTCACTTGAAACTATTAAAACATACTGTTATGCTGATGATAAGTTTTTACCACAGCCTTTTACAGATGGTGAATAAATATGAAAAAACTTTTATCCTGGGCTATAATGCTTATTATTCTTATTGTTGTGACAGGACCATTTATGAATTTTGTCAACACCATAAATGAGCAACACCAGATTAAAGAAAGTCAACCTACACAGCAGGAAAGACTTGATTTTCAACAACTTTTGAATGACAACACTTATTACTATTATAATCATCTTAATGATTCTCAAAAAGAAGCATATATTACGATGTATTCTTCATTTATGGATTTTGATGAGTCTTTTGTAATAGAAACAGATGAAGAAAATCTCAAATCTGTTTTTACTGCAGTTTTATATGATAATCCTCATATCTTCTGGGTTGATAACGATTATCAATATGTCGAAAATGAGATGTCTGTTTCATTTACACCAAATTATAGGAATTCAGCCACAGAAGCTCAGAAAATAACAAGTGAATTAAATAATAAAATTAATGAAATTATCACTTATGCAAATAAATTAAACACCGATTATGAAAAAGAGCTATATGTCCATGACTATATTTGTGAAAATACGGTTTATGATGCGTCGTTAAGTCAATTAGGTGGAGATTCAGCTTACGATTCATTAATAAATGGTAAAGCAATTTGTGAAGGATACTCAAGAGCTGTTCAGATTTTACTTGATGCACTTGATATTGATAATTATCTTGTGGTTGGTGATGGGAAATCTGATGGTAAAACAGAGCCACATATGTGGAATATTGTAGAGATTGATAATCTTAATTATCATCTTGACGCCACATGGAATGATTCAGGTGATGATAATTCAATAGTTTACTTTTATTTCAATATAAACGATAAAATGATACAGAAGGACCATTTTAATATTGAACCTGTAAACAACTCGTGTATTTCTGATTTATCTCATTATTATGTTGTAAAAAATTCTTATGTTAAATCTTATAACGGATTTTCAGAACATTCCGTTCGTACAGTAGATGATTTAAGAAATGGTGAAAACAGAATAGAATTTGTGTTTGAAGATTCAATGGATTTTGAAAAAGCGCTTAATGATATTGAGAATGATAATGGATTTTTTGACTATATTTTTTCTGCAGTAAATAAAAGTGGTAGAAGATTAAACCCATATAAAGTGACTTATTATACGATTGACACTCGCAATTATTTGTGTGTTGTCCTAAAAGAGGATTGATAAAATGGATAAACAAAGAATAGAAAATGCATTTCGTGAAATTTTGTTGGCAATAGGTGAGGACCCTGACAGAGAAGGACTCCAGGAAACTCCAAAACGAGTTGCCAATATGTATGAAGAAATCTTTTCAGGACTTGAGGAAAATCCTGAAAAGCATTTGAAAATGTTTCGTGAAGGACAGAGTGATGAAATAGTAGTTGTACGTGATATTCCTATGTATTCAATGTGTGAGCATCATTTTTTACCTTTTGTAGGTAAAGCACATATTGCATATATGCCAAATGACGATGGAATTGTTATCGGTCTTTCAAAACTTGCAAGAATTGTAAATACATATGCTCGTCGTCCGCAGTTACAGGAAAGATTAACTGCACAGATTGCAGATTTTATTCAAAAAGAAATGAATCCAAAAGGTGTTGCAGTCGTTGTTGAAGCAGAGCATCTCTGTATGACTATGCGTGGTATAAGAGCTGCAGGTTCACAGACACAGACATCAGCATTAAGAGGAATTATGCGAAAGGATGCAAGAACAAGAGCCGAGGTTATGACTCTGTTGGGATTAAAATGACTTTTTCAGGTAAAAACTTTGATTTTGAGTTAGGAAAGAAAACATATGTAATGGGTATTCTCAATGTTACTGTTGACTCCTTTTTTGATGGTGGAAAATACAACTCACCTGAAAAGGCAGTAGAACACACAAAGAGAATGCTCATCGAAGGTGCTGATATTATTGATATCGGTGCTCATTCAACACGGCCTGGTCATACTGTTTTATCTCCTGACGAAGAACTTGAAATTATAAAACGATATTTGCCGTTACTTGCGAACGAAACAAATGCTATAATTTCTGTTGATACCTTTTATCCTGATGTTGCTGAATATGCATTGGGAAATGGTGCATCAATTATCAATGATGTCAGTGGTGTTTTTAATCCTGAAATGGCAGAACTTGTAAAAAAATATAACTGTGGTTGGATTATAATGCATACAGGTGGTGGGGATTCTTCAACTGTTATGGATTATAAAAATGGTGTTATTCAGGATGTTATTGATTTCTTTCAGTCAATGCTTAATAAGTGTGAATCTTACGGAATAAGTAAAAATCAACTTGCTTTTGATATAGGAATTGGTTTTGGAAAATCTCACGAAGATAATCTTGAGTTAATAAGAAATATTAATAAAATAAAAATTAAAGATGTTGCTTTGATAACAGCACTTTCATCAAAAAGAGTAGTTGCAAATGCAACAAATGCTGAAAAAGAAGATTTGGTTTACGGAACAATTTCTGCAAATGCTCTTGCAATACAAGGTGGAACTGATATTATCAGAGTGCATAATGTTCGTGAAAATGTTTTAGCTGCAAGAATGTGTGATGCAGTGTTAAGAGGTTAAAATGGATAAGATTATTGTTAAAAACTTGAAATTATTCTGTTATCACGGTGTCAATCCCGAAGAAAAAGTTGACGGTCAGAATTTCATATTCGATATTGAAGCGACAGTTGATTTGTCAGTACCCGGAAAAACAGATAATGTTGATGATACAGTTAGTTATGCTAAAATCATCAAAACGGTTCGCAGAGTGGCACAAAGCGAAAAAAATGATTTGCTTGAACGAGTGGCACAACGAGTTGCTGATGAACTTTTTTACGAATTTGATAAAATCTGTTCATTAGTAATTACTTTGAAAAAGCCGGAAGCACCGATTAAAGCAGACTTTGAATATGTCGCAGTTACAATTGAGAGGTCACGAGAATGAAAGCATATCTTGGAATTGGCACAAATATAGGGGATAGAATGAAGAACCTTCAGGACTCAATTGATGCCTTGAATTTATTACCTATGACCTCTGTTACAGATGTTTCAAATGTTTACGAAACAGACCCTGTGGGATATGATAATCAGGACGATTTTCTTAACATTGTTGTTGAGGTTGAAACAGATTTTAATGCAGATAACCTTTTAGGTGCTTGTCTTGGTATTGAATCAGGCTTGGGCAGAGTCAGAACTATAAAAAATGGTCCTCGTATTATTGATATTGATTTGTTATTTTACGGTGATGAAGTGAAAAACACTCAAACCTTGACTTTGCCTCATCCGAGAATGACGGAAAGAAACTTTGTGCTTAAACCATTACTCGATTTGGATTTTGAGTGCTCCTTATTAAGCCGAAAAAAAGCAGAAGAGCTTTTAACTGACGATGGAGTCAGATTTTACTGTTCAAAGGAAAAATTATCAATCAGCAAATAGAATTCTGGTGTGTTATGTATTATATAATAATGGATTTGGAGTGGAATAACTCTTTTAATAAAGCCACTCAAAAATTTATGAACGAAATAATTGAAATAGGTGCAGTTAAACTTGATAGTCAGCTTAATCAGGTTGATACATTTTCAGAATTGATTAAACCCATAATTTCAAAAAAACTTCGTTCAAGAATTAAAAATTTAACAAATATTTCAAACGAAGATGTTAAGACAGGAAAACCATTTTCAGAAGTCATTAAAGAGTTTGAAGAATGGATAGGTGAGGACGCTGTTGTAATGTCCTGGGGTGATACTGACATCAGAACACTTCTCACAAACTATAAATGGTTTATGAAAAAGGACAGCCTTAATTTTATAAAGAAATACGCTGATTTGCAAAAGTATTGCCAATGCTTTATAAATATGGAAAATGTTCAGCAGGCTGGTCTTTCATATGCTGCCGAGTGCCTTGAAATTGACCCTGATAGTTTTCCACACCACAGAGCATTGGACGACAGCCTTTTAAGTGCAGAGTGCTTCAAAAAAGTTTTTAATGAAGAAAAACTCAATGAGTTTGTTAAAGATTGTGATTATGATTTTTATGCTCGTTTACTTTTCCATCCGTATGTAATTAAAAATAAAAATGACCCGTTGATTGATAAAAATCTCTTTAATTGCTTTTGCGAAATCTGTGGCGGAAAAGTACAGACAATTAAAAAGTGGAAATTTATGAATCAGTCCTTCAGAGGTATTTTCTATTGTGAAAACTGTGACAGAGAATTTCGTGTAAATTTAAGAGTCAAAAAATTCTATGACTACATAGATATAAAACGAAACTGCAACGAAATCATCCGCACAGCAGAAACTAATCCCGAAATAACAGAATAACACGTAGTGGCAGGCTTCCATGCCTGCTTTTTCTTTATCATTTTATGTATATTTTTTCATTACTACTTGAAAAATCTGTCGTATAAGTATAAAATATAATGTAATATTGTAAAACTACATAATTGTAGGAGGACTTATTATGAACTTAAGAAGTGAAAATGTATTACAGGGTGTTGAAAGAGCACCTAACAGAAGCCTTTTCTATGCAATGGGCTACACTAAAGAAGAACTTGAAAGACCTTTGATTGCTGTTGTGTCTGCACACAGCGAAATCGTTCCGGGTCATATTCATCTTGATAAAATTACAGAAGCAGTTAAAGCAGGTGTTCGTATGGCAGGTGGTACTCCTGTTATGGTTCCTGCAATCGGTGTTTGCGACGGTATCGCTATGGGACACATTGGTATGAAGTATTCACTTGCATCCCGTGAACTTATTGCAGACAGCGTTGAAACAATGATTATGGCTCATGGCTTTGACGGTGCGGTGCTTGTTCCTAACTGTGATAAGATTGTTCCTGGTATGATTATGGCTGCAGTTCGTCTTAATATCCCTGCTGTTGTATGTTCAGGCGGACCAATGATGTCAGGTCTTATTGATGGTGTTGAAACATCACTTTCAAAAATGTTTGAAGCAGTAGGTTCAAGAAAAGCAAACATTATTGATGATTGCAAGCTCCTTGAATTTGAAGAAAACGTTTGTCCTGGTTGTGGCTCTTGTTCAGGTATGTACACAGCAAACTCAATGAACTGTCTTGCAGAAGCAGTTGGTATTGCTCTTCCTGGTAATGGAACAATTCCTGCTGTACATAGTGGTCGTATTCAACTTGCAAAACACGCAGGTATGGCTATTATGAACCTTGTTGAAAAAGATATCAAGGCTCGTGATATTATCAATGAAAAGTCAATCCGCAATGCTCTTGCTTGCGACATGGCTCTTGGTTGTTCATCAAACAGCGTTCTTCATCTTCTTGCTATTGCAAATGAAGCAGGCGTTCCTGTTGACCTTAAAATGTTTAACGAAATCAGTGCAAAAGTTCCTAACCTTTGTCATCTTGCACCTGCAGGCGGAACTCATATGCATGACCTTAACAATGCAGGTGGTATCCCTGCTGTTCAGGCTGAACTTGCAAAGAAAAATCTTCTCGACTTATCACTTATTACTGCAACAGGTAAAACAGTTGGCGAAAATATTGAAGGTGCATATATTAAGAATACAGATGCAATTCGTCCTATCGATAATCCATATAGCGAAACAGGTGGTATCGCAATTCTCTGGGGTAACATCGCAAAAGACGGTTGCGTAGTTAAGCGTTCAGCAGTTGCTCCTGAAATGCTTGTTCATTCAGGCCCTGCAAGAGTATTTGACTCAGAAGATGCTGCTATTGATGCAATTTATAATGGTAAAATCGTTGATGGTGATGTTGTTGTTATCCGTTATGAAGGTCCTGTTGGCGGCCCTGGTATGAGGGAAATGCTCAATCCAACATCAGCACTTGCAGGTATGAAGCTTGATAAGACTGTTGCTCTTATTACTGACGGTCGTTTCAGTGGTGCATCTCGTGGCGCATCTATTGGACACGTATCTCCTGAAGCGGCTGCAGGTGGTGAAATCGGTCTTATTTACGAAGGCGATATTATCGAAATTGACATTCCTGCAAGTAAAATCAATGTTCAGGTTTCAGATGAAGAACTTGAAAACAGAAGAAAATCTTATGTTAAACCTGAACCAAATGTTAAGTCAGGATGGCTTGCTCGTTATTCAACACTTGTTTCATCTGCAAAAGATGGTGCAGTTATGAAGAAGGTATTTTAATTATGTCAAAGATTGTGAAAATCAAATCGCAATTAAAACAAAATAAAAACAAAGCATTCTTGAAGGTTGCTTTGGCTTTTATCCTTGCATTGGCATGTGCCGGGGCAGGATTAGGAATGATTGTTGCAATTCTTTTGAAGAAATCAACTATTCATATTGCTGTTCCTGTTGTTTTACTTGTTTTAGCATTGATTCTTGTTGTTGTATTTCTTGTTTTTCGTAAGAGATTTGAAATTTTGCAATCAGGCGTTCGTGGAGAAGAAACAACTCTTAAGATTCTTCAGAAGCTTCCAAAAGAATTCACTGTGCTTACAAATCCTGTGATTCTTAACCGTGGAGTTACAATGGAACTTGATTTTGTAGTTATCGGTAAAAACGGTGTATTTATTGTTGAATCAAAAAACCATCGTGGAATTATAAACGGAAACACTTCAAAATCAAGTTGGAAACAGATTAAACACGGTAAAAATGATAAGGTTTATGAAAAGGAAATTAAAAATCCTGTTAAACAATCTTATCGTCAATGCAGACGAATGGAAGAACTTTTTAAGGATTTCGAGATTACTGCAAATGTTTATCCGATATTATATTTTGTTGATAACAGAACAGAACTTAAAATACTTGACGATGCAGAGATGAATGTTGCTATTTTTAATAGAGAAGAGCCAATGCTTGATTACATTCAGAATACTAAAGGCAGAGAAACAGTAAGCTCTAATGAACTTGCAAAAATCATCCGTTTCTTTAAAAGATAACATATTGTCCATAATATCAGCATAGAATTAACTGGTGATATTATGGACAATTCTTATTATAATAGAAACAATAAAAACAAGAAAAATGATAAATCGAAAAATGTAATGACAAAAGTGATTGTCGTTCAGCTTGTGTTGTCACTTTTGGTGTCAGGTGTTCTTTTTGGAATTTGTAGAACTGACAGCAATTTATCAAAGGGAATAAAAAGTTTTTATTCTCAAATATGTGAAAAGGATATTGCTGTTTCGAGTATTGTTGATGTATTTAAAGGTGTTGTGAAGCAAACTTTCGCACCAACTATTAAAGAAAACAATTCAGTAGGGGAAACAAAAGAAGAAATGGGAGAAAAGGCAGTCTTTTCTCCTGTTTTTTTAACAATAAATCTTAAACATCCATTAGAATTAGGAGAAATTTCTTCTAACTATGGTTATCGAATAAGTCCTATTACCAAGGAGTATTCTTTACATACTGGTTTGGATATTGCCATAGAAGAAAAAGCAAAAATTTACGCTTCTTATGACGGTGTTGTTGAAAAAGCAGAATATCATTATATAAATGGCAATTATATAATCTTAAAACATAGTGATTCTATAAAGACTACATATAATCATTGTAAAAAGTTGCTTGTAAAAACAGGTGATAGAGTTAAAAAAGGTGAGTGTATTGCTCTTGTTGGTGCAACAGGATATGCAACCGGTAGTCATCTGCATTTTGAGGTTATTGTTAATGGAAAATATATAAATCCTTTGTGGGTGATTTGATATGATAATCACATTATTTGGTATCAAGGTTGAAATAACTTTTTTATTTGTTGCTTTTGTTGCATTTATCATTTCTCTCAAAGCACCATCAAATGTTTTTATTACAATTCTGTCATCATTATTTCATGAGATTGGTCATCTGTTAATGATGTTAATTATAGGAAATAAGCCTAAAAAAATCAGATTTGAGATTACTGGAATTAATATTATAAGAAACAATACTAATATCAGCACAAAAAATGAGATTTTGATTGCTTTGGGTGGCCCATTGGCAAATGCTTTTGTGTTGATTGTGTGTTGTTTAATTTTATCATTTTACAATACAGAAATGATTTTACTCATTGCATGTACGAATTTGATTTTGATGACTTTTAACCTTTTACCGATTAAAAGGCTTGATGGTGGAATTGTTTTTTATTATATTTTATCACAAAGATTTCAAATGGTTGTATGTAGTAAAATTCTTAAAATCACTTCATTGATATTCATTTCATTGATATATGTTTGGGGAATCTATATTTTTATAGCAAGTAATTTTAATATTTCAATGATAATTATAGCTATTTTCCTTACACTTTCTTTGTTTGGTGATAATGAATGTTGAAATAAAAAAAAATTTGTAGTAAAATGATATGAATACATATTTGTGAGGTTTCTTATGGTTAAAAAAGAAGTTGAAAAGTTATTGAAAAAAGTTCAGAAGCCTGCTCGTTATACAGGTGGTGAACTCAATAGCATTATTAAAAATAAAGAAAATGTAAAGTTAAGATATGCTTTCTGTTTCCCTGATAATTACGAGATTGGAATGTCGCATCTTGGTATGAAGATTTTATATAGTCTTGTAAATGCTCGTGAAGATGCATGGTGCGAAAGAGTATTTGCCCCTTGGGAAGATATGGAAGCACTTATGCGTGAAAATAATGTGAAGCTTTATGGTCTTGAAAGTGGAGATTCCCTTGACGAATTCGACCTTGTGGGCTTTACATTACAGTATGAGTTAAGTTATACCAATGTCCTTAATATGCTTGATTTATGTGGAATTCCTGTGCTTAAAAAAGACAGAACAAGCCTTACACCTATTGTTATTGCAGGTGGTCCATGTGTATGTAATCCTGAACCAATGGTAGATTTTATCGATATTTTCTTACCCGGTGAAGGTGAAGAGGTAACAAATGAACTTATTGATTTGCTTATTGAACACAAGGAAAAAGGCTCAACAAGGCTTGAATTTTTAAGAGAAGCAACAAAAATCGAAGGTGTTTATGTTCCTGAATTTTATAATGTTTATTATAACGAAGATGGCACTATCAAATCAGTTGAAAACACAGAAACAGCACCTGCAAAGGTAAAGAAAAGAATTGTATCAGACCTTGATAATGCTCATTATCCAAAGGAATTTATTGTTCCGTTTATTGATGTTGTTCAGGACAGAACTGTTGGTGAGGTTTTCCGTGGTTGTATCCGTGGTTGTCGTTTCTGTCAGGCAGGTTTTATTTACAGACCTATCCGTGAAAAATCACCTGAAGTAATTAACGAACAATGTAGAAGCATCAGTGATGCAACCGGTTATGATGAGATTTCGCTCTGCTCGCTTTCCACAAGTGACTATACAAATATTGAAAAGCTTATTCCGATGCTTTTTAACTGGGCATTAAAGGAAAATATCAATGTGTCACTCCCATCACTTCGAGTTGATAATTTCTCTGATGAACTTATGGAAGAACTAAAAAAAGTACGTCGTAGTGGTCTTACATTCGCTCCTGAAGCAGGAACGCAAAGACTTCGTGATGCTATCAATAAAAATGTTACAGAAGAGGAAGTTCTTCGTACAGCATTAAAGGCTTTTGATGGTGGTTGGACAAGCGTTAAATTATATTTTATGATGGGACTCCCAACAGAAACACTTGATGATATTAAAGGTATTGCTGATTTGGCCCAGAAAGTTGTGGATACATTCTATCGCAATCCTAATAAGGAAAAAGGCAAAGGCGTTCAGGTTAATGTTAGTTGTGCTTCTTTTGTGCCAAAGCCATTTACACCTTTCCAATGGGAGCCACAGGATACTGCAGAAATGCTTATTGAAAAGCAAAAGCATCTTTTAAGCAGTACAACAAGCCGAAAGATTTCAATCAGTTATCATCAATCCGATACATCTGTACTTGAAGGCGTGCTTGCTCGAGGTGACCGTCGCCTCGGTAATGTTATTTATAAAGCATGGCAAAAAGGCTGTAAATTCGACAGCTGGGATGAATTCTTTGACTTTTCTAAATGGCGTGAGGCATTTAACGAATGTGATTTAACAACAGAGTTTTATGCAAACCGTCGCAGAGATTACAACGAAATCTTGCCTTGGGACCATATGGACTATGGTATCCGTAAGGAATTCCTTGTTGAAGAAAACAAAAAAGCATACGAGAGTGTAACAACACCTCATTGTCGAATTAAGTGTTCTGCTTGTGGTGCAAATAAATTGAATGGAGGTAAATGTGATGCCAGAAGTTAAAAAATGGGCGATGGATGTAAGAATGTCCTTCGAAAAAACAGGAATGGCAAAGTTTATCTCTCACCTTGATACAGTCCGTTGTATTACAAGAGCAATGAAAAGAGCCTGTGTTCCAATCTGGTTTACAGAAGGGTTTAATCCTCATGCATTCTTAACCTTTGCAATGCCTCTTTCATTGGGTTTTGAAAGCCTTTGCGAAACAGTTGATTTTCGTCTTATGGAAGAAGTTGACTTAAAGGAGTTATCAGAAAAAGTCAACAATGCTTTACCTGTTGATATAACAGTAAAAGAAATTTATGTTTACGAAACTTCTCCTAATGATATCCGTTGGGCAGAATACAAAATTATATTCAATAATCCTGATAAATTACTTCTCGAAAATGCTGAGAAAGTCCTTTCAGCAGATGAAATTCTTGTTTTGAAAAAAGCAAAACAAGGCAGAAAAAAGGTTGATAAAGAAGTTAATATCAAAGAACATATCAAATCATTTGAATTAACTGAAGATAACGATAAACTCATTTTAAAGACTGTTTTATCATCAGGTACAAGTGTAAACATTAATCCTATGCTTTTAATTGGTGCACTGACTTGTGATACCGAAACAGATGAGCAGGATGTTGATATAATTAAAGTTAAGTCATTTACTGAAAATATGGAGGTTTTCAGATAATTTATGGCTACACTATTAGTAATTATAATTTTTGTTACCTATGTAGGTCTTGGTATTCCTGATTCGCTTTTTGGTTCAGCCTGGCCAGCTATTTATATTGATTTTGATGTGCCCATGTCCTATGCTAATTTTGTAACAGGACTTATGTATATGGGTACAATAATTTCAAGTCTTTTAAGTGCAAGGCTTGTTAATAGGTTCGGTACAGCAATAGTTACTGCAATTAGTACAGCATTAACTGCATTTGCTATTCTTGGATTTTCGTATTCAAATAATATGCTTATGCTTTGCTTGTTTTCTATCCCTTTAGGACTTGGTGCAGGTGCAATTGATAATGTTTTAAATAACTATGTTGCATTGAATTATAAGGCAACACATGTCAATTTTCTTCATTGTTCTTATGGAGTAGGAGTAACAATCAGTCCTTTTTTAATGTCGTTAGCATTAAGCAAAAGTAATAACTGGCAAGGTGGTTACAGAACAATGTTCTTTTTCCAACTTGCACTTACAATTATATGTTTCTTGTCATTACCTGTGTGGAAAAAGGTAAAGGAACAAAAAGCAGAGGAAGATGAAACAAGAGTAGTAAGCATTCCTGAACTATTACGAATTCCAATAGCGAGAGCAAGTCTTTTGATTTATTTTGGTTCATGTGCTATTGAATCTGTGTGCCTTGCTTGGGGCAGTACATTCCTTGTTAATTCAAAAGGACTTACACCGGAACAAGGTGCTGAAATGATAACATTCTATTTTGTCGGAATGACTATGGGCAGATTTTTGTCAGGAGTTTTAGTGAATAAATTTTCACCAAAGATAATTATCGTAATAGGGGAGTTAATAACACTTATTGCAATAGTTTTAACTTTTGCTTCAAATTCAACTCTTGTAGGTTTCGGTTTGTTCCTGATTGGACTTGGTAATGGACCAATATTTCCTAATATGACACATTTGACACCGATACATATGGGAAGAGATGTTTCTCAATCTTTCATTGGTTTGCAAGGAGTATTTTCTTATGGTAGTATATTGTTATCACCAATTATATTCGGATTACTTGCAGAAAAACTTACAACAGACATTTTCAGCATTTTCCAAATGATTTCTTGGATTATTACTGCAGTTGCTACAATTGTAATGATGAAATGTTCAAAATCAACTCAACTAACAGTTGAAAAATGAAAAATCAACTTTTGTTACATTTACTTTTTGAGAGTTTCACCATACAATGCAGATGTAATCGGTTACGATTTTTCAAAGGAGTGATTTTAATGGAAAAAACTATTGGTAAAAAGCTTTATGAATTAAGAAAACAGTCAGGTTTTACTCAGGATTATGTTGCAGAAAGGTTAGGAGTATCTGCACAGGCTGTTTCAAAATGGGAAAATGATATTGCTTGTCCTGATATTATGACGTTACCAAATATTGCAAATCTTTATGGGATTACAATTGATGAACTTTTTAAAAATGAAGAAGTACAGTCAAATGTTAAATATGAAAAGACAGAAAAAATAAATGAAAATGAACTTGTTTTAAGAGTGTATGTCGATACTGTTCACGGTGATGATATTAAAGTGAATTTACCATATCTTCTTGTAAAAGAACTTATAAATATCGGAAAAAATATATCAGGACTTTTTGCAGGCATAGATTTAAGTAGTATTGATTTTGAAAGTGTTTTTAGAATGGTAGAGATGGGTGTAATTGGTGAAATAGTTACCGTTAAAACTCAGAATGGTGATAATATCAGGGTGGTTGTTGAAAAATGAAAGTTGCATTTCCAGCAAACGGAAAAACAAGATGCATAAAAATACCTAATTTGCTTATAGTTAATAGATTATCTTTTGGACTGTTAAGATTAATTCTGGTATTTAAGATTCCTTTTATTTTTTCAATAAAATATAAAAACATAAAACCATTTATTAAAAAAGCAAAGCAGTATAAAAATTTTGAAATAGTAAATGTAAAAACAGGACAAGGTGAAACAATTATTGTTTATATATAAAATTTTAAAAAAACTCTTGCATTTTTACTTGACTTGTGATATTATATTTGAGCATTTGCGGTAGTCCGCAGCAAAATAACTATTATCTCGGGTGGTCCTCTGCTGAACTTCGGTACGAACACTTGAAAAATTTTTATCGGAGGTTAGTTATGGACGCATTAAAATTAATGGCACAGGATTGCGTTAAAGAAGCAAATCCAGCAATCAGAGTCGGTGACGTTGTTAAAGTACACGTTAAGATTCGTGAAGGCGAAAGAGAAAGAATTCAGGTATTCGAAGGAACAATCATTGCTCGTAAGGGTGCTGGTGTTTCAGAAACTTTCACAGTACGTCGTGTTTCATATGGCGTTGGTGTTGAAAGAGTTTTCCCTGTTAATTCACCAAACGTTGCAAAGGTAGAGACAGTTAGACGCGGACGTGTTCGCAGAAGCAAGCTCTATTATCTTCGTGACAGAGTTGGTAAGGCTGCTAAAGTTAAAGAGCAGATATAATCTAATCGTCAAAATGCAAACAGAGCAGAGAGAAATCTCTGCTTTTTGTTTATTATTAGTAACCACTGATTAAATCTTGGTCACAATTCTCAGCGGTTACTTTTCCGTCATAACTCGTCCAAAATACTCGTTAATACACAAAGTATTGCCTGCGTTTTTTGACGGTTCTGACAAAAAACTATCTCGCTGATAATCGCAACCCGATTTAATCAGCGGTTACTTTATTTCTCTGAATTTATAGGAGAGAATTCGTGGTGGAGGGATTCTTATGGACTGGACCGAAATTAAAATTGAAATAGATGCAGAAAATATTGACCGTGCAGCCGATATTGCAAGTATGGCTGTACCTTATGGCATTTATATTGAAGATTACAGAACACTCGAACAGGAAGCATGGGAAATTGCGAATATTGACCTGATTGATGAGGAATTACTTGCAAAGGACAGAACAAAAGGCTGTGTTCACATTTATATTTCACCTGAAGAGAATTATAAAGAAGCGATTTCATTCTTAACAGAAAGATATGAAAGTGAAGAAATTCCTCATACAATCGAATATAAACCATGTAAAAATGAAGATTGGGAAAATAACTGGAAAGAGTATTTTAAACCTATGAAAATAGGCGAAAAACTTCTCATAAGACCATTGTGGATTGATGATTACGACGCAGAAGGCAGAGCAGTTTTAAGCATTGAACCCGGTCTTGCTTTTGGTAGTGGTGGACATAACACAACTCGTCTTTGCCTTGAAACACTTGAAAAGCATATAAAATCAAGCGACAGTGTCCTTGATTGCGGTTGCGGTAGCGGTATTTTGTCAGTTGCATCACTTCTAATGGGTGCTGATAATACAACAGGTGTTGATATTGATAAACTTGCAGTAAAAACTGCTATAGAAAACGGCAAGGTCAATGGCTTTGAAGCACCAAAATATAATATTCTTCAAGGTAATCTTGTTGATAAAGTAACAGGCACTTTTGATGTTGTTGTGGCAAATATCGTTGCTGACATTATCATTCTATTCTCTTCGCAGGTTGGAGAATTTTTAAAAGACGATGGTGTTTTCATTACATCAGGTATTATTGAACCTCGTGAAGAAGAGGTAACAAAAGCATTTCGTGAAAATAATTTTGAAATAATCGAAAGATACGAAGACGGCGGATGGCTTTGCTTTGTATGTAAAAAGAAATAAAAATATTTATAACAGTTTTTCATTAAATCTATTGACAAATTTAGAAAACTGTTATATTATTTTATATGTAGTTAGCAGATGCTAACTTTATGAAACTCTGTATAATTGTTCATATTTTTGTTATGCCATACAAAATTTTTGAGCATACATACATTTCCTCTCTTAATAATGTATTAGAAATAGCCGTTCTTTATGAACGGTTGTTTCTTTTTTTGTCTTGAAATGAGCAGGTAAATACAATATAATAAAGAAAAGGAGAGGTACTTTATGAAAATTATCACATCAATTTCTTTAATTATTTCTATTCTTTTATCATTATTAGGTTTAGGAGGTACACCTGATGTAAAACCATTGTCTGATTATAATTACGAAAATTCCCATGAAATGAGTATGTTGTCAGTTAATAATCGTGGTTATGTGGTAAACGAGGAAGGCAAAAAAATTGTTCTTGATGGAGTAAATTTAGGTAATTGGCTTCTGTGGGAAACTTGGATGGGATTTGTTCCTGAATATACTCACGATTGGGGACACTATGATACTCTTGAAGTGTTGACAGAACGATTTGGAGCAGAGAAAACTGCTGAAATCGAAAAAACATTTATGGATAATTATATTACAGAGGAAGATATTGCACAAATTGAAAAACTTGGTTTCAACTGTGTTCGTGTACCATTCTGGTATCGTAATTTTATGAATGAAGATGGTATTTGGCTTACTGCTGATAATAGTGAAAATCCGGGATTTAAACGCATTGACTGGCTTGTTGAACAATGTGAAAAATACGGAATATATATAATACTTGATATGCACGGTGCACCGGGTGGACAAAGTAAAAATCATAGTACAGGTAAAGCAGGCAGAAACGAACTTTATGAAGAAAAAATGGATATCTGTGTGGAACTCTGGACAACAATTGCTGAAAGATATAAAGACAATGAAATAATTGCAGTTTATGATCTTTTAAATGAGCCACAAAACAATAGTGGATATGACGGAAAGTATTCCTGGCAAGCAGAAAGTGATGAAGCAGTAGCACAAACAAATAAGGCTTATGACATTCTTTATAAAGCAATTCGTGAAGTTGACAACAACCATATTATTTCTTTTGAGGGAATATGGTCAACAGATGTTTTACCTGACCCGGATGAATTTGGTTATGAAAATGTAATGTATCAGTTACATATTTACGACAGAGATAAAAATATGATTAATTATCGTGTAAACGAGCTTCGTAAAATCAGAAAGAATTGGAATGTTGCTGTTTATAATGGTGAATACAACAATGGTGAGTACGAATACTTTGCTCATATGCTTTATGAATTCTGTGATATAAACCGTACAAAATGGAATTATAAAACATATAATGCAGGAAGTCAGTGGGGAATTTTCAATAAAGATATTGAACGAATTGATATTAAAACTGCATCATATGAAGAAATATTAGAATATATTAAGGAAATCACACCGACAGAGGTCTTTACATTTAATGATGCAGAAATGAGCAAAATAATATGATTTCTATTGATAAAATAGCTTTAAAGTGATATAATTTACGGGATATTTACTCACAAAAGGAGTTGGAAAATTTGGATATTCAGGCAATTAAAAATACAATCGAAAACGGTAATGCGATTCTTGGTATTGAAATGGGTTCAACACGAATCAAAGCCGTTTTGATTGATGAAAAGCATAATCCGATTGCACAGGGTAGTCACGGATGGGAAAACCGTCTTGAAAATGGCGTGTGGACATATCATCTTGATGATGTTTGGGCAGGACTTCAGGATGCTTATAAGAATCTTAAAGCAGAAGTTCTTGAAAAATACTGTGTTAAGCTTACAAAACTTAAGTCAATGGGTTTTTCTGCAATGATGCATGGTTATCTTCCGTTTGATAAAGACGGAAAGCAATTAGTAGAATTCAGAACTTGGAGAAATACAATCACAGAACAATCTGCTGAAGAATTAACAAAGCTCTTTAAATTTAATATTCCACAGCGTTGGAGTATTGCTCATCTTTATCAGGCAATTCTTAATGGAGAAGAACACTTGCCACAGATTGATTTCCTTACAACACTTGAGGGATATGTTCACTGGATGCTCTCAGGTGAAAAGGTAATCGGTATCGGTGAAGCAGCAGGTATGTTCCCGATAGACAGCACAAAGAATTGCTATGATGAAAAAATGGTAGCAGATTTTGATGCTAAAATTCAGGATAAAGGATATAGTTGGAAGCTTATTGACATCTTACCAAAAATTCTTGTAGCAGGTGAAAACGCAGGTACACTTACTAAAGAAGGTGCATTGCTTCTTGACCCTACAGGAGAATTGGATGCAGGTTGTCCTCTTTGTCCTCCTGAAGGTGATGCAGGTACAGGAATGGTTGCAACAAACAGTGTCGCTGTAAAAACAGGTAACATTTCAGCAGGTACATCAATTTTCGGTATGATTGTCCTTGATAAAGCACTTTCGGATGTTTATACAGAAATTGATATGGTTACAACACCGACAGGTAAGCCTGTTGCTATGGTGCATTGTAATACTTGTACATCTGACTTGGACGCTTATGTAAAGCTTTTTGCAGAAGTACTTTCAAACAGTGGCGTTGAAGTGAATAAACCTGCACTTTACGATATGCTTTATGCAGAGGCTCTTAAGGGTGATACAGATTGTAATGGTATTATCAGCTTTAACTATTATTCGGGTGAGCCTGTAACTGATACAGCTGAAGGCAGACCGTTGTTAGTTAGAATGCCTGACAGTAAATTCAGCCTTGCTAACTTCATGAGAGCACAGCTTTACGGTACAATGGCAACGCTTCGTCTTGGTATGAATATTCTTTTTGATAAAGAAAATGTTCAGATTGAAAAGCTTTTAGGTCATGGTGGTCTTTTCAAGACTCCTGTTGTCGGACAAAAGCTTATGGCAGGTGCACTTAATACTCCTGTTGCTGTTATGGAAACAGCAGGTGAGGGCGGCGCTTGGGGTATTGCTCTTCTTGCAGCATATATGGTAAATAAGAGTGAAAATGAAGTGCTTGAAGATTATCTTGAAAATAAGGTTTTCGCAGAATATAAAGCAAGTGTGATTGAGCCTGATAAAGCTGATGTTGACGGTTTCAATGAATATATTAAGAGATATGAGTCAGCAGTTGCAGTCCAGAAATCTGCTATTGCTAACTTAAGATAAGGAGAAAAATATTATGAGTTTAAAGAATTATGAATTTTGGTTTGTAGTTGGTAGTCAGTTCCTTTATGGTCCTGAGGTTTTGGAAACAGTTGCAGCTCGTGCACAGGAAATGGTTGATGAACTTAATGCATCAGGCACTCTTCCTTGCAAGGTTGTTTATAAAGTAACTGCAAAGACAAATAAGGAAATCACAGATGTTGTAAGAGAAGCAAATTATGACAAAAAGTGTGCAGGTATTATCACTTGGTGTCATACATTCAGCCCATCAAAAATGTGGATTAATGGCTTTGTTGATTTACAGAAACCATATTGTCATTTGGCAACTCAGTATAATGTTGAAATTCCAAATGAAGAAATTGATATGGACTTTATGAATCTTAATCAGGCTGCTCACGGTGACCGTGAACATGGATTTATCGCAGCAAGACTTCGTATGCCTCGTAAGGTTATTGCAGGTCATTGGACAAAAGATTCTGTTCGTGCACGCCTTGGTGATTGGATGCGTTCAGCAGTTGGTGTTGCTGTAAGTAAGGAACTTAAAGTAATGCGTTTCGGTGACAATATGCGTGAAGTTGCTGTTACCGAGGGCGATAAGGTAGAAGTGCAGGCAAAGCTTGGTTGGCAGGTTAACACTTGGGCTGTTGGTGACCTTGTAAAAGAAATGAATGCAGTTACAGATGCTGAAATCGATGCACTTATGGATGTTTATAAGGCTGAATACGATATTGCAACAGATAATATTGAAGCAATCCGTTATCAGGCTCGCGAAGAAATTGCAATGAAGAAAATGCTTGATGCAGAGGGCTGTATGGCATTCTCAAATACATTCCAGGACCTTTATGGTATGGAACAGCTTCCTGGTCTTGCAAGCCAGCACTTAATGGCTCAGGGTTATGGCTACGGTGGTGAAGGTGACTGGAAAGTCGCTGCTATGACAGCTATTATGAAAGCTATGGCAGAGGGCAAAAACGGTGGTACAGGCTTTATGGAAGACTATACATACCACCTTGTAGAAGGCAAAGAATACAGCCTTGGTGCTCACATGCTTGAAGTTTGTCCATCAATGGCTGCTGATAAGCCAAGAATTGAAACACATCACCTTGGAATTGGTATGAACGAAAAAGACCCTGCAAGACTTGTTTTTGAGGGTAAAGCAGGTAGTGCTATTGTAGTAAGTCTTGTTGATATGGGCGGAAGACTTCGTCTTATCTGTCAGGATATTGAATGTGTTAAGCCAATTATGGAAATGCCAAATCTTCCTGTTGCTCGTGTAATGTGGAGAGCAATGCCTGACCTCGAAACAGGTATTGAATGCTGGATTACAGCAGGTGGTGCTCATCATACAGTTCTCAGTTATGATGTAACAGCAGAACAGATGAAAGATTGGGCAAATATGATGGATATTGAATTTGTTCATATTAATAAGGACACAACAGTTGCAGGACTTGAAAAGGAATTGTTCCTTGCTGACCTTGCCTGGAAATTGAAATAAGGTGAAATTATGCTTGAACAGTTAAAAAAAGAAGTATTTGAGGCAAATATGCTTTTGCCAAAATATGGACTTATAACATTTACTTGGGGTAATGTTTCAGGTGTTGACAGAGAAAAAGGTTTGATGGTAATTAAACCATCAGGTGTTGAATACGATACAATGAAACCTGAAGATATGGTTGTAGTTGACCTTGCAACAGGTAAAAAGGTTGAAGGTGATTTGAATCCATCATCAGACACTGATACTCATGTGGCACTTTATAACGCATTTCCTGATATCAAAGGCGTTGTCCATACTCATTCCCGTTGGGCAACAACATTTGCACAGGCAGGTATGGGAATTCCTGCTTTGGGTACAACTCACGGTGACTATTTCTATGGTGAAATCCCATGTACACGCAAAATGACACCTGAGGAAATAGGTGGCAAATACGAACTTGAAACAGGTAATGTAATCATTGAAACTTTTAATGATAAAGAGCCAAACGACATTCCTGCAGTCCTTGTTCACAGTCACGGACCGTTCACTTGGGGTACTGACCCTCACAACGCAGTTCATAACGCAGTTGTTTTGGAAGAACTTGCATTTATGGCTTGGCACAATATTATGATGAATCCACAGATTCAGCCAATGCAACAAGAACTTCTTGATAAACACTATCTCCGTAAGCACGGTGCAAATGCTTACTACGGACAAAAGAAATAAAATATATGTCATTCTGAGCGTAGCGAAGAATCTCAAAAATTAACGGATATTCCATTTGGAGTATCCGTTTTTCTATGTTTATTTAATTATCAACCATAATACTAAATTTAACACTAAAAACATAATATTTAATAACGTAAATATCAGTACATATTTTCCTGTGCTGACTTTTTCTTTTGCAACAAACTTAAATGAAATCAGGCTTGCCATTGATGCGATTAATGTGCCAAGTCCACCAATATTAACACCAATAAGTAAATCTTTTGCATTTTCAGTGAACTTTGACAGCAGAATCGCTGCAGGAACATTTGAAAATACCTGACTTGAAATCACTCCTACTAAAACCTCATTACCGTTTACAATACTCTTTAAAAACTCGCTTATTGATTTGATTTCACCAAGATTTCCAATGAAAATGAAAAGGAAAATAAAGGTGAATAATAAACTGTAATCAACTTTAGAAATGATTTTTCTGTCGAAAATCAGAACGGCAACAACTGTAATAATAACAGTAACCATATATGGAATTACACGAAAAACAGTTAGTAAAGAAAGTATAAATAAGACAATATAAATTCCAATATGTATTTTTGAAAAATCATTCTTTGTTTCATTTCTTTGTGATTCAAGTTTATCTTTTCCTGTAAATAAACAGGATATTACGATAAGAACAAGTGAAAGCAATGCATAGGGGAGTATTGTTGAAACAAAATCACCCATAGTCATATTGAATTTTGAGAATAAATATAAATTCTGTGGATTTCCGATGGGTGTCAGCATACTGCCCAAATTTGCAGCAATTGTTTCAACCGTTACAATCCATATAAGTTTGTTCATTTTGCCTGATAGCTTCAAAGCAGTGACAGTAAATGGGACAAATGTAATAAGTGCTACATCATTTGTAATAATCATTGATGAAAAGAAGCAAAGAAGTCCTAAAATCAGTGAAAGACCAACTGTACTTTTTACTTTTGAAAGCATTGTTTCGGCAACTGATTTGAATATCCCGAGACTATTAAGTCCTGCCATAACAACCATAAGACAGAATAATAATCCTAATGTGCGAAAATCAATATACTCTATATATACTTTGTTTGGAGTGACAAAAATCGCTGAAATAACTGCCAAAACAAAAGATATTATCAATACAATTTCATTTTTAATAAATTCTTTTACCTTTGTCATATTAAATCTCTTTCATTAATTTGTAGAATTCGCCATATTTATCTTTGCCGTCAAAAAGTATTTTGGTAAAGCCTTTCTTCTTGTAAAGATGTAGAGCTGTCACATTATCTTTATCAACACCGATTGTTGCTTCCTTATATCCCATTTTCTTGATTTCATCCAATATGTAATCAATCAGGATTCCACCAATGCTTTGATTACGATACTCTTTTTTCACGATAAGACGAGAAATGTAAATCCTTTGGTTTGGAATTGTGTAATCGGCATCATTCATATCAAAAACATACGCAATTTCGCCAATAAACTCATCGTTGATTTTATATATAAAAACAACTCTGTTACCATTTTCAATTTCTTTACGGAATTTTTCGGTAAATTCACATTTTTCCATCTTCCAGACATTGTTGCATTTATTGTAATCTTTAATATTTAATCTTTCTATGATATGGTTACTCATTTTATTTCCACCTTTTGAGTTATTATAACACTAAAATTCAAAAATTCAACAACTGCACACAAAACAATCAAATTGTTGACAAAGAAAACCTCAAATGATAAAATGTTTTTTGGAAATGGAGATGTACCCAAGTGGTTGAAGGGTCCGCACTCGAAATGCGGTAGGTCGTGAATAGCGGCGCTGGGGTTCAAATCCCCACATCTCCGCCATTATAAAATAAGAGAAGGCGAATAAAATGAGTATCGTAAAAAACGATGCAAAAATCAAAAATCCCATAATCGGTGCTGTCCGTGAACAATTGGAGCACCGTGCATATTGGCTTTATCTCCTTTGTGATGAAGCAGGTAAGCGTGGTCTTGATTGGTGGGATTTTGGTAGCGCAGCAATTAAGCGTTGCGGTCTTACACATGGTGCAAACCATATTAAAAAAGGTGGAACAGACAGTCTTGTTGGTCTTCGTAAGACACTTTTTACGCCACCTGCTCAGCTTGTGTTCGAAATGAAGATCCTTGAAAGTACAGATGATAAGCTTTCCATCGATTTCCATTATTGCCCACTAGTTAAAGCCTGGCAAAAGGCAGGATGTACTGATGAGGAAATTGCACTTCTTTGTGACATTGCGATGTGCGGTGACCACGGAATAGGTGAAAGCTATGGTGCAGTTCTCGATTTGCCGAAATGTATTGCAAAAGGTGACGATATTTGTTCACTCCGTTATCATAAATAAAGAATTAAGTCGTAATCCCTGTGGACTACGACTTTTACTTTTATATGTGGTCTTTGTATCTTTCTGCTGTAATTATTCCGTCTTCAACATGAAGCTTACAAATTCTCGCATTTCTTGCATCAAAAGCACTTGCATTCAATCCGTCCTCGTAGTCACGAGCATGATAAACAGCATACCATTGACCATCTTCTTTTATCATTGAATGGTGACCTGTACCTTCTTCAAACTCGTTTGCATTAAGTATAGGATAATATGTGTTTTCATTAGGATATTTTTCAAATTTAATTTTTGTAAGGTCAGTTTCATCAGTTTTTGCTCTTGCATAACCTATGTAATATGTAGGCTGTTCAAAACAGTTTCCGGAATACATAAGATAGTGCCAATCACCCTCTTTAAAGTAGAAAGCACCTTCAATAGTATGCCAATGTTGACCCTTTTTGTATCTGTCACGACGATAAATATCCTCATCAAGAGTTGGTTCAAGAACAAGAACAGGATTTCTAGCAGGTGTGAATGGGTCAAGCATCTTGTCAACATAAATACAAGTACCGATTCTTTCGCCCTCAAATCTGTTAGCAGAGTAGAAAAGGAAAAGTCCGGCTTCATTCTGAACAATGTGTGAGTCAATTGAAAATGGGTGAAGAATTTGTTTTATACATTTGAATGGCCCAAGAGGATTATCGGCAACTGATACGTGCATAGCACCTCTGTGACCACCCTGGTCAGGTTTGTCAGTATATATTTCCATTGAATTATACATATAGAATTTGCCATCTAACTCGATAACGCTTGGTGCCCAGAATGAGTCAAGTCCATCTACTGTCATTACAACGCCATAGTATTCCCAACCGTCAAAAAGATTGTCTGAATGGTAAGCATAAACACCATCGTGACCTGTAACATAAATATAATATTTGCCGTTGCTTTTTATAATATATGGGTCAGCTTGACCGATATAATGTGCTTTATCAACTTTTAATAAATGCATAGTTTTTCCTCCAAAAGTATAACATAATACTTAAAAATTATATAATGTCGTGGTAAATAATGCAAGAGAAAAAACCATATATTTCTTTAACATAATTTGGAGTATTAACAATAATAAATCCTTTTGTTATACTGTGTATGCATATATGCAGAAAAACGAGGTGACTATGAAAAAATTAGCTTCAATTATTTTAACAATAATAATTACATTATCAATTATAACACCAATTAAATCATATGGTGCAACACTTACCTCACAGGCAGGAATTGTGTCCGTTACAACCGGCAAACTCAATGTGCGTAAAACTGCATCAATAAATAGTAGTGTTTTGGTATCTTTACCAAAAGGCTCATATATTACTTTGATTTCAAATTCAGGTAATTGGTATTATGTTGAATATGCCGATGGTAAATACGGTTATTGCCATAAGAATTATATTAAACTTGATTCAGGCAAAACAGCAACTGTAAGTACAAACTCAACATCGTTGAATGTTCGTTCAGGAGCAGGAATCAGTTATGCGATAAAGGATACTGTTTCAAAAGGTGATATTGTTATTATATTATCAACATCAGGGTCTTGGAGTAAGGTTCTGTATGATGGAGTAAAAACAGGGTATGTAAGCAGTCAGTATCTGTCAACATCAACAACATCATCGACATTAAAAAAAATATCTTTAAATGTACCCGATTTTAAGCAGACTGATTCTCGTTGGGCAAATGTGAAAATCGGTACATCAGGTAAAACAATCGGTAAAATTGGTTGTGCAACAACGGGTATTGCAATGATGGAATCTTATCGTACAGGTACAACGATATACCCTGATGCAATGTCGAAAAAATTAACATATACTTCTTCAGGAAGTGTCTATTGGCCAAGTCATTATACTGCAGTTACAAGTAGTAGTGGATATTTAAGTAAAATATATCAAAAGCTAAAAGAAGGTAAGCCTGTCCTTTTAGGTGCGAAGAATTCATCAGGCACACAGCATTGGGTTGTCATAACAGGATTTACGGGTGGTAATTCATTAAGTGCATCAGGTTTTACAATAAATGACCCTGGTACAAAATACAGAACCACTTTACAACAGTTTTTGAATGAATATCCGACATTTTACAAGTATTTTTACTATTAAAAGAATACCGTGTCAGTATAATCTGACGCGGTATTTTCCTATTATATGGTATATTTATCCATTTATAATCGAATAAATGGACATTATTACATATAGTGTGGAATTTCGTTGTTTTGTATTGAATCAAAAACATGAAAATGTTACAATTCAACTATAATTATTACATAATAGTTACAATATAATCAACGGCATGTTGAATAATGCATATTGATATTTTAGGTGATTTTAGTGAAAAAGCTTTTGTCCATTTTAATTGCTATAACTTTGCTATTAACCTCTGTTTCACAGGGGATATTTGTTTTTGCTGAAGAATATGATGAACAGAATGAACTTGAAACATTTGCAGAGAATTTATCAGAAATGATTCGAAAAAATGATAGTAGTGAATCTGCAGATGCTGAAAATATATCAGGTGAAATGATGTTTGGTTCAAATGCATCCAAACCAAATCCATCAATATATGAAAATATGCCTGAGAATGCTTTTGAAACTTGTAGACTTATTGTTAAGTCAAAGGACAAAATTGACTATCAAAATGCTGTTGATTGTGTAAGTGGATATAATGATTTATATATTTTACAGTATGATAGTGAACTTAAAGCAAAAAAAGCTTATGAGTACTATCTTAAGTGTGATTATGTTGAATATGTTGAACCGGATATTATTGTAAGTGCAGCTATTGATGATATTCCAAGCGAAGATTTACCAGATTATAATGCCGGTGTTTTAGACGATGCTGCTGCAGATGCAATTGAATGGTTATCAGATAAAATAGGTTTTTCTGATATTAAAGATAAACTTGCAGAAAAAATAGAGGATGACTATGTTCTTGTTGCGATTCTTGATAGCGGAGTTGATACTGACCATGAACTTTTAGTTGACAGACTCGTTGAAAATGATGCAAATGTCAGCACAACATGTGAGTCAAATAGCATAGAAGATGATTATGGCCACGGAACACATGTTGCAGGTATTGTTGCAAGCAACTCATTAAGTAATGTAAAGATAAAACCATATAAAGTGTTAAATAAATATGGTAAAGGTTCATTAAGTACTATTGCACTTGCTGTAGATATGGCTGTTGTCGAAGGTGCCGATGTTATTAATATGAGTCTTTCAGCTGATACTGTAAGTGAGCGTATGATTGAAGCGGTCAACAATGCTGTTGCTAATGATGTAAATGTTGTTGTTGCAGCAGGAAATAGTGGTGTTGACCTTGATAATGTTTATGTTTCACCTGCATGTATTCCGTCGGCAATAACTGTAAGTGCTACTGATAAAAATGATAAACTTGCAGATTTTTCAAATTATGATAATACAATAGATATTGCTGCTCCTGGTACAGACATTGAAAGCAGTTATCTTAATAACACATATTTGTCTTTAAGTGGTACTTCTATGGCTACGCCACAAGTTACTGCGGGTATTGCACTTATTTTATCCATTCACAAAGATATGTCAGCTGCAGAGTGTGAAGAAATGATTAAGGATTATGCCATTGCTATGTATGAAAAGGATGGAGATAACCATTTTGGAGCAGGACTATTATTTCTGAAATATTTGTTGGACGGTAAACCAACAGTTGCCGACCCTGTATTCAGTGTAGATAGTTGTAGCTTTACCAGTAGCTTTTCACTCGAAATAACTTGTCCTGATGAGGATGCAGAAATATATTATATTGTTTATGATACAGATTTCGACTCAATCAATTTATTTGACAGTTTAAAGTATTCTGAACCAATTAAAATTAAGGTTGATACAAAAGTATCTGCAATAGCTTATGCTCCCGGTAAAAAGCCAAGTTCAATTGTAACTGTTGAATACGATAGAACAGGCGAATCAGAAGAAGATTATTATGATATTAATTCATTAGGGTATATAACAGATTATTATGGCTCTGAAGATGAAGTTATTGTTCCGGATGTAATTAAAGGAAAAATAGTAGAAGGAATTGCAATTGGAGCTTTTGAAGGTAATAAGCATGTGCAGAATGTTGTTTTACCCGACTCATGCACAAAAATAAACCCGTCTGCTTTTAAAAAATGTTCATCACTTGTTTCTGTTATAGGAAAAAACATCACAACAGTTTCTGCATATGCATTTGAAGAAACACCTGTTGAAATTATTGATTTCCCTAACTTGGAAATAATAGGTAGCCATGCTTTTTCAAATTGTGCCGAATTGAAATCTATAACGATGTCAAAAGTTGAGACTATTGGAAGTTTTGCTTTTCAAAATACAACGAAATTAGGAGATATTGTTTGTGAAAATGTAACGGAGATAGATGCAAATGCTTTTAGTCAATCAGGAATTACTTCTTTTAATGCACCTGAATTATTAACGATTGGTATGAATGTTTTTGCTGATTGTTATAATCTTGTTTCGATTTCTGCACCTAAACTTGGTGTTTTGAGCCTTGGTTCATTAAAAAATTGTATTAAACTTAAAACTATTGATATGTCTTCATTGGTAGAAATAGGTGCAAACGCATTGAGAAATACTGCACTTGAAGAGTTTTATGGCAAAGATGTAACAAAACTTGGCAACTATGCTTTTGCAGATAATTACTTTCTTGAAAAAGTTCATTTACCTGTTACAAAAGAAACAGGTACAAATGTATTCCTGAATTGCACTTCTTTGAAAATTGTTGGACTTTTTTCTCTTGAAGAATTAAACAGCAATACTTTTTCAAATTGTCCTTCTCTTGTAAATCTATATTTACCAAATGCAACTTCTGTTATTAAGTCTGCATTTAAAGGTTCTTCTATTGAAATATTAAAATTTGAAAAAATAGAAACTATTAAAAGCTTACCTGATACGTTACGGGCATTACTTTTGCCAAATACAATAAACTCGATTACAGCATCAACGCCTAGTACAGATTTTATTGTTTATGGTTATGATGATTCTTACGCAGAACAGTATGCATCAGATGTTGACAAGAGATTTGAACCTATTCCTGCATTTTATCATGAAACATCTGACCAAGTCAGCACCGAAGAAACTTATATAATTGTTTACGCAGTTGGCTTTGACTGTCAATATCAATGGTACAAAAATGACACGATTTCTAATGTTGGTGGAACTGCAATTGAAGGAGCAATACAGTTTTTCTATGAACCATCTCCAGAAGATAATTGTGCAGCATATTACTGTGTAGTAACATGTGATGATGGTACATATCATAGGGAAATCACCACAGAACCAATTCTAAATGCACCTGAATACAGAGATGCAGATTACACAGAATATAATAAACTTATTGAAGAAATTAATTTGCTTGATAGAACAGAGTATGACGAGGAAGATTTTGCACAAATTGATGAGCTTCTGAAAACGGATGTTTCAGGACTAAAATTGTCACAACAAGATGAACTTGATGCCCTCGTCAGTCAATTGAGTGTTGCTCTTGAATTATTAAAAAAATCATTTGTTATGGGTGACCTTAACGGAGATAATAATATTTCAGCAATTGATGTTCGATTTGCATTGAAATATGTCGCAGGTTTGCAAACATTTACTAATAAACAATTAATAGCAGCTGATATGGATAATGATGGCGAAGTTACCGCAATGGATGCAAGAGCAATTATGCAAAAAGCACTAGAGTTATAAAAATAAGCCTTGAGTGTAAAACTCAAGGCAATTTTTATAGTATTTCAAGTATTTTTTCAATGTTTTCATCGGAATACTCAATTTCTGATGAGTACATACGAGAATAATCAACTAAATCTTCGAAATTTAATTTTTCATATTTCTTAATATGCATTTTACAAAGATTTTTAATCATTTCACAGCTTAAATATATGAATTTCAAATCTTTTTCTGTGGATAATTCATTTAAATGCCTGTAAGTAAAATATGTAAGTAAATTCTTAAAACAGTTATGGAATTCTTCAGGAATAGTTACATTCTCAATATCTGTTGATTTCAAGTCATTAAGAAGAATTGTCCAATGTTCATCAAGTCGTTCAAGAGATAAGAAGATGTATGCCCATTCGTCAGTGGATTTATCAGGAATGTCGCTTATGCAGAATTCTAAAACAGACTTACGGTCATCAGATTGAATTCTATTGAAAATTTCTTCTCTGAATTTGAAAAACTCAATTTCTTCATCGGTAATTTCGTCTTCAAATCCATCGTCTGAAATTTCTTCAAGAGTAAATAAAGCATTATGTGAAAGGATTATTCTTCCTGCTTCTTCACAACACAAACCAAGACCTATTTCTATTCTGTCAGAAAAATAATTTCTGAATCTTGGGTGGTCAGTACAAATCTGACAAAGGGATTTTTCACCACAGTTTAAGATGATATCACAAAGGTTATTTTTATTAAGAAATACACAACGACCTTTTCCGTCAAGCTTGAAGCATGTATTTTCATTCTCTTGATTAATACCTTCATCAAGTTGCTTTTTAAAAGGACCTTTTATATTATCATATAAAGATAATGTGTCTTCATCAATATCAATTTCCCAACCGATACAGCAGTTGTGCTTGCATTTGTCAGCAACACATTTAAAATTCTTATAATAATTTGGAACAAAAGTTTTCATTTTTTATACTCCATATGTTTTATACAATAATTATAAAGTATTATTTTTATCATTTCAATGTGGAATATTGACATTTTTCTTGTTTTTATTATATATTTTCATGTAGTTAATTATAAAATTATATTGTGATAAAATACAAAAAACATTTTTTGAGGTGTAGTATGACGTTTTTGCTTGTTATAATTTATATAGTTTTTATTTCCTTGGGGTTGCCAGACTCTCTTTTTGGTGTTGCCTGGCCAGTCGTACATATTGATTTTAATATAAATGAAAACTTCGCATCTCTATACAGCATCATAACCGGTGTTTGTACAGGTGGTGTAAGTTTTGTTGCAGGTAAGCTTATCAGAAAATTTGGCACGGGTAAAGTTACTCTTGTATCTACATTACTTACTGTTGCAGGACTATTTTGTATTAGTCTATCACCAAACATTATGGTGATGATGCTTGGAACGGTTGTTCTTGGTTATGGTGCAGGTGTTATTGATACTGCACTCAATAATTTTATTTCACTTCATTACAAGGCACAGCATATGAACTGGCTTCATGCTTGTTGGGGTGTTGGTGTTACAATTAGTCCATTGATTATGTCAGCATTTTTAACAGATGAAACAGGCTTATGGAAAAATGGCTATCGTGTAATTGCACTTTTACAGTTATCAATTGGCATTATAATTGCATTAACTCTTAATAAATGGAAGATTGTTAAAGAAGATTTTTCAAAAGAAGAGTCAAAAGAGTCACAAAAAAGTCTTTTTGAAATATTTAAAATCAAAGGTGTTTTGCCAAGTATTCTTTCACTAGGTCTTTATTGTAGTATGGAGTTTACAATCGGCACTTGGGGAGCATCATATCTTGTTAATGTTCATTCATTGTCACCAGCCGAAGCAGCAAAATGGATATCATTGTTTTTTGGTGGAATAATGGTAGGACGAATTATTTCGGGCTTTATTTCAATAAAAACATCTGATGATTTGATGATTCGTGGCGGAATAATTGTATCTTTTTTAGGTATGGTTCTTTTAACTCTTCCTTTAGGTAACATATCTTTTTTAGGATTACTTCTTATAGGAATTGGTTTTGGACCGATTTTCCCAAGTGTTTTACATAGTGTTCCGGATAGATTTGGCACAGAATATTCTGCTGATATTACAGGTTTCCATATGGGCGGTGCTTATGGTATCGGTTTTGGAGTTCAGCTTATATTCGGTTATGTGGCAACTGCAACAACATTTGAAATTACAACATTTGTTTTGTTAGCACTTGTTGTGGCACTATTTATAGTTAACGAATTAACAATTTCTATTGTAAGGAAAAAATAATTGTTTAAGAAGTGCACATACTAATCTTAAGGACGTGATTACTATGTGTACTTCAATTTCTTTTACAACAAAAGACCATTATTTTGGCAGAAATCTTGATATGGAATGTTCTTATGATGAAAAGGTCATAATTACTCCAAGAAATTATCCATTTAAATTCAGACTTGATAGTGAATTGAATGAACATTATGCAATTATAGGAATAGGAATAGTTGATGATAATTATCCATTATATTATGAAGCCACAAATGAAAAAGGCCTTTCAATGGCAGGACTAAATTTCCCTGTAAGTGCTTTTTATGGAGAACCGGTAAAAGACAAAAATAATATTGGTGTTTTTGAATTAATTCCGTGGATTTTAGGTAAATGTTCTTCCGTTGACCAGGCAAGAGAGCTGTTAATGGACACTAATATCATTTCAATGGATTTTAATGAAAAACATAAAACTGCAGAACTTCATTGGATGATTTCAGACAGGGATTATTCCATAACCGTTGAATGTGTTCAGGATGGCTTGAAAGTTTATTATAATCCCGTTCATGTTTTAACTAATAATCCTGAATTCCCTATGCAAGTATTCAATCTTAATAACTATATGAATCTTACCCGAGAAGAGCCGGAAACAAGATTTGCAGAAGGATTTGATTTGAATAAATACAGTAGAGGAATGGGTGCAATTGGTATGCCGGGAGATTTATCTTCTATGTCACGCTTTATACGAGCAACCTTTACAAGACTCAATTCTTTCTGTGGTGAAACGGAAAGTGAAAGTATAAGTCAGTTTTTTCATATTCTCCAGTCTGTATCTCAACAGAATGGATGTGTCAGGGTAGGAGAAGCATTTGAGAAAACTATCTATTCGTCATGTTGCAATACGGATAAAGGAATCTATTATTATGTGACATATAATAACAATCAGATTTCAGCAGTTGATATCCATCGTGAAAATCTTGACAGAACAGATTTAATAATATATAATCTCATTAACGAACAACAGATTAATTATCATAATTAAATAAATACTGCCACCGGGTAGTGAGATGCAAAGCATCCATTGATACATCGTTAGGTCTTTGAAGATGTATCATGGGTGTTATTTTTTTGAGGTGTTTTATGAAAAAATTTATGAATTATTTTACAGGATTTGAAATTGGGCTTTGGCTTACATCAGTTTTGCTAATCGTTGTTTCTTTTCTGTTGTTTAAACAGAGTGATTACTTAACACTTTCTGCATCTATAATAGGAGCAACATTTTTAATTTTTAATGCAAAAGGTAATCCTATTGGTCAATTTCTCACAATTGTATTCAGTTTGCTTTATGGAATAATATCATATAGATTCTCATATTATGGTGAAATGATTACATATCTTTGTATGACCATGCCAATGGCACTTTTTGCACTTGTTTCATGGCTTAAAAATCCTTATAAAAATAATAAATCACAAGTTAAAGTAAACAGACTTAAATCAAGAGAAATTATATTCATGTTTTTACTGTCTATAATTGTGACAATTATTTTTTACTTTATTTTAAAACATTTCAACACAGCTAATCTTCTTCCAAGCACTATTTCTGTAACTACAAGTTTTCTTGCAGTTTATCTTACTTTCAGACGAAGTCCATATTTTGCTCTTGCTTATGCTATGAATGATTTGGTACTGATTGTTTTGTGGGTATTGGCAAGTATAAGTGAAATTTCATACATTTCTGTCGTTATTTGTTTCATTGTTTTCTTTGTAAATGATATGTATGGATTCATTAATTGGAAGAAAATGGAGAAAAATCAAAAGGCAAATATGTAAAAAACCGATGTTTTACAACATCGGTTTTTCTTTTAGTCTGTTAAATCTCTGATTCCTTTACCAATTCCATCTGCAGTATCAGATGCTGCCTCTCCAACACCACCAACAATATCCGATGCAGCTTCGCCTACATTATTTGCAGCGTCACCGACAGCATTACTGGCATCAGTAACTACATCGTTCATTGTGTTGTCTTTTTTTGTAGTACTTGTTTGATTTTCGTTGTTGCTTCTTGTGGTAGTTGTGGTACTTCTGTCGTTATCAGTAACCATACCGTCCTCAGCATTGTTACAACCTGTTAAGAATACACAGACAAGAGCAGTAACTAAAAGTGATACAATAATTGCTTTTTTCATAATTTATCCTCCTAAGAATTTGTAATAATATTATTTGTATTGTGCTGATATTTATACTATTTTGTTAATACTCCACCATCACTATACAGTAGTATTAGAATGTTATCTTCCTCACCGGTAGTGCTGTCAATATAAACAAGTAAATCCTGATTATTATCAGTTTTACAATGAATTTCATAACACAGTTGTTCTGTTTCCCATTCCGTTGGGATAACACATAACTGTGTATCAATTATTTTCAATTGATTATTTAATACATTTTCTGCTTCTTTTTTTGATAATTTGACATTTAAATTATCTCTATCAATATGATTAGAAATATATCCTGATGCATCAAATGATAAGACATTTCCTGTTTCAAGACAAACTGAAACTTTTATTAAGTCGGGATACATAATAATGTTATCTTTAAATGAAGCAAAGTTAATTGTACAGATGCCATCATCAGTAAAATAATAACTTTCTTTCATATCTGTGTAACCAATTTTATTCAAAAAGCTTTGTGCGTTTCTTATTGCTTCACTATACTTGATTTTTGTTTCACCTGAAAATTCGGAACTTAACATATAACAAGGTTTGCCACCTTGTTTTGTTATTGCAATAGAACATTTTTTTCCTTTAAAAACATAACAGGGGATATTACCGTCATCGTCGTGGGAGTATATAAGATTATCTTTTTCTGAAATACAGATATTTTTTGCAATTTCAAGTGCTTTTTCTTTGCTGATTTCTTCGAGATTTTTTAATAATTCAGATTCACTTTTCATCAAATGGTCTGAAAATGGTCCGTCATAAATAAGTGTTGGCAAATCGGTCATGGATTGTTCGGCATCGTCAAAACCTTGACTTGCAAGTGATATGTCACTATTGTTATTCATTATAGTTGAATCGATTTCTTCAAAAGAAAAGTTTCCGTTTTGCATATTGTGACACATCTGATTAATCTGTTCATTTAATTTATCACAATATGAATATAATTCTTTTAATTGTTCTCTCTCATCATCAGTCAATTTTTCACCTGATGCACTTTTTCTTTCAAGTGACATCACAAATTCTCCGACCTGAGAAAGAAATTTATATGTGTTTGAAATTGTATTTTCACCTGTGGGTAGCATTGAAAGACAAGTTTTTGCACCTGATGCTTCTCTCCATAATTCTGCTGATAATTTTGACAACATAGTTGGTGTGCTGACATAAATTGTCTTTTCAAGATTTGTTGATATGTTATTCAGGTTTTCGTCAAGTGCAATCAGAGCCATTTGTTTAGTAAGTGTTGCTTCATGTTCATATTTATTTGCCCTGACAGTTTGAACAATAGTAGATATGAGTAAAACAATAATAAGTGAAGATGTGAATAATATGATTCTCGCTTTATTACGAGTTGAAAAATGCATTTTTTCCAAAAAGAAGCACTCCTTTAAACATTTGGAAATATTATTCACAAAAAATTTATAAATATACTTGAAAAAAATGCAATTTTTATTTGCCAAATTACTTATTATGTAGTATAATTATTATGTTTAAGTATGTAAAATGGGGGCGAAGAATTTGAACGTTTATCTTGATAACAGTGCTACAACAAAACCGTGCGAAAAAGCAGTAAAAAAAGCACTTGAAATGATGAACGAAAACTTTGGTAATCCGTCTTCGCTTCATGCTTGTGGATTTAGTGCTAAAAAAGAATTGGATAATGCTCGTAGAGCAGTGTCGTCTTTTCTTAGCTGTCAGGAAAACGAAGTGTTTTTTACCCCGAGTGGAACTGTTGCAAATAATACAGCAATTTTTGGAACTGAAAAAGCTCGTCGTCGTGACGGGAAGAAGATTATCACAACATTGTTTGAACATCCGAGTGTACTTAAATGCTTTGAAACTCTTGAAGAACAAGGATATGAAGTTGTTTATTTAAAACCGGATTCTAATGGTAAAATCAATCTTGATGAGCTGTCAAATGCAGTAGATGTAAACACATTTCTTGTCAGTATAATGGCGGTTAATAACGAAGTTGGGTCTATTCAAGATATTTCAAAGGTTAAAGGAATCATTAAGGATAATAAATCAAAGGCTTATTTTCATTGTGATGCTGTTCAGGCTTTTGGAAAGATTTCATTAAAACCTAAGAAACTTGGTATTGACCTTATGAGTATGAGTGCTCATAAAATCCATGGCGTTAAAGGTGCAGGAGCTTTGTTTGTAAGTAGTAATGTCCGTATTCTGCCATATGTTCTTGGCGGTGGTCAGGAAAGTGGAATGATTTCCGGAACCGAAGCATTACCTGCAATTTGTGCTTTTAGTGAGGCTGTTAATGATATCGGTAATGTTGAGAAAAACTGCCATGATGTTCAGCTTGTAAGAGATTATTTTATAGACAAGATAAGCAATATTGAGAAAGTTTATGTTAACTCACCTGAAGATGCTTTACCGTATATTATCAACATTTCTGTTGAAGGTGTGCCTTCGCAGGTTATGCTCAATTCATTGTCTTCTATGGGAATATATGTTTCGGCAGGTTCAGCTTGTGCAAAAGGACACAGAAGTAATGTTCTTACTGCTATGGGTGTTTCACCAAAAAGCATTGATAGTGCAATAAGAATCAGCTTGTCAAAATTTACCACAGAAAACGATATGGAAATATTGTATAATGGAATAAAAGAAACAGTTAACCGTGTCAGGAGATGAATATGAAAGAAATTATACTTATTAAAAACGGTGAACTTGCCTTGAAAGGTTTGAACCGTTCTACATTTGAAGATATATTGATAAAAAATATTCGTAAACGAATTAAACCTCTTGGTGAATTTGAGTATAGAAAAGAGCAATCCACAGTATCGGTAATTCCAATGGATGAATACATAGATATGGATGAAGTAAGTGACAGAATAAGTCGTGTTTTCGGTATCGCAGCATATTCAAGAGCCTTGCAGGTGGAAAAGGATATGTCAGTAATACTTGAACAAGCACCCCTATATCTTGCTGATCAGTTAAAAGATGCAAAAACCTTTAAGGTTGAGGGTAAGCGTTCGGATAAAAAATTTCCGCTTAAATCACCTGAGATTTCCGCTGAGGTCGGTGGTGCGATTTTAAGTATATTCCCGCATCTTAAAGTTGATGTGAGAAACCCAGATATTCTTGTTACTATTGAAATAAGAGAAAAATTTGCTTTTATCCGTGGTAATCAGACTAAGGGTGCAGGTGGTATGCCAACTGGAACAGCAGGTAAAGCATCAATTCTTATTTCAGGTGGGATTGACAGCCCTGTTGCTGCATATATGATGGCAAAGCGTGGCCTTGTGCTTAATGCAATTCATTTTGCTTCACCACCATACACATCACCTCAATCTGAAGAAAAAGTTCATAATCTTCTTCGAAAGGTTTCAAAGTATAGCGGTAACATTTGTTTACTTACAGTCGGTTTTACTGAAATTCAGGAGGAAATCAGAGATAAATGTCCTGAGGAATTGTTCACTCTCATTATGAGAAGATTTATGATGAGAATTGCACAACGAATTGCTGAAAAAGAAGATTCAAAAGCACTCATAACAGGTGAAAGTCTTGGTCAGGTTGCTAGTCAGACATTGAATGCTTTGGCTTGTACAGATGCTGTTGTATCAATGCCTGTTTTCAGACCACTTATTGGACTTGATAAAGATGAAATTATTAAGGTTTCAAGAAAAATTGATACTTTTGATATTTCAATCGAACCTTACGAAGATTGTTGCACAGTTTTCACTCCTAAACATCCTAAAACAAAACCTCAGATTTCAATAATTGAAACTGCAGAACAAACACTTGATGTTGACGGATTGATTGAAAGAGCACTTGCAAATGTGACTATAAATAATATTTGTTTTTAGGAGTAAGTTATGAATCTTGAAGAAAAAGTAGTGGATTTACTTCGTGAAAAAAATCTTATTATGGCGTGTGCAGAATCTTGCACGGGTGGTCTTGTTGCAAAACGTATTACTGATGTAAGCGGTTCATCGGCAGTTTTCAACTGTGGAATCGTAAGTTACAGTAATGAAATAAAAGAAAAGATTCTCGGTGTAAAAAGCGAAACACTAAAGCAATATGGTGCAGTCAGTGAACAGACTGTACGAGAAATGGTTGAGGGTGTTCTTAAAATATCTGATGCAGATATTGCAGTTTCCGTTTCAGGAATAGCAGGGCCCAATTCGGATAATACAAGCAAACCTGTTGGTTTGATATATTTAGCAGTTTCAGATGGGAAAAAAACAATAGTAACACAATTGAATAATTATTTTTCATCTGATATACGAAAAAGTAACAGAACAAGTGCTTCTGATGAAGCCTTGAAAATGATAATTAAAATGATAGGAGATTAACTATGGAAAAGAAAAACAATGCAAATGTTAAAAAAATAATAATTGCTGTTTGTTTAGCTGTATTTCTTGTTGCAGCAATATTTTTAACAAAATTCTTCATTGACAAGAATAATAATGGTGATACAACACAGCCTTCAACAACAGAGTCAATTGAAACAACAGAGCCGGAAAAAAGACCTGACTATTCAGAATATGTTGCACAGAACCCTGAAACAGTAGGTTGGATTACAATTCCTGGAACAACAATTGATTTTCCTGTTGTTCAATCAGTAGATAATTCCTATTATATGAACCATAACTTTGAACAAGAAAATCATTATTGCGGTGCAATCTTTATGGACTATCGCAATGATAAAACAGACCTTGATTCAAATACTATAATTTATGGTCATAATAATTATAACGATGGTGTTGTTTTCTCAGAACTTTCACATTATGAAGATATTGAATATTACAAAGAACACCCTGTAATTGAATTTAATACACTTGATAAGTATTATAAGTGGAAGATTTATGCAGTAATGATTACAAACCGTTTAGCAAATGAAGATAACGGTTATGTTTTAAACTATGTTTATCCTCATAACTTTGAAGGCCAAAACTATAATGGTTATGTTCAGGAATTAAATGAGAGAACATTGTACTTTACAGGTGTTGATGTTAAAGAGGGCGATAAATTTTTAACATTACAGACATGTGTCAGAAATTTCGATATTAAAGGAAATTCTAAATATCCACATAATTATTCATCAGGTGGTTCTTCTTATTATCGTGCTCAGGGTGGTATTGTTATTATTGCCCGTGCAGTAAGACCTGGTGAAGACCCAACAGTTGATGTTTCACAGGCATATGTAAACGAAAATCCAAAATATCCACAGATTTATTATGATAAGCATGGTATTCAAAATCCATTTAAGAATGATAAAAAATGGTATCCTGTGGAGGTTAAATAATGAGTAAAAAAGAAAACAAAAGTAAAATGCTTTCTTTTGATAAACTCCGTACAGGTCTTGGTATAGAAGGTGAATTGCCTGAACTTAAGACTGAAATAATTGTTGAAGAGAGTTCAACACATCCTAAAAAAAGTATAAAAACTTCTACAGTTGAGGGTAAATCAATTGTTGAGAATGGTAATACATTTATTGATATTACTGACCAATTTACATTTAATGAGGTTAACCACACATCTGATTATGAGAATGAACCTGTGGTTGATATGCCTAAAACGAATACTGTAGCTCCTAAAAAGAGAATAAAAACATTTAATGAGATTTTTATTGATTTTATTAATTTTTTTGTTCCTTTTAAAGAGGACAACAGTAAAGAAATAATCCGTAAAGTTGCAATGGATATTTCAATTGTATTGATTATTTGTTGTGTAACAGGAATTATTGGATTTTTTGTTGAGCATCAGCAGAATTCTGTTAATACAAGTGGTCAGGTTACGTTATTAGATAAACTTGAAGATAATGAATACGCTGAAGCATGGAAAAAAGCTTATGCCCAAAGTTCCGGAACAGATTTTCCAGCAGGTATGAATTCAAAGTATGCATATCTTTACTATACAAATCAAGATTTAGTGGGTTGGCTAAAAATCAACAATACAAGTCTTGATGTGCAGATTGTGCAGGGTGATGATAATGAATATTATTCATCCAGAGATTTTTATAAAAACTCAAGTCAGTATGGTTGTCCGTATCTTGATTACAAAAATAATGTTCAAGGTCTTGATGATAATACAATAATTTATGGTCCACATATGTCAAATAATCTTTTGTTTTCATCTCTTGACCAATATAAAACAGTTGAAGGTTATAAAAATGCTCCGGTAATTGAATTCAGTACACTTTATAAAACATATACTTTTAAAGTGTTTGCAGCCTTTTTGTCTACAAGTAATCCTGCAACAGATGGTGGATTTAATTACACCCTTACTGATTTTGTTTCAGACGCTAAGTTCGGTGAGTTTATCAACGAAGTAAAATCAAGAAGCATAATTAATACTGATATTTCAGTACAAACTGATGATAAAATAATTACACTTGTAACAACATCACATGAGTTTGAAGATGCAAAACTTGTTGTTATGGGTAGAATGGTTCGTGAAAATGAATCTTCAGAGGTTGATGTAGATTCCGTTACTCTTAATACATCTCCTAAGTATCCACAAACGTGGTATGATAACAAGAGCAACAACAATCCTTTTGCAGAATAAAAGGAAATAGTAGGGAAGAAGAGAGGTTTTTTGATATGAAAACTAAAGTATTGTCACTTAATGTTGACAAAAGTATGTCCTTTACTCGTTTTCAAGCAAGATTAGAAAGTAGCATTAAGCCTTTTACTGATAATAATAATTTCTTTGAATTTGAAGATATCAAAGAAATGTTTGTTGCTTTACAGGAGGCTCTTGCAAATGAAGAACTTGTAATCACAGCTGTTGATGTTAAGAATTATTTAAAATTTAAAAATGCCTTAATTCAGGCTTTCGGAACAGAAATTGTCTATAATCCTTCTGTTCTTAATAAAATTGAATCATTAGAAATTGATGATAAAAAGAAAAAGGCGTTTTCTGCTTTCCCTGAACCTGCAACTGTTTTTGTAAGTGAAGATGGCTTGTATTCAGGTATGGCTATGGAAAACTCAAATCAATATCTTGTTCTTCTTCCAATTGATAATGATAGAATTGATGCTATTTTAAGAAATGGTTTAGTTCCATATCTTAGTGAACGAGTTGTTATTGATGAGCTGTATGATGATAAAACAGAAATTAAATCTCCTGTGACAGAAAAAGTAGCATTTGCCGTTAATAGAATTGCAGAATCAAATTCTCTTGTTGCTGTTAATGGAACAAAAAACGCAGAAGTCCTTAAGAGTTGTGGCGATTCTGTTGAAGGTTTCAATGATGTTTTTGTTTTCACACCATATGTTGAAGATAAAGGTAATGTCAACCCAACAGAATATACAGCACAACTTGCACGTGCAAGTCTTGATTTATCAGCAGCAAACATTGGTGCTTGTATCAGTGATATTTATTTGACAGGTGATTTAAAATATGTCTGTATTGCTGTTTCTAAAGATGATACTGCTATTGTAAGAAAGCTTTATATGGCAGAGGGTGAAACTGAAAACGAACTTGTTGAAAGTGCAGCTCTTGAATTAATTGAACTTATTGCTGAAAAAGCTTCTGGCAAGAGAAGTGTCGGAATTGAAATTTCAGATGACAATGCTATTACAGAAGATGATAAGAAAATTGTAAATAAAAAGCCGTTAGCAATTCTTGCAATTGTTATTGGTATTACAATTATTCTTTGTGCAGTAATCGGTATTCTTTTTCAGAATAAGGATAATGGTGGCATAGCTGATGCATTTGGCTCAATCTTCAATAAAGAAGAAAGTACAACAGATGATATCAGTACAACTGAGCCACCAACTGAAACAACTACTGAGACTTCTTATGTGCAGCCTTATAACCCAAGTCTTATGAAATTATCTGATTATCTTGTTTCACAGATTATGAATATGGATGAATCAGAAATTTCTGCAAAAATGATGCAGAATAATCCTGCACCTGAATATATAACTGTTAATGGCGAAAAAATTGAGCCAAAAGTTGCTCTTGCAAGACTAATTACAGCAGAATTAGGCACAGGTTACAGACTTGAAGCAGTTAAAGCACATACAGTTGCCGCATACACATGCCTTAAATTTCTTGGAAACGGCTTTAATATTGAAGGTGTAAGAATTTCTGAAACATATAATAGTGTCATAATGGATGCGGTTGATGATGTTTATGGTGAATATCTCACATTTAACAATGCGATTGCTCTTCCTGTATATCATAGTCTTTCAGCAGGTTCTCCATTTGATATGTCAGCAAAATTGCCGTATCTCAAGAGTGTAAAATCAGATGTAGAAACAGATTCTAAAGCAAAAGATTTTGTTTCAGAAAAAATTTATTCAGTTGATGAAATGAAAGCAATTTTACTTAAAAATAACAGTAATGTAACTCTTTCTGAAAATCCTGCAGAGTGGGTTGTTATTAAGTCACACGATTCTTCAATTTCAGCTGAAGCAGGTTATGTAACATCAATTTCATTCAATGGTGTTGAAATGACAGGTGTTGATTTCAGAATGAAGGTTATGAATCCTGTTGATTTACCATCTCTTTGCTTCTCAATTACATATGATGAAGCACTTTCAAGATTTGTAGTTAAGTCTTATGGTCAGGGTTATGGTATTGGTATGAGCCTTAATACTGCAAGACAGCTTGCATCAGAAGGTCATTCATATAAAAATATTCTTGCAAAGTATTATGAAGGTACAACAATCACTAAGGGGGCAATTGTATGAGTATTTTAGTTACAGGCGGTGCAGGTTTTATTGGTTCTCACACATGTGTTGAGCTTTTAAATGCCGGTTACGAAATTGTTATTGTTGATAATCTTTATAATTCAAGTGAAAAATCACTTGACAGAGTAAAGGAATTAACAGGTAAGGATTTTTCCTTCTATCCTTATGATATTCGTGATAAAGAGAATATGCGAAAGGTATTTGAGAATCATATAATTGATGCTTGTATTCATTTTGCAGGACTTAAGGCAGTAGGTGAAAGCTGTCGTGAACCATTAATGTATTACGATAACAACATCGGTGGTACATTGGCACTTTGCGAGGTTATGGCTGAATATAATTGCAAGAAAATCGTTTTCAGTTCATCAGCAACTGTTTATGGTATGAATAATGTTTCACCTCTTAAGGAAGATATGAAAACAGGTGGAACAACAAACCCTTATGGTACAACAAAATATATGATTGAGATTATTCTCGATGACTTCCATAAAGCTGATAAGGATTGGGCAGTGACACTTCTTCGTTATTTCAATCCGATTGGTGCTCATAAGAGTGGTCGTATCGGTGAAAATCCAAACGGTATTCCAAATAATCTTATGCCATATATTACACAAGTTGCTATCGGTAAATTACCATATCTTAATGTTTTTGGTGATGATTATAACACTCATGACGGTACAGGCGTAAGAGATTATATTCATGTTGTTGACCTTGCTATCGGTCACGTTAAGGCTCTTGATAAGATACTTAAGGATGAACCTGCTGTAAATGTATATAATCTTGGTACAGGTAACGGATACAGTGTTCTCGATATTGTTAAAGCATTTGAAAAGGCTTCAGGACAGAAGATTGAATATAAAATTGCTCCTCGTCGTCCGGGTGACCTTGATGTTTGTTATTCAGATGCGACAAAAGCATTTGAAGAACTCGGTTGGAAAGCTGAAAGAGACCTTCTTGAAATGTGCGAGGATTCCTGGAGATGGCAGAGTAATAATCCAAACGGATTCGATGACTAATTTTTAATAACATTTAAATGAAAGGATGATTTTAAATGAAAAAAGGCTTAATTATTGTAATTGCAATCGTTGCAGTTATCGCAATTCTTGGTGGTAGTTTAGTTTCATCTTACAACGGACTTGTTGAAAAACAGGCAAATGTTGAAAATGCAGATGCTCAGATTCAGGTTCAGCTTCAGCGTAGAGCAGATTTGATTCCTAACCTTGTAAATACTGTTAAGGGATATGCTCAGCATGAAGAGGATGTTTATACAGCACTTGCAGATGCTCGTGCAAAGCTTAATTCAGCATCAACTCCTGAAGAATATACTGAAGCAAACGCAAGCTTTGAATCAGCCCTTTCAAGACTTTTAGTTGTTGTGGAAAATTATCCTGAACTTAAAGCGGATAAGAATTTTGTTGCATTACAGGACCAGCTTGAAGGTACTGAAAACAGAATTTCAGTTGCTCGTAAGGATTATAATGATATTGCAACAGATTATAATACAACAATTAAAAAATTCCCTACAGTAATTATTGCAGGTATGTTCGGTTTTGAAATGGTTGACCTTTTTGAAGCTACAGAGGCATCACAATCTGCTCCTACAGTTGATTTTGAATGATTTATAAGAGTATGAAAAAGATAAATATATTTTTAATAATATCAATTCTAATATTATCACTGTCTTTTTCGTCTCTTGCTATCAACATTCCTGAACCAACAAATAATTTCTTTGTAAATGACTTTGCTGATGTTATAAGTGAAGAAAATGAACAGGACATTATGAAAATCGGTGTTGATTTATATAAACAGACTTCAGCACAGGTTGTAGTTGTAACTGTTGACTCACTTGACGGTTATGAAGTGAACGATTATGCTCTTGAATTAGGTCGTGAATGGGGAGTAGGAAGTAAGGAAACTAACAATGGTGTTGTGCTTTTACTGTCCGTAAATGACAGAGAAGTTACAATTTTGGTGGGATACGGACTTGAAGGTTGTCTTACGGATGCAGGAACAGGTAGAATACTTGATGATTATGCTGTTCCATATCTCAGTAATAACGATTTTTCAACAGGACTTCTTGAAGCATATAAAGCAATTGCCGGTGATGTCTGTACGGAATATGGTATAGAGCTTAATCCTGACTATCAGATTAGCTATGATGATTACGATTATTCATATTCAGTAAGTAATGATGATTCCGACGAAACCGGAGGAATAATGCTGTTTGTATCTACATTTGCATTGATATTGATTATACTTTTTATCAGTAAGCTTGCAGGTGGCAATTCTGACGATTCTAATCACGGTGGAGGTTCTTATCACGGCGGTGGAAGAAGTTATCGTGGTCCTACTTTCTATGGTGGTTTTTCAGGTGGCTCAAGAGGAGGTTTCTCCGGAGGAGGCGGTGGCTTCCGAGGTGGTGGAGGCTCCTTTGGTGGCGGTGGCTCATCACGAGGTTTTTAAACTATGAGAGTATTTGATTTTGATAATACAATTTATGACGGCGAAAGTATATTTGATGTTTTTCTTTATTTTCTCAAGAAGGATTTTAAAACTATCGTCAGATTTGCACCAAAATTTATAAAGGATTTTATCCGCTATAAATTTGATAAAATTACTGTTGATGAAGCAATGACAAGCTATGGTGCTGCTTTTAAAGAGTATTGTCAGAAATACGAAAATATCAATGATGAGTTTGAAAAATTCTGGGATTCCCACCAACATAAAGTAAAGCAGATTTATTTTGATATTCAACATGAGGATGATATTGTTGTCTCAGGTTGTCCTTATTGTTTATTAAAAATAATTTGCGACAGAATCGGAATCAAACATTACATAGGCTCTGATATTGACCCTATAAAGGGCGAAATCAACAGTATATGTTATAAGGAACATAAGCTTGACGTATTCCGTTCCATTTATGGCGATGTTGTTATTGATGATTTTTATACTGATTCAATGGCAGATAAGCCTATGATGGATATTTCCAAAAATGTCTTTATGGTTGATGGTAATAAAATTACTCAAATTAAGAAAGACGGACTAAAAATTTAATAATAATGAGTAGATTGGGCAGTTGCGTAAGTTTATACTTATGAGGAAAGTCCGAGCATCATACAGCAGGGTAACGGCTAACGGCCGCCGAGGGTGACCTTAGGGAAAGTGCATAGAGAATAACCGCCGTTTTTACGGTAAGGGTGGAAAGGTGAGGTAAGAGCTCACCGGCGTTGCAGAGATGTAACGGCCGAGCAAACCCTACCCGATGCAACATCAACTGGAGTTGTCAGCTGGGCAGATACTCCGAAAGATGGCTTCAGGCACATAGCAATATGTGTCGCAGATAGATAATTGCCTTAAACGACAGAACTCGGCTTACAGATTTACTCATTTTTATAACAGAGTGTAGTTTAATGCACTCTGTTATTATTTTTTGTTGACAAAATGAAAAAATGTTTTTAAAATATAATCATAAAAACGAAAGAGTGATTATTATGAAGAAAGTATTAATTGTTATGTTGACAATTGCTATTATGTTTTCAATAGCAGTGATTCCTGCATCTGCCTGTACCGGGTCAGACAATGAAGCTCAAGTTCGTCCTGTAAATAAGAATGGTTTTGTAACAGACTATCCATATGTATTTGTTCACGGTATGGGTGGTTGGGGTCCATCAAATCAGTTTTATAAATTTTCACCTTATTGGGGTGGTGGCCTTTCACTTTCTGATACTGATTTTGTGAAGATGCTTAATGAACAGGGTGTTGAGGCTTATGCAGCTGAAGTTGGCCCACTTAACAGTGCTTGGGACAGAGCTTGTGAGCTTTATGCTCAGCTTACAGGTACAGTTGTAGACTATGGTGAGGCACATTCAAAAGCACATAATCACGACAGATATGGTTTTTCTTATGAAGGACGCCCACTTATGGGAAAGACTTGGAATCCGGAAGACAAAATCAACCTTGTTGGTCACTCATTCGGTGGTGAAACAATAAGACTTTTCATTTCACTTATGACTTTTGGTAGTGAAGAGGAAATTGCAGCTACAGGTGAAGATACAAGTCCATTGTTCAAGGGTGGTAACGACAGCGTTCATGCATGTATTACTCTTTCAAGCCCTCATAACGGTACACAGGTTGCAAATATTCTTTATGACCCGGGTTATCCGCTTTACGGTGTTTGCTTTCTTTACAATGTAATCGGCTCAACACTCGGCAATAATTTCCTTGTTTTCTCTCTTCAGATGAGTCACTTTGGACTTACACCTGCACAGGGTGAAAGAAGAGTTAATATTAATATGAGAAGTGTTACAGATTATTATTATGCAGAAGATAACTGCTATTACGATTTGACTATCAGAGGTGCAAAGGAATTAAACGAACAGATTAAGCTTTCACCGAATACATATTATTATTCATACAGCACAGCTGCAACAGATGAGCTTTATAAAGGTGGCCCACAGATTATCAATAAAACTGTTACACCGATTTTTTATATTTCATCAGGTATGATGTTGTTGTCGGAAGGTAAAACATATGATGGAGTTACAATAGAAGGTAATTGGGCTGCTCATGACGGTATTGTTCCACTTGCAAGTGCTCTCTATCCTGAATGTGATGCTGCAACTGCAAAAAGTTATGAAGAAAGCATAGCTAATGGTGAAACAATTGAACCCGGAAGATGGTACTATATGGAAACTATGGAAGGCACTGACCATTTTGACTTCTGTGGTACAAAGGACTATCCTACAACTTATGATGATTTCTACTTCTCTATGGTAGAAACTGCAAACAGCAGATAAATTTAACATAATAAAATACAGACCATATAATGTGATGAGGTGATTTTATGCTTGATTCAATTATATGGTCAATTTTTGTTATGCTAATACTTATCGGAACAGTTGCATTTTGTTATATGATTATGTTAAAATTGTTAGTAACACCATACAAGGAAGATTATTATGTTATTATTCCTTGTAATGATTCGTCAACACAGATTAGAAAGAAAGCATATGGAATGCGAATGCGTCTGAACATTTTTGGCGAAGATAATCATAGCAAAATTGTTATTCTTGATTATGGCGTTGATGAAACAGAAAAAGAACAGCTTTTAGATATATGTAAAGAGTGTAATGGTATTTATTACGTTAAAAACGAGTATTTGAAGGATTATTTTGATGGACGAATTTGAAACAAAAAATAAGTTAAAAGGAATTGTAACCGATATAACTTTTCGTAATGACACGAACGGTTATACGGTTTTTGCTGTTGATACAGGGGATGAAGAATTAACTGTGGTTGGTACAGCACCTGATTTAAAATTAGGTGATAAAGTGGAATTAGTCGGTGATTATGTTTACCATTCACTTTACGGAAGACAGTTCAAGGCAGACTTCTGTAATGCTCTCTTGCCCGAAACCGTTGAGGACTTATATCATTACCTTGCAAGTGGTGTAATAAAAGGTATAAGAGAATCAACTGCTTTGAAAATTGTTGATAAATTCCAGGAAAAAACCTTTGATGTTCTTGAAAATGAGCCTGAAAGACTTGCTGAAATCAGGGGTATTTCCCTTGAAAAAGCAAAGAAAATCGGTAAGGAGTACAGCCGTCAGTCATCTACAAGATTACTCATTATCAATCTTTCAAAATATGGATTAAATACAAATGAATGTCTTATGGCTTATGATAAATTCGGTAATAGTGCTGTTGAGATGATTGAAAGTAATCCTTACATTCTCTGCGAAGGTGAAAACAGAATTTCCTTTGAACGGGCTGAACAGATTGCAGATTTATTACCGCAAAAGCCTGAGTCAAAATATCGTACAGAAGCGGGAATTCTCTATGTTATAAGACATAATTACAATAACGGACACACTTGTCTGCCACTTGAAAAGATTTTTACACCGTCAGGCAGTTTGCTTAATGAATCAAGAGAAAACATTGAAATTTCAATTGATAATCTTCAAAAAACAAACAGAGTGATTATCGAAAAAGTCAATAACAGAGATTTTATTTTCTTGCCTGAAGCATATCATGCTGAAAAAGGAATAGCAAACAGAATTAAAGTATTGCTTAAATTTCCACCTGAAAATCCTATTGATGTAGCTACACATATTGGTAAAATCGAAAAATCCTGTAATATTCAGTTTGCAGAATTGCAGAAAGAAGCAATAATAACCGCCGTTAATAAAGGTGTTCTCATTCTTACAGGTGGACCGGGAACAGGTAAGACAACAACCTTGAACGGAATTATAAATATGTTTGAAAAGGATTTTCTTGATATTGCTCTTTGTGCACCAACAGGTCGTGCAGCACAGCGTATGACAGAAACTACAGGAAGAACAGCAACGACAATTCACAGACTTCTTGAGGTTGAATGGGGAGAGGGCGACAAGCCTGTTTTTAAGCGAAATCTCCGTAATCCTCTTGATTGTCAGGCAATTATTGTTGATGAAATGTCAATGGTTGATATTTTCCTTTTTTCAAGTCTTTTAGATGCACTTCCATTTGGTTGCAGACTAATTATGGTAGGTGACAGTGACCAGTTACCATCAGTAAGTCCCGGAAATGTTCTTAAAGACCTTATTGAAAGTGAATTAATTCCCGTTGTTCAGTTAAAGGAGATTTTCCGTCAATCAATGGAAAGTAATATTGTTAAAAATGCTCACGCCATTGTTAATGGTGATAAGATTAAAACGGATAATAAAGAGGGAGATTTTTATTTGCTTCAACGGAATTTTCCGTTAGATGCTGTAAGGACAATAAAAGAGCTTACAACAACAAGACTCCCAAATGCTTATTCCTTTGACGCTATGTCGCAGATTCAGGTGCTTTGTCCTTCCAAAAAGGGTGATACAGGCACAGTTAATCTTAATGTGGTCTTGCAGGAAGCAATAAATTCTCCTTCCAAGGATAAAAGAGAGTATAACACGGGTTACCGTCTTTTCCGTGAGGGCGATAAGGTTATGCAAACTCGTAATAATTACAACATTCATTGGGAATCGCGTGATGATGAGGGTGACGGAATATTTAACGGTGATATAGGTTTTATTGAAACCATAGATATGCGTCGTGATGCTATTATTATAGATTTTTCAGGTAAGAGAGCAACATATTCAAAAGAACAACTGCAGGAAATCGAATTAGCCTATGCAGTTACAGTACATAAAAGTCAGGGTAGTGAATTCGATGCTGTAATCATGCCTGTCGTATCTGTCAACATTCGTCTTTGTTACAGAAATCTTTTATATACAGCAGTAACGAGAGCAAAAAAATTGCTTATTCTAGTAGGGACTACAGGGTGTCTTAATAGTATGATTGAAAATAATAAAACACAGTTAAGATATTCATCGTTAAAACATTTTTTGCTTGACAATTAATTTTGTAGGTGTATAATGTAAACAGCCAAGTAAATATAGTATATGGGTGCTGACGGTAAGTCGGCTGAGATTGAAGCTAATCTGCTTCTGACCATTGAACCTGATACGGATAATGCCGGCGTAGGAAATTTTCATTCAGCCTTGCGGTATTCCTTGGCTGAATTTTTTTATTTGGAGGTAAAAAGAGAATGAAAGAAAAAAATCTATATTGGTTGGTAGAAAGTGCAGTAATGATTGCACTCGCAGCGGTTTTAGAGCTTGTTGCAAAACTAATTATTCCCGAAATGCCCTTTGGTGGTCAGGTAACAATTGTCAGTATGTTGCCTGTTGTACTCGTAGGTTGGAAATACGGAATCGGTAACGGAATCATAACAGGTTTTGTGTATTCTCTTGTACAGATGGCATTAGGTGTAAAGACAATCAGTAGTCTTATAATGCCTGCATCAGAGGATTATTTAGGCAGTATCGGAAATGTTGTTCTTATGTTCATTCTTGATTATATAGTAGCTTATACTGTACTTGGTTTGGGTGCAATTTATAAGAATAAAATCAAAAATAACAGCGTTTCATTGGCTTTAGGTGCTTTTACTGTTTTATCTTTAAGATATATTTCTCACATAATTTCCGGCTACATTCTCTATGGTGCTTGGGCAGAGTGGTTTTTTACTCAAGAAGGCTTTTACTCCTGGGGACAGACGATAATGAATACATTTAGTGGTGATGCATTGTCACTTGTGTATTCAATTGTATATAACGGATTTTATATGGTTCCTGAAATAATAATTACAACAATTGTTGCAGTTATAATTGGCAAAATACCACAAATTACAAAATCTAAGGTATAAAAATAACTCCCTTGATATTACTCAGGGGAGTTTTATGTTATTCATCAAATCTTCTGTCGAAGCTTCTGTATTGAATTGCCTCTGTTATATGATGAGTTTCAATTATTTCGCAATTGTCAAGGTCGGCAATTGTTCTTGCAATTCTTAAAACCTTATCATAAGCTCTTGCAGAAAGAGACAACCTTTCAAATGCAGTTTTTAATATCAGCATAGCACTATCTGTCATCTGACAGAATTTTCTTGTGCTTTTTGCATCCATTTTCGCGTTGCAAGTGATTTTTGTTCCTTCAAAACGTTTATGTTGAATTGCTCTTGCTTTTTCAACACGTTTTTTTATTTCGGCAGAGGACTCTGCCTTGCTTGTACCTGAAAGATTTTCAAAATCAACAGGTGGCACATCAATGTGAATGTCAAGTCTGTCAATAAGAGGGCCACTGACTCTGTTTAAATATCTTTGTGCAGCACCGTTTGTACAAGTGCAAGGTCTTGTAGGATGACCGTAATATCCGCAAGGACAAGGGTTCATAGCACAAATCATCATAACTGAACAAGGATATTGAAACTTTGCAGCAGCACGGGAAATGCTGATAACACCATCTTCTATAGGCTGTCGCAATACCTCAAGTGTATTTCTTGTAAATTCAGGTAATTCGTCAAGGAAAAGTACACCGTTATGTGCTAATGACACTTCACCGGGTTTTGGAATTGCTCCGCCACCTGAAAGTCCTGCAGGGGATACTGTGTGATGTGGTGAACGGAATGGTCTTGAACGAATAAGAGAAATCCCGCTTGGTAATGCTCCCGCAATCGAATATATATTTGTAGTTTCAATAGACTCATCAAATGTCATATCGGGCAAAATTGACGGCATTCTTTTTGCGAGCATACTTTTGCCTGACCCGGGAGGACCAACCATAAGTATATTGTGACCACCTGCAGCAGCAACTTCCAATGCTCTTTTAACTTCTTTCTGACCTCTTACCTCTGAAAAATCAGGAATGTCAATTGGATTATAGTATTCAGTATAAACTTCACTTGTAACAGGAGTCATCTGTTCGATTCCTGTGAAATGCTTTAGAAGTTGAAAAACATTTTTAACAGGATATACATCAATACCTTGTACAACTGCTCCCTCACTTGCATTTTCATAAGGAATGAATATTTGTTTTATGCCGTTTTTCTTTGCACAAAGCACCATTGGTAAAACACCATTGACTTTTCGGAGTTCTCCGTCAAGAGCGAGTTCACCAACAAATGCCATTTCGTTTGTAATACCTTTAAGCTGTTCGTTTGCACATAATAATGCTATGAATATTGGCAAATCATAAAGCGGACCTTCCTTTTTTATATCAGCAGGAGCAAGGTTCACGGTAATTCGACTTGGCGGATATTGAAGATTTGTATTTTTTATAGCTGAACGGACTCTTTCACGACTTTCAGACACAGCTGTATCGGGGAGTCCCACAATGTCAAACCGAGGCATTCCGCCTGAAATATCAGCCTCAACTATTACTTTATATGCTTCCATACCAAAGAGACCAAGACTCATAATCTTTGCAAACAAACTAATCACATCCAAATTTTCCATTAAGAAGTATAATAATTATACAATATTATACATACTATTTTCAATATAAAAATAAATTCATATTTACAATTGACAAAAATTAGGATAAAATATATTTAGAAAAGTTTTGGAGGTTAGATTATGAACGATATTAATAAACTTTATGATTTGTGGCTTTCTTCTGCCGTTGCAGATAAGGACTTGATTCCCGAGCTCGAAAGTGTAAAGGGTGATAAGGAGGCAATTCTTGACCGCTTTTACAAAAATCTCGAGTTTGGTACAGCAGGACTTCGCGGTGTTATCGGTGCAGGTACTAACAGGATGAATGTTTATACTGTTAATCAGGCAACACAGGGTTTGGCAGATTATCTTAATGAAGAGTTTGACGAGCCTTCCGTTGCTATTGCTTATGATTCAAGAATTAAGTCAAAGGAATTTGCAGAGAGTGCAGCAGGAGTTCTTGCTGCAAACGGAATCAAAGTATATATCTATCCTGAGCTTGTTCCAACTCCAATGCTTTCATTTGCAGTAAGAAGACTTAATTGTTCTTCAGGTATTATTATAACAGCAAGTCATAATCCTTCAAAGTATAATGGATTTAAATGTTATGACCCTAATGGGTATCAGATGACTGATAAAGCAGCTGAAAAAACATATAACTATATTCAGAATATTGATATGTTCACAGGTGTAAAGTCAATGAGCTTTGATGATGCTTTGGCTGAAGATATGGTTGATTTCATTGAGGATTGGCTTTATGATGAATTTTACAATGAAGTTTTATCTTGTCGTGTAAATGCTGACAAAATCAAAAAGGCAGATTTAAAGGTTATTTATACACCTCTTAACGGTGCAGGTAATAAGCCTGTTCGTAAGGTGCTTAAAAAAGCAGGTATTAAGGATGTAACAGTTGTAAAAGAGCAGGAAAAACCTGATGGTAATTTCCCGACTTGTCCTTATCCAAACCCTGAAATTCGTCAGGCTTTTGAATGTGCTATCGAAACTGCAAAGGGTACTGATGCTGATTTGCTTCTTGCAACTGACCCTGACTGCGACCGTGTTGGTATTGCAGTTCGTGATGGTGATGACTTTGTACTTATGACAGGTAACGAAGTCGGTGCAATGCTTTGTGAATACCTTCTTTCAAACCTTAAAGATCAGAATAAATTACCTGAAAACCCTGTTGTAGTTAAATCTATTGTTACAACACCTTTAATAGAGGCAATTTGCAGTTCTTATGGGGCAGAGGTTGCTGATTTGCTCACAGGCTTCAAGTATATTGGTGAACTTATCACAAATCTTGAAAAAGAGGGTAAAGAGGATAATTTTATTGTAGGTATGGAAGAATCATACGGTTATCTTCGTGGAATTCATGCAAGAGACAAAGATGCTGTTGTCGCATCTCTTATGATTGCTGAAATGGCTGCTGTTTATAAGCTTCAGGGCATTTCTTTGAAGCAATTTATGGATAGCATATATGAAAAATACGGAATGTATCTTAATACTGTTCTTAATTTTGCATTTGAAGGTGCAAGCGGAATGCAGAAAATGACAGACATTATGAATTCTCTTCGTGAAACTGCACCTAAATCTTTTGCAGGAAAGAAAGTCACAAAGATTGCTGACTATAAAATAAGTAAAATTACTCAGGTTGCAACAGGTGAGGAAAGCACAATCAATCTTCCAAAATCAAATGTTCTTTCATATTCTCTTGAGGATAACAGTATGGTTATCGTTCGTCCAAGCGGAACAGAGCCGAAAATTAAGATTTATATTACTGCTTATGGCGAAACAAGAAAAGAATCAGAAGATAAAACAGCTTTGATTTCAGAGGATGCAACAAAGCTTTTAGGAGAGTAGTGTATGAACAGAGAAAAGTTTATTAAATTTGTTGCACTATTTTTAGCAGCAATTATGATTTTAAGTACAGGAACTGCGCTTTTGCAAATATTTATGTAATTTTTGCCACGGAATTTCCGTGGCTTTTTCTTTTATTTATCTTTTGTACAATTTATACATAAATTTTAGTTGACTTTTAAAATTTTTGTGATATAATAATATTTAATTAAATTAGATTAGTGTGAGTATGTCTTTTGAGGTAGTATGAAAATTAGTGAAAATATTTATAGTGAAAAACGGCTTGTTTCTTGTGCTAAGGCAGGGGATAGTGCTGCATTATCATTATTGATTGAAAGATATTCCTCTATAATCCTAAAAAAGGCAAAATCCTTTACTAATCTTAACGGTATTGATGCTGAGGATTTGTATCAGGAAGGTATGATTGGCTTTGTTTCGTCAGTCTATTCTTATGATGAGGCATACAATACTAAATTCAGCACTTATGCTTCAGTTGTTTTTACCCGTAAAATGCTTTCTGCATTAAGACTTGCAAACAATGATGCTGAAAAATTTGCTGATATGTTTGTATCAATTGAGGATGATGAGATTACTGCTCTTAATCCATCTGTTGAGGAATCCCTTCTTTATAGTGAAGAACTTTCTGAAATAATTGAATTTTCCAAAACAAATTTTTCAAAAATGGAGAAAAAAGTTTTCAAGCTTATGCTTTTTGGTGCGTCCAATTCAGAAATTTCAGCTATTCTTGATTTGAATTTAAAATCAGTTGAAAATGCTATTCATAGAATAAGGATAAAACTTCGTTCACGAAGTTAATATAATATGCCCTTTCAAAGATGAACATTTTAATGTAGCGGTGCAATTCCGTATGGGGTAATAAAAAATCAGTGAGGTTATCAAAATGTACGAAGACAAGACACTCATCTGTAAAACTTGTGGAAATGAATTTGTTTTCACAGCAGGTGAACAGGAATTTTATGCGGAGAAAGGACTTGTAAACGAGCCAAAATCTTGTAAAGAATGCCGTGTTGCTCGCAAGAACGCTAATCGTGGTGAAAGAGTTTATCACACAGCTACTTGTGCATCATGTGGTGGCGAAGCAAAGATTCCTTTTGAGCCAAAGGATGATAGACCAGTATATTGCAGTGATTGTTTCGCAAAAATGAAGAGCGAATAATTCAGAATATTATTTACATAAAAGCACAGGATTTTCTTGTGCTTTTTTGATTTTAATGCTTGAATTTTGTTGATTTTTAATAGACACTATGTTAAAATATTTAATATAATGTATATAATTAAAAAGGGGAATAGCTATGGATTTAAAAAAGGTTATAGCAAAAAAAGATGAAGCTGCACAGTATATGATTGATGAAATCACATATATTTGTAAAAAGTTTGAAAAAAGAGCACCAGGTTCAAAGGGTGAACAGCAGGCTTGCGAATATATGGCAAAGCAGTTGAAGGATTTAGGATGCGACACAGTTTATGTTGATGAATTTAAAGAAAATCCTGATTCATTTTATGGTTGGATTTATTTCACAATCACTTGTTGTTTCTTGGCTCTTGCATCATATTTCTTTGCTCCCGTACTTTCAGTTGTTTTTATTGCTTTTGGGCTTGCTCTTTGCTTCTTACAGTTCGGTCTTTATAAGAAAACTGTAGATAAGCTTTTTAAAGAGGAAACAGGTCACAATGCTGCAGGTTTCAAAAAGCCTACAGGCGAAGTAAAGCGTAGAATTATTTTTAACGGACATCCAGATGCAACTTGGGAATGGCCTTTTAAATACAAGTTTACATATCTTGGATTTGATATTCACATGATGCTTTGCTTTATTGGTGCTTTCTATACTGTTGGTATTGCTATTGCAAAACTTGCAGGTGCATTCGATGCTAATCCTGAACTTGCAACAAAACTTGGTCTTATCGGTCTTGTTTTTGCTCCATTCTGGTTTGGTCTTTACTTTATGTGGAATAAAAAGAGAGTTGTTGACGGTGCTAACGATAATCTTTCAGGTTGTTATATCGGTATCGCGATTCTTAAAGCGCTTAAGGATGAAGGAATCGAATTTGAAAACACAGAAATTGGTGTTGTTCTTACAGGATCTGAAGAATCAGGTCTTCGTGGTGCAAAGGCTTGGTGTGAAGCTCACGCAGATGAATTTAACGATGTTCCCACATTTGTATATTCTTATGACACAATAACACAGCCTGAATTTTTACAGGCAAACTATCGTGACCTTAATGCAACTGTAAAGGTTGACAAGGATGTTTCTGATTTATTCGTAGAAGCTTGTGATGAACTTGGTATCAAGTGTGGTAAAGGTATGGTTCCACCTCTTGGCGGTGCTACTGACTCTGCTGCTTTTGCACAGGCAGGTATGCGTTCAACAGGTATTACAGCACTTAATCACGCTCTCCCTGATTTTTATCATACAAGACTTGATACTCCTGAAAAACTTAACAAAAAATGTCTTGCAGATTGTTTCGCAGCAAGTGTTAAGGTTCTTGAAAAGTTTGATAACGGAGCAAAACAGTGATTTTATCCTATGAAAGGATTAAAACTGCATCATAAAGTTGTAATTTTGTTTTTAGTTGCATTAGTCACTTTTGGAATGTGGTATTTTGAAACGGGATGTTTAGTGCAAAGGTTTTTACAAATACCATGCTTAACTTGCGGTATGACAAGAGCATTTTTTGCTTTGATTAATGGTAATTTCAAACTATCATTTGAAACACATCCAATGTTATTGTCAGTTCCTGTATTGATTATTATTTTTCTTTTTAGTGACAGACTTTTCAATAATAAACTAAAAAAATATTCAATAACTTTATTACTTTTTATTATTTCAGGTTTTATATTAAATTATTTCCGTATGTTTTAGGAGGATATTATGTTCTGCAAAAATTGTGGTCATCAACATCATGAGCAGGCGGTTGTTTGTTTGAATTGTGGGGTTGCAATTGGTACAGGTGAAAATTTCTGCGCTAATTGCGGTATTAATGTTATGCCGGGTGCTCATATATGTACTAATTGTGGTGTAGCACTTTCTCAACCTGTTATTGCAGGAGAACAAAAATCAAAACTTGCTGCAGGACTTCTTGGTATTCTGCTCGGTTCATTAGGTGTTCATAATTTTTATCTTGGATATACAGGAAAGGCAGTTGCACAGTTATTGATAACACTTCTTTCTTGTGGTGCCGGAGCTACAATAACAGGAATTTGGGGATTAATTGAAGGAATTTTAATTCTTACAGGTTCAATTGATAAGGATGCTAATAATATTCCACTTAAAGATTAATTTTTAATATCCTTCGTTAATACGGAGGATATTTTTTTATAGATTATTATTGAAAATAGTTTCATATTATGCTATTATTATAATATTATATTTATGAAAGAGGGATTTTATGAAAATCAATGACCTTTTGCATAAAGTTTATGGCACGAATCCTGATGATAAGGGTAGTCTTCAGCCTAAAGAAGCTATTGCTTATGGTGTCGCAGGTTTTGGTCAGAACTTTGTATGCACAATTATAGGTTCATACCTTACAATTTTCTTGACTGATGCACTTCTTTTCGGTGCTGAAGGTGTTACAATCGGTAGTCTTGCAGGTTCAATGGCTGTTGCTTATTTGATGCTTGGTACTCGAATTTTTGACGCTTTCAATGACCCAATTATGGGTTCAATTGTTGACAAAACAAGAACAAAGTGGGGTAAATGTCGTCCTTACCTTAAATGGATGGCAATTCCGATTGCAATTATGACTATTGCTTGTTTCTTACCTGTATTCCAGGCAAAAGCAACATCAACATTTATTATTATTGCAATTATTTATGTTATCTGGTCAGTTGTTTACACAGTTGCTGACGTTCCTTATTGGGGACTTTCAACTTGTATGACAAATGACACCGTTGTTCGTGGTAATCTTCTTACAGTTACTCGTCTTCTTTGTACTTTAGGTGCAGGTATTGTTACTGTTTTTATTCCAATCATAACAAACGGAATTACAGCAAAGTATAAATATACAGCTGAAATGCTTGACCAGATTAAGGTTGATAAAGCTGCTGAAATTGCTAATCTTGTTGAAAAACAAGGTCTTACTGTTGAAGAGGCAGCAAACACATTTATTAATACTGTTATCAAGGGTCAGGAACTAGCTAATGCCGATACTCTTAAATGGACATATTTCATTGCAGCAGTTATTCTTGTTGTTGCTGCTGTTCCAATGTTCTTCTATGGCTTTAAGAACACAAAAGAACGTTTCACAGCAGATGATAACCCACCAAGCTTTGGTCATAACATGAAGCTTCTCTTTAAAAACAAAGAACTTCTTCTTATCGTTCTTTCAGGTATTCTTGGTGGTGCAAGAATGGTTTATACATATACAGGTGGTCTTTACTTCGCTAAATACGTTCTTCAGAACGAAGGTATGTATAGTTTAATTACTCTTCTTGTTGTTCCGGGTGGTCTTGTTGCATCACTTCTTGTTCCATGGATGTCAAAGAAATTTACAAAGAAATGGGCTTATATTATCGTTCACCTCTTCGGTGGTGTAGTAATGGGTGTTATGTATTTTGTTGGTTATGATGAACCATGGAAGCTCGTTGTTGCTGCAATCGGTCTTATTCTTCTCGGTATTCCACAGGGTGTTAACAACATCATCACATACGCTATGATTGGTGATACTGTTGACTATCTTGAATGGAAAACAGGCGAACGTGGTGAAGGTATCTGCTTCGCTATGCAGACACTTATCAATAAGATTGGTATGGCTGTTGGTGCTTTCATTGGCGTTATTTCATTTGCTGCTGCAGGAATCAATGCTGAAACAGGTTATATCTCAGCAGAAGGTGCACAGACACTCTGGAATATGCTTGTTCTTTCAGGTGTTATCAGTATGTTTGCTTGTGCAGTACCAATGTTCTTCTATACAATTACAGAAAAACGTCAGGCTGAAATGGTTGCTGAAATTGAGGCAAGAAAAGCAAAGGCTAAATAAAATTAAATTAAATATTTGGACGGCGGTAGGAAACTATCGCCGTTATTTTTTTGGTGAATTATGAAATACAATAATATAATTAAAGGTGAATTTATCGATAGACCAAACAGATTCATTGCAAATGTTTTAATAGATAATAATATAGAAGTGTGTCACGTGAAAAATACAGGTAGATGTAAAGAGTTATTAGTTAAAGGCTCAACTGTTTATCTGCAGAAATCTGATAATCCGAATCGTAAGACAAAATATGATTTGATAGCAGTTCAAAAAGGTGACAGGCTCATCAATATGGATAGTCAGATTGTAAACTATGTTGCACTTGAGTTTATTCCAAATCTATTTGATAATATTAAATTCATAAAACCTGAATATAAATATGGTAATTCAAGGTTTGATATTTATGTTGAAACAGATACTGATAAAATATTCATTGAAGTTAAAGGTGTAACACTTGAAAATGACGGCGTAGTGAGTTTTCCTGATGCTCCTACAGAACGAGGAGTAAAACATCTCAAAGAATTGCAAAAAGCCGTTACAGAAGGGTATAGAGCCTATGTTTTGTTTGTTGTTCAGATGTCTGACGTAAAATACTTTGAACCGAACAGTAAGACTCATCCTGAATTTGCGAATGAATTTAAAAAAGCCAAAGAAAACGGAGTTGTTCCTTTAGCTTTTAACTGTGCAGTAACACCTGATTCAATTGAAATCCGAAAACCAATATTAATAAAATTATAAAAATAATGCCGTGGTCAAATATGACTACGGCATTTATATATGTGTTTGTGTTTGGAATTAACCGAATTGTGAAAGTAAGAAACCTGCTGCAACAGCTGAACCGATAACACCTGCAACATTAGGACCCATAGCATGCATTAAAAGGAAGTTTGAAGGATTGTATTTTCTTCCTTCTGCCTGTGAAACTCGAGCAGCCATTGGAACTGCAGAAACACCTGCTGAACCAATAAGTGGATTTACTTTACCACCTGTAACAATGTTCATAATTTTTGCAAAAATAACACCACCAGCTGTTGAGAATGCAAATGCAAGTAAGCCTATGCAGATAACAAGAAGAGTTTTCTTGTTAAGGAATGCTGAACCTTCCGCAGTAGCACCAACAGTTGTACCGAGCAAGATCGTAACAATATTACAGAGTGAGTTCTGTGCTGTGTCTGAAAGTCTGTCTGTAAGTCCACTTTCTTTGAAAAGGTTACCAAGCATAAGGAAACCAAGGAGTGGAGCAACAGAAGGAAGGATAAGAACACAGATAACTGTAACAACAATTGGGAAAATAATCTTTTCAGCTTTACTAACTGTACGAAGCTGATTCATCTTGATTTCGCGTTCTTTTTTAGTTGTAAGCAACTTCATAATTGGTGGCTGAATAAGTGGAATCAAAGCCATATATGAATATGCTGCAACTGCGATTGAACCCAACATATGTGGAGCAAGCTTACCTGTAAGGAAGATTGCTGTTGGACCGTCTGCACCACCGATAATAGCAATTGAAGCAGCTTCCTGAGGAGTGAATTCACCTGAAAGCATTGCAACAGTAAATGCAACATAAATACCTAACTGTGCAGCTGCACCAAGTAAAAGACTTGATGGGTTTGCAAGGAGAGGACCAAAGTCAGTCATTGCACCAACACCCATAAAGATAAGGCAAGGGAAAATACTTGATTTAACACCTGCATAAATAAGTCTTAAAACACCCGAATCATACCAATGTGCATTTGGGTCTGCATACGGGTTATTATCACCGATGAAAGACATATTAGTAGGGTCAGCCATAATCTCAGGGTAAATGTTAACTAAAAGCATACCAAAAGCAATAGGGATTAAAAGCAATGGTTCAAATTTCTTTACAATTGCAAGATAAAGCAATACGAAAGAAACACCAATCATAATCCAGTTCTGCCATGGAAGGTTAACAAAATTAGATTGATTGAAAAGCTCTATAAGAGCGTCGATAATTTGCATGAGTTCTCACCTCAGATTAACCGAGAACAGCAAGAACTTCGTCAGTAGCAACAGATGCACCCTTAGTAGCAATAACCTGCTTAACTGTACCTGCACATGGAGCAACAATTTCATTTTCCATCTTCATAGCTTCAAGAATGAAAAGTACATCGCCTTCATTTACTGACTGACCAACTGATGCGTTAACTGAAAGAACTGTACCTGGCATTGGAGCAGTAACTTTTGTACCGTCACCAACAGCAACAGGTGCTGGTGCTGCAGCAGGGGCTGTAGGAGCTGCTTCAACAACCGGAGCAGCAGGAGCAGCTGCAACGGGTGCTGCTACCTGAGCAACAGGAGCTGCAACAACTACTGGAGCTGCTGATGGAACAACTGCAGTAACAACTGCTTCATTGAGTTCATTTACTTCTACTTCATAATCATTTCCGTTTAATGTAACTACGTATTTCATTTTAATATTCTCCTTTATTTCTCAATAAGTTTGATTGATTTAAAAACAAGTTTTTCAAGTGGAATTCCTGATTCCTTACTTGTAAGAGCCATAACTTTAACTGCTGTTTCTTCATCAGTTTTATAAAGTTCAGGCATATCGCAAAGCTTGATTGACTTGAATACAAGTCGTTCAAGTGGAATTCCTGTTTGGTGACTTATAATAGCCATAATAGATGCTGCTGTTTTAAAGTCTGTTTTATAAAGTTCAAGAGAGTCATCAAGTTTAATTGAACTAAAATCAAGTCTTTCAAGTGGGATACCACTTTCATGACTTACAATAGCCATAATAGATGCTGCAGTTTTATAATCTGTCTTATAAAGCATTACACTATTTGAATATTGAACAGGTTCAGGAGTAACGACAGGAGCCGAAACAGGAGTAGGGGAAACAACAGGGTTGTTTACTACAACTTCTTTTTTCTCTTCTTTCGGTTCATTAGAAGAATCCTTTTTTACTCCACCTTCAACGGCTTGTATAACCTTTGAAAGCATTACAATAATAACTGCAAGAAGAATAAGAACAATTAAAACGACAATAAAACCTGTAGCAGAAACACTAAGAATTTCTGGTAATGTCATTTTATGTCCTCCTTAATCAACTCTTTTGATTGAATATTTAAATGTGTTCTTTTCCTTTTCAGCTCTTGCTTCAAAGAACTTTTCAGCCTGCTGAGGGAATGCGATGTATGAAAGAACATCTTCGTCACACTTAGCTACATCACCAAGCTGAGCCTTTGTTTCTTCAAACATTGGTTCAAGAGTATCAGCAAAACGACATTTAACAGGTTCATCGTTACCAAGCACCTTCTTCTGAAGGTCAGCGTCGATTTCGCCGGGTGCCTTACCGTATTCACCCTTGATGTATGCCTTGATTTCTTTTGAAATGTTCTTATATCTTTCACCAACAAGAACATTTGTAACTGCCTGATTACCAACCATCTGACTAAGAGGAGTTACAAGTGGAGGATAACCCATATCCTTACGAACCTGAGGAATTTCTAAAAGAGCTTCTTCCATTCTGTCAAGAGCATTCATATCTTCAAGGTTTGCCATCATATTAGAAAGCATTCCGCCTGGAACTTTATAAGTCAAAGCATCTGTATCAGTAACAAGAGCTTTTGGCTTTAAGAGTCCTGATGCAAGATACTGGTCACGAAGTGGCTTGAAGTGGTCGTTAACTGCCTTTAATGTATCTCTGTTAAGACCTGTTTCATAACCAAGACCTGTAAGAGCATCATATAATGTTTCAGTTGCTGGCTGTGCAGTACCACCTGAGAAGCAAGATGTTGCTGTGTCAATAATATCGCAACCTGCTTCAACTGCCTTAAGGATGGTCATATAAGCCATACCTGTTGTACAATGAGTATGAAGAATAACAGGCATTTCAGGCATTGCATCCTTAATTGCACCAACAAGGTCTTTTGCTTCAACAGGAGTCATAACACCTGCCATATCCTTAATACAGATTGTAGAACAACCCATTTCTTTCATTTCTTTACAAAGAGCCACATAGTTTTTAAGTGTATGAACAGGACTTGTTGTATAAGAAATAGCACCTGATGCGATTGCATTGTTCTTAATTGTTTCGTCAACTGCTACCTGAATGTTACGAACGTCGTTAAGTGCATCGAAAATTCTGATAACATCAATACCGTTTTCAATACTTTTTTTAATAAACATTCTTACAACATCATCAGGGTAGTGCTTATAACCTAATAGGTTTTGACCACGAAGAAGCATCTGAAGCTTTGTATCAGGACACTTAGCTTTGATGTTACGAAGTCTTTCCCATGGGTCTTCATTAAGATAACGAAGACATGAGTCAAATGTAGCACCGCCCCAGCATTCAAGAGAATAGAAGCCAGCCTTATTGAGGTTTTCAAGAGCCGGTTCAAAATCAGCAAACGGCATTCTTGTAGCAATAAGTGACTGGTTGGCATCTCTCAATACGGTTTCTGTAAACTGTACTTTCATAGTTTATTTGCCTCCAAACACAAGTAATTAATACATAAAATACAAAATTTCCCAATTTAATGTATTGTGATAATTATACATTATAAATTTAGTATTATCAATAGAAAAGAAATAATAAAAAAATTTTTGTAGGAATAACGAAAAAAGGCATCTATTTTTGCCTTTTTTTGTCGAGAAATCTACATTGATTTCTTATAATTTTTTACCTTTATAATTGAAGATAAACCCATAATAATCAGAAAGACAGCAAAAGCTTTTGAAAGCCATTCCGATTTTATGAAGTTAAGAAAATAACTTGTAAAAATTGAACCCGTTATGCCACCTGCAATAACAGGTAAAATCATTTTTATTCTAATTTTTTTTTTTATCAGGTAAATAATTGTTGCTGTTATGGCACAGGGGATGAAAAATATAAGGTTTATACCTTGTGCAACAATTTGCGGAGTGTTTGCAAATACAACAAGATATATTATTAAAACTCCTCCACCGCCAAAACCCATAGCACCGATAAGCCCTGACAAAAATCCTGCAATAATTGAAATTATACTGTTCATTTAAATAGCAACCTCAATCCTGCCCAAATCATAAAAAGTGAAAAAATAATATTTAAAATTTTATTTGAAATCTTTTTTATAAGAAATGTACCAATAACACTTCCGATAAGTCCAGGAATAAGATATATATATGAATCAGAAAGCTTAACATCACCATTCATTAGATAAATAACTGCACTGACAATTGTAATCGGTAAAATTGTTGCAACTGCGTTGGTTTGTGCTTGTTTCTGACTCATATTCATTTTTTTATATAAAGGAACAGTCAACATTCCTCCGCCTGCACCTAAAAGAATGTTTATCATACCGATAACAAATCCTGATAAAAATTTTTTAACAATAGTCATAATCCACCTCATTATATATTTACCTGAAATGAACAAATTATTATTTGTCGGGGAATTGCCTTCCCCTTGAGGGGAAGGTGTCACCGCAGGTGACGGATGAGGTGGAAATGTTGTTTTACATTAATAATTAACGGTTGCTAACGCAACCTACACCTCATCAGTCTGCTTTGCAGACAGCTTATTACTCGCCTGTCAGCTCAGACAGTGCTTCTGCTTCGCAGAGGTGTCCACCGGACACCCGCACCCTCAAGGAGAAGCCTCAAATACAAACTCCAATTTGTTTTATATTAAAGTATATCATATTCTTCGTAAAACGATAGAATAATTCCCTTTACAAGAGAATTTCATTAACCTATAATGTTATTGTAAATAATGAAAAATCAAGGTATTATTGTCTTGTAGCCACAAGAAATATTTTGAGGTGATAATAATGACAATCTTTTTTGGTGAAAATCTTAAGCGATTACGCAAAGAAAAGGAACTTACTCAAGAAAATCTTGCAGAATTTTTAGGCGTTTCGTTTCAGACAATCAGCAAATGGGAACGTGGTGAAACATATCCCGATATTACAACAATTCCTATTATTTCACGATTTTTTGATGTTTCAATTGATGATCTGCTTGGTGTAAACAAAACCCGTGAAGAAGAAAAAATCAATGATTATTTGAAGCTTTATGATGAAATGAAATTGAAAGATTTAACTTTGACATATAATAAATTTCAAAAAGCAGTTAAAGAGTTTCCAAATGATTTTCGCATTTTAATCCGTTATATGGAGCTTTTGTATGATGTTAAAGGTTTTGGACAAGGTGGATATAAAGATATTTCAAAAGAGATTACATCTCTTTATGATAAGATACAGAATCATTGTACAGATGATAATATAAGGATACGCTCAAAAGTAATTATGATTTCTCATTTATTGACATTATATCAATGTGTTCCAAACGAAGAAGGTAAATACCGTGTATATAAAGAGTATCTTAATCACGCAGAAGAAATAGTAAGTACTCTGCCTTCAATTAATGATACAAAAGAATTAATGCTGATGAGTTTGGCTTTTGATACAGAAAATTATAATTCAACACATAGAAATGCTCTTGAAGAATTGTTGTTTATATTGCAAGACACATTATTTGGGTATTGCTATAATTATAAACTCAAAAAGAGACTTGAGATTTTTAAGCATATTCAAGGATTAATTAATTTGATATTTGATGATGGAAATTATGGTAAAAATTGCGTTAACAGGCTTTATAATTACGGACATATTGGCCATTTGTACCATCAGACAGGTGATGACGAAAGTGCTTTAAAATATCTTAAAATAGCAGCTGAATATGCAAAAGAGCTTGATGAAAATTCTGATATTTCAGAAAAAGCAATGAGACATTTTAATTTTGGACCAATATATCGTGAAACTAATTTATCTCAATTTATGAAAATCGTAATGACCGAACATTATCCGCTATCCGACGAATTCAAATCAAAACCTGAATTTAAAGAGATAATTAAAGCATTAGAATGAAGAAGTGTAATTGTTGAAATATTCAAACGTCAGTTGAATTCTGTTCAAAAAAGTGTTTATTGTAATATACGAAGATTTTTGCTATTGTGATATTGTAACGTTACAAATAAATACTTAAAGGTGATTTTATGACAATTTATTTTGGTGAAAATCTTAAAAGATTGCGAAAAGAAAAAGAACTTACTCAAGAAACACTTGCAGATTTTTTAGGGGTAACATTTCAGGCTGTCAGTAAATGGGAAAGAGGAGAAACTTATCCTGATATAGCAATGTTACCTGCAATAGCTTCTTTTTTCAATGTGTCAATTGATGATTTGTTTGGATATGATAAAATGAAAATGGAAGAGGAAATTAATAAATATCTTCAATTTTATGACAGTATGTATTTGAAGGATACTCCGTTGACCTTTGAGAAATTTCAACAGGCTGTTAAGGATTTTCCGGGAGATTTCCGTATTATTGTTCGTTATATGGAACTTCTTATGGCAGTAAGAACAACGAAGAATTTACCCGAATACGAAAAGGTCTCAAAAGAACTGATGTCAATATATGAAAATATTCAGAATCATTGTACAGATGAC
>JAZNWU010000009.1:0-74329 GCA_045593555.1 Candidatus Fimenecus sp. | reverse complement strand
GAAGTATCTTTTACCAAAGTAATTATTTCGTTACTCATTGGTGGAATCACTCTTTTTATCACCTGCATAAGAACTATCTTAAAAAACACCTGTACCTTTGTCATACCAAGCACATGTCCTGCTTCGTACTGCCCTTTCGGGATGGATTCTATACCGCCTCTGAATATTTCAGAAAAGTAGCAGGCATAATTAATGACAAAGCCCAGCATTACAGCAAAAAATCTGTCAAATACAGTCCATGTAGAAAACCATTGAATCAAAGAACCGGTAGCTCCTGAAGAAATCATTTTTTGACCCCATGTTCCTACAAGTCCCGGACCATAGTATATAATGATAAGCTGCAGCATCAAAGGTGTTCCTCTTATAATCCATATAAAGGTTTTAATAGGCCATTTAATCACTTTGAATTTGCTCATGGAGCCGAAACTTATAATAAGTCCCAAAGGCAAAGCAAACAAAAGCGTAAGAGCAAATATTTCAAGTGTTTTTCCAAAGCCTTCTAAAAGACTTAAAGTAACTTCTCCAAACATATTTTATACCTCATAACATCAAGCAAAGGCAGAGAGCATAAGCTGACTGCCTTTACATATTGATTAATTAATTACAAATTATTATTCAGCCAATGTAAGCTCATACTTAGAAGCAAGCTCTACCAATGTGCCATCAGCTTTGAGTTCACCCATAAGCTTATTGAGTTCTGCAGTAAGATCAGAACCCTCTCTGCAACCGATACCATATTCTTCGCTTGTAAGTTCACATGCGATACCAAGTTCAGAATAGCTTGAGCCATCTTTTTCTACCATAGCCTTTGCCATTGTGATATCAATGATACATGCATCACATGATCCACTTGCTACTTCGAGAAGAGCGTCTGTCTGTGAACCGGCTTCTACAATATTTGCCAAGCCGTTGTCAGAAGCAGCTGTAGCACCAGCTGATCCGGCTTCGACAGCAAATGAAAGATCTTTCATTGAAGCTGCATCCTTATAATCAGCAGCCTTATCCTTTGCCATAACAACTACCTGAGCGTTTTTAACATATGCATCTGTGCAATTTGTGTTCAATTTAACTTCTTCAGAAATTGTCATACCATTCCAGATACAGTCAATATTTTTACTTGCAAGTTCTGTTTCTTTTGAGTTCCAATCAATTACCTGAAATTCAACTTCAAGACCAAGCTTTGCACAAACAGCCTTAGCAAATTCTGTTTCAAAACCGATAAGCTCATCATTTGCATCTTTATAGTTCATTGGAGCAAAAAGAGTAATACCAACAACAAGCTTGCCTTTGTTCTTAATGTATTCCCAATCAGATTCTTCAGCTTTTACTTCTTCATATTTACCGTCGCCAAGAAGGAGGTCCTGAAGCTTATACTTTGAAGCAATTTCTGCAAGTGTTCCATCTGCTTTAAGTTCGTTGATAGCCTTGTTCACATAGTTAACAGCATCTGAACCCTTTCTGAAAGCAATACCATATTCTTCAGGTGCAAATGAAACATCTTCAACGAGTTTAAGGTCTGCATAGTCTGTTCCTTCACCGATTGAACCGATTGACATAACATAGTCGATAACAGCCATATCGGCAGTTCCTGACTTAACTTCCATAAGAGCTTTAGCCTGTGTATCAACAGGTGTTTTTGTACAATCTGCGAAATAATCGTCAGTATTCATAACTTCTTCACCTGCTGAACCTGCTTCAGCAACAACAATCTTTGCCTCATTTCCGCCACAAGCTGAGAAGCAAAGTGCAACCATAAGTACTGCCATAAGTACAGCGAGCAATTTTTTCATTTTCATAACAATAACTCCTTTTTAATATATTAAAGTGTTAATACGTTATTATAATACATCATTAAATAACTTTTGTCAATAATAATTACATTTTAGATATAAGTTTTTCAAATAATCTTTCTGCTTTTTTACATTCTTCCTCTGACTCTTTTGCTTTTTTAAATACAAGCATAGTTGAAAGGGCAATAAGTCCACTCATAAACATAGCTGAAAACTTTTCCATAACATTATTTTTATATAAATAAAAAAGATATGCATTTATCGCACAAACAGCAAGTATATAAACTAATCTGATAAGTGGGTCAAAGAGTTTATCATAAACCATTACATATTCAATATATGAACCCTTTTCATCTTCACCAATATCTACAAGATAATGATAACGGTCAAAAGTCATTGGCTGAAGCTGTTTATTTCTCGTATAAATGTATTTCAACTTATACATTTTATCAAGTTTATAATATTTACCGAAAATGCCTGTCATATCGTCTTCTGCAGTAGGATTTTTAAAGGCAAGATTAAGTTTTTCTCTTATTTCGAGAATAGTCATATCAAGATAGATTTTCTTGGTTTCGCTTAAAACCTTATAATGGGTTTTGTTAATATTCATTTTAATCACCATATTTATTGTATAATATAAAATTATAATTTTCAAGTTGAAAAGACCTTTAATCTGTGATATATTAACATATAAAAAATTTTGAGGTGCAAAATGAAAAGTTTTATAATAAATAAAAATGATGCTGACCAGCGACTTGACAAATTCATAACAAAAAGTGTACCGTTACTTCCTAAAACACTTTTATATAAATATATCCGTATCAAGAGAATCAAGGTCAACGGAAAAAGAGCAGAAATATCAACTCGACTTAATGTCGGTGATGTTGTTGATATGTATATTAATGATGAATTTTTCCAGAAAGCACCTGAAAAATATGATTTTCTAAAAGCATCAAAGAATCTCAATATCATTTATGAAGATGAAAATATTATTCTTTGTGACAAAAAAGTTGGCGTACTCTCCCACCCTGACGACAACGAATATATTGACACCTTAATTGGACGAATTAAGCGTTATCTTTATGAGAAAGACGAATATAAACCTGATGACGAAAATTCATTTGTACCTTCCCTTGTAAACAGAATTGACAGAAATACAGGCGGAATTGTTATTGCAGCAAAAAATGCTGAAACACTCCGTATTCTCAACCAAAAAATGAAAGACAGAGAATTGCATAAATTCTATCTTTGCATTGTTCACGGTGAAATTAAGAAAAAATCAGGACTTCTTGAAGGTTATCTTGTTAAAGACGAAAGCAAAAACAAGGTTACAGTTTCCAAAAAGAAGATGGATGACGGTAAAGAAATCCGTACTAAATATAACGTTATAAATACTGACGGTGAATTAAGCCTTGTTGAGGTTGAATTGCTGACAGGCAGAACACATCAGATAAGAGCACATTTTGCATCAATCGGTCATCCGCTTTTGGGTGACGGAAAGTACGGAACAAATGCTCAGAATAAAAAGTACGGGTATAAAAAGCAGTTTTTATACTCATATAAATTAGTTTTTGATTTCACAACGGATGCAGGAATACTTGAATATCTTAATCATAAAACATTTGAAGTAGATGATGTGTGGTTCAAAAATGAGTTTTATAATAATGGGTTATAAAGCAAAAGACGGTCAATGACCGTCTTTTCTTATTTTTCTATAATCTTTCTGTATTGACAAGCTGTTGCATATAGTTTATTAATATGTAAACATCTTTGTGCAATTAGACATTCATTGTATTTTGCACAACAACCAAATTTTGCAGATGATGATATATAATTCTTCAATGTAAAATTAACACATTTTTCAATAAAATCATAGTACTCTTCATCAATCTTCTCAAATTTAATTATCGCATTCAAGAATGAATCATCTTTGTTTTTATTTGCTTTTATAATAAAATTGTAATTACCAAAATCACTATAATTAATAAATTCAAACAATGATTTAGAAGAAATATTTAATTCCATTGGATTATTGGCAGGTATTCTTAAAACAGTGGTTGCTGTTCCTGAATTAGTTTTATCTACTGGATAACTTTTTTCAAAAATTTGAATAAACAAAGATACTATCTCACCTTTGTTTTTTTCAGTTTTACCAATGCTTTTATCTAATCTAATAACATTTGGGAATAATTGATATTTATCAGTTAATTTAAAACATAAATTATTCAAATTCTTTTCAATACTTATATACTCTTTCGTTTCCAAATTATCACAACTACCAAATACATCATTTTCTTTGAAAACCAAAATAGAACATCCATTCTCATTTAGTTTTTGTACTTTCTCATATTTAGAACCATAGTTGCCATACTTCCACATAGCACTACCACCCTGTCCCAAAATAAGAACATCAATTTTTTTAGTAACAGATGATGAAACTTTTACACCTTTTGAAGCAAGATATTCTTCAACTTCTTTTTTAGAACCATAATTAAAATCGCCTGACAAACAAACAACTTTTTCATTTAAATCTATAACATTATCTTGTGTCTTAGGATTAATAAAAGAATCTAAAATACTAATTAAAATTTCTTCTTCACATTTATCAATGATACAATCAATTAAAATATTATCAATCGTTTCAAATATTTTATCAAAAGGATAATAGCCTTTTAATTCATTATGATTATTCATCCAAAACAACAAATTATTTGCTTCTTGTTCTGTAATTGTACCATCATCAATAATTGCAATAACAATTTTTTGTAATTCTTGCATAGCTATTGTCTTGTCACTAAATAAGCTAAAGTTTTCATTACAATTACAAGATTTTTTATTTGAATATGTATAGTGTTGTGGCACCACATATTCTTCATAGTTTTTTAAATAGTATTGCAATAATCCATTACACGCTTTAGAATCATCCAAAGCATTATGATGATTCTTTAATAAAATATTATACTTTTCGCATAAGTCATTCAATTTTAATGATTTGCAATTTTCTTTAACATTAATTTGTTTTGCCAATTCAAGAGTACATATATAATCAACACTAATTAAAGGAAGATTATATCTTTCCAACGTTCTAAACAATGCACATAAGTCCATTGATTTCGCATTGTGTGCAACTAAAATTTGTCCATTAAAATATTTTTTAATATCTTCCCATGTTGCAACAAAATTTGGCTTATCTTTCACCATATCGGGAGTAATGCCATGTACTCTAATATTAAAATAATTAAATTCACATTCAGGATTTATTAAAAATTCTTTTTCAAAAACAATATCATCATTTTCTACTCTTACTATTCCAATCGAACAAATTGAATCTCGATTATTATTTGCTGTTTCAACATCAAAAACTGTATAATTCATAATTTCACCATATTCGTTTGATAATTATTTTATCATTTCTGCGAATTGTTCTTCGTTGATTATTGCGATTCCTAAGTCAGTGGCTTTTTGAAGTTTTGAGCCTGCTGATTCACCCGCTAAAACATAAGTTGTTTTCTTTGAAACAGATGAAGATGCTTTTCCACCATAAGACTCAATAATCTCTTGTGCTTCTTTTCGACCATAGGATGAAAGTGTACCTGTAAGCACAAAAGTCATACCCTCAAATCGGTTATCTTTTATTTCACGCTGACTTTCCATATTTAATCCAAATGATTTTAATTCATCAACCATTTGTTTTGTTTGAGAAAGTGAAAAGAAATCAACAACTGAATCAGCCATAATTTCGCCAAAACCCTCGATATTTAGGATTTCTTCTTTAGTAGCTGAAATTATGTTATCAAGTGTCAAAAAGTGATCTGAAAGCAATTTTGAAGCCTTTTGACCTATATGACGAATACCGAATGCAAAAACAAGCTTTGACAAATCATTTTGCTTTGACTTTTCAACAGCATTTCGCATATTATCAGCACTCTTTTTACCCATACCCTCAAGCTGTTCAATTTTATCATAATCAATACGATAAATATCTGCAATTTTATTTATTAAACCTTTATTTAAAAGAGTTTCAAGAACTGCATCGCCAAGTCCTTCAATATCCATTGCATCACGGGAACAGAAATGAATGAGAACTCTTAAAAGCTGTGCAGGACAATCAGGATTGTTACATCTTATTGCTGCTTCGCCATCTTCACGATGCACAGGAGAATTACATGATGGGCAGAATTTTGGCATTTCATATGGAATAGTGTCTTCTTCGTGCTTAACAACAGAGAGAACTTCAGGTATGATGTCACCTGCTTTACGGATAATAACCGTATCCCCTATTCTGATACCTTTTTCCTTAATGAAATCTTCGTTATGCAATGTTGCACGACTTACTGTTGACCCTGCAACAAGGACAGGCTCAAATACAGCTGTTGGAGTAAGCACTCCTGTTCTGCCAACATTGATTTCAATATCAATGAGTTTTGTTTCCTTTTCTTCAGGTGGATATTTATATGCCAATGCCCATTTAGGAAACTTTGCTGTACTGCCGATAACTTCACGCATTGAGAAATCATCAGTTTTAATTACGGCACCGTCAATGTCAAATGGCAAGGTATAACGGATTTCGCCAATTCGTTCAATTTCTTTTATTGTATCTTCAATATTACTGAATTTATTGAAGAATGGAATTGTTTTGAAGCCTAATTCCTTTAAAAATACAAGTGATTCATAATGTCCTTTAATTTCTACGCCCTCGACCTGCTGAATATTGAAAACATAAATATCAAGGTTTCGTTCTGCAGTAATTTTAGGATTTTTTTGTCTTAAACTACCAGAAGCTGCATTTCTTGGGTTTTTAAAAGGTTTTTCACAATTAAGTTCTTGCTTTTCGACAATCTTTAAAAAGACTTCACGAGGCATATATACTTCGCCACGGACTTCAATAAAAGGAATGTCCTTTTTAAGTCGTAAAGGAATTGATTTAACAGTACGAAGATTTGCAGTGATGTCTTCACCCTGAACACCGTCACCACGAGTTGAACCACGAGTGAAAACACCATTTGTGTATTCAAGTGAAACAGACAAACCGTCAATTTTAGGTTCGACAACATATTCTGCATTTGCAAAAACATCCTTGACTCTCTTGTTAAAATCACGGACTTCGTCGTGGCTGAAAGCGTCCTGCAAGCTTTCCATTTTTACTTTATGAACTACTGTTTCAAAAAGTCCATCAGCCTGACCGCCTACTCTGTGAGTTGGTGAATCGGGTGCTAAAAGCTCAGGGTATTCTTTTTCGATAGAGTCAAGCTCACGCATAAGCATATCGTATTCATAGTCGGAAATATCGTTTTCGTTTTCAACATAATAACGATAAATATGATGATTAAGCTCATTACGAAGAAACTCAGCTCTTAATTTTTTCTGTTCAAAATCGGTCATTTGTTTCACCTATTTTTTGACTATGTTTTCCAAAATAAATTCAACTTTTCAGAGAATAATGTATAAAGGTGATTATATGAAAAACATAGAAAAGTATATTTTAATATTTGTTATTGGTGGTTTTGGGTATGGACTGTTGGAGATAGCTTTTCGTGGCTTCACACACTGGTCAATGATAATTACCGGTGGTTCAGCACTACTTATATTATATCTAATAAATCAGGCTTTACCAAAAACACCACTACTTATTAAAGCTCTTTTTGGTGCTTTAGTTATTACTATAATAGAATTCTCTGTGGGAATTATTGTAAACAAAGTGTTTTCCTTTGGAGTCTGGGACTATACTGGTTCTCCAGGTAATATATTAGGAGTTATAACACCAGTATTTTCCATTTGTTGGTTTGCAATTTCTTTTATAATGATTTTAATATTCAAGTGTATTCAAAGAATTATCAGTTTGCAGAAATCCTGAAAACCTTTACACCATGACCCGGGACTGTTGCTGTGATTTTGTCAGTAACAACTGTTTCGGTTTTATCCCATAATTCTTTGCACACATATTTTTCTGATTCAGGTAATGTTGCATTAATAACATTGTGAATATCACTAATTGAGCAGGAAATTTCTGAACTTGAATTTGTCTTATTGAAGAAACATACTGCAACCTCATTATTTTCGAGAGGTTTAACAAGTACATCCTTAAGTCCTGCCTTGATTCGTTTACATTGGATACCAAGTTTGTCTTGATTTACTGCGATTACATCTTTGTTAGTGAGAATCTGTAACACTTTATTGTCAGAATCAACAGTACCGTCAGGTTTAATAAAATCTCTTATATCATTGCCAAGGATAAGCGGTGCTGCCATCATAGACCACAATGTGAAATGGGCTTTGTTCTCTTCAAAAGTGAGTTTTCCGTTGCCTACTTCAAGCATATCGGGGTCATTGAATGCACCCGGTCCTGCATACTCGTCAAGACGGACATTAAATTCGTAAATTCCCATTACTGATGCCCAATGTGGTTGAATATCACCTGTTGTTCGCCAGATATTACCTGCTTTTCCGCCCCATTTCCATGGCTTGTTCCATCCCCATTCACAGATTGAATAGAGAATTTTCTTTTCTTCACAATTGTTTTCTTCTGCATACTTTTTAGTAGCTCTTACAAGCTCTTTACCCATATTTTCATACTGCATTGCAGCACTGTCCATCGGTGAACCAACCGGATTTGTAATGGATATAGTATTTGCACCTTCTTTAAGGCGAATCTTAATTTGTCTTCTGCCTTCACGAGAAAATGCTTTTTGCTCTGCAATCAAAAAGTCGTATTTATCTGTACCATTAACAGTTATAACACAGAATTGACCCTTTGTTGTGTTCTTTTTCATAATAAGAGTGAAAACATATTCACCATCTGAAGGAACAATAATATTATTGAATTCGATTTTACCAAGTCCACTGCAAAGACCTTTAACATAGCTTTGTGAAACATTTTCATAAACTACTTTTGCATCGCCATATAAAACTGCTTCTTTTGCTCTGAAAATAAGCTCTTTTTCCAGACCGTTTCCGATAATTGAAATACTGTCAATGAAAGGTGCTTCAGTTGGAATTAAAACGTGATGACAATAGTCGTATTTGAAATATTCAACTCCCCATTCGGCAAAGGTTTCAGCATCAATTCTTTCGTTATAAAGTGATGCAGGTAAATCTTCGCAAGTTAAAGTACCATTTGAAGAATAGATACCAAGCTTCATACCTTTATCATTAACTTGTTCAACAAGCCATTTAATACCGTGTGGAAATGTGGATAAATCACCCTGCAATTTGCCGTTTTCATCTCGCATTGAGGACTGCCAACAGTCGTCAAGATTTACATAAATATAACCTGCATCGCGAAGTCCTGATTTATCAATTGCATCGGCAATTTCAAGGATAACCTTTTCATCAATTCTCTGTCTGAAAATATTCCAGCTTGACCACCCCATTGGTGGAGTCAAAGCAGCACCGTTATTATACATTTCGTCCTTTGTATAATGAATTTTAGTTTTTGCAAGTGCTTTTTTGATTTCACATTTAGGACAAATATCCTTTTTCTTTAAATAGAGAATACCGCTCCCGATTGCAGTACCGGTAGCAGCAAGACCTGATAAAATAGTTAATCCTTTTTTCATAATAATACCTCATAAATGAAAAAGGTCAGATGGTGTTAATGCATCATCTGACCTGTAAAAATTTGATGTTACGGCCTTAATGCCGAATATTATTCCTCAACAGGAGCTTCAACAGCTTCTTCAACTACTTCAGCAACTTCTTCAACTACCTCTACAGGAGCTTCTTCTGCAACTTCAACAGGAGCTTCCTCAGCTACAGGTGGGTCGATAAGAGCTTTGATTGAAAGGCTTACTCTCTTCTTATCGAAGTCGATTTCCATAATCTTTGCCTTAACAACATCGCCAACCTTAAGAACTTCAGCAGGAGTGCCGATATGCTTATGAGCAATCTGAGAAATGTGAACAAGGCCATCTACACCAGGAATAATCTGTGCAAAAGCACCAAATGATGTGAGGCTGACAACCTTACAATCAACTTCGCTTTCAACTGGGTAATCACGCTTGAGAATTTCCCATGGATTGTCTTCAATCTTCTTATAACCAAGAGAGATCTTCTTATTTTCTTTGTCAAGTTCTTTAACATATACTTCTACCGTATCGCCAACCTTAACGATTTCTGAAGGATGCTTGATTCTTGTCCATGAAAGTTCTGAAATATGTACCATGCCGTCAACACCACCAAGGTCAACGAAAGCACCATAGTTTGTGAGGCTTCTTACAGTACCTGTGTAAACATTACCTTCAGCAACATTTGCCCAGAATGCATCTTCAATTTCCTTTTTCTTAGCAGCAGCAACCTCACGGATTGAACCTACTACCTTTCTTCTCATCTTATTAACTTCAATGATTTTGTATTCAACTGTTGTCTTGATGAGTTCTTCAAGAGAATCATTTCTTCTCATCTTAGCAAGAGATGCAGGAACAAAAACCTTAATTGGGCCATCCTGAACAAAAACACCCTTATTGTCGCCAACAATACCTGTAACAACACCTGTATGAACTGCATCATCAGCTTCAAGATTTTCCCAGATAGCTCCACGGTCATAAAGACGCTTTGAAAGCTTAATTGTGCCTTCAACATCGTTTGTCTTCATAATGCGAAGTTTGATTTCGTCGCCAACCTTAAGCTCTGCTTTTGGGTCAGCTGATGGATCGTCACTATATTCATCAAAAGACACATAGCCTGTGTGCTTTCTGCCTGCAATTTCAACCTGAATTTCGGTTGCTGTGAAACCAACAACTGTACCAACAACGTTCTGATCAGAACTCATACTGTTGAGTGATTCCTCAAGCATTTGCTCAAAGCCTGCTGTCTCCTCCTTATTAATTGTGTTTGCGTTTTCAAAAATCTCGGACATAGTTTTTAGTACCTCCTTAATTATACTGTCGGGAGTTGATGCACCCGCAGTAACGCCTATTGATTGAACATCACAAAAGGCTATGTCCAAAAGCTCTTTTGCCGTTTCAATCAAATAAGTCGGGCAGTTGGGTTCGCAGACTGCTTTAAGTTTTGCAGTATTTGAACTTGTCCTACCACCTATTATTATCATAGCGTCATTTTTCTTTGATAACAATAATGCTTCTGCCTGTCTTTCTTCGGTCGCACTACATATTGTATCAAAAATTTTTGCGTTTGTATAGTGTAAATTTATAATTTTAATACATTTTTTCCATTCTTTTATACTGAAAGTCGTCTGTGAAACTACAATAAACGGCATTTCAGTTTTAAAACTATTATTTTTGATTATTTTTTCAAGTTCACAAGCCGAATTAAAAATGTAACTTTTTCCATTACAATAACTTTTAATTCCAACAACTTCCGGATGGTTTTTATCTCCTGCAATAAGGACAGGTATTGACTCACTTGAATTTTTTTCAACTATTTTATGGATTTTCTTGACGAAAGGACAAGTGGCATCAATATAATTTATTGAACATTCTTCACAAGATTTTAAGATTTCTTTTTCAACACCGTGTGTTCGGATAACTACTTTTTTGTCAGTTGACACATCTTGAATATCATCAATGATATTTACACCTTTGCCTGACAAATCATTAATTACCTGTGGATTATGTATTATAGGTCCGAACGTACAAATATTTTCACCTTTCTGGACAAGGTCATAAAGCATATTCACAGCACGATTAACCCCAAAACAAAAGCCTGCTGTTTTTGCGAGAGTTATTTGGACTTGCATTTCTTTCTGCACTCCCTCCAGAGAAGAACAATTTTATCCATAACCATATTAGCAACTTCTTTATTTTCCTTTGTACCGCCATCTTCAGTAAAATTCATATCTTCATATTTGATGGCTTCACCAAATTTAACATAAACCTTCCCACCAAATTTGCCTTTTTCTTCAATACAAATTGCAGCAGGAATAACATCACATTTAGCATTACGAGCAATTAAACCAACACCTGATTTTGCCTTTTTAGGATAACCATCTCTTGAACGAGTTCCTTCCGGAAAGATGCAAAGAACTTTGCCTTTTTTTACAAGGTCACTTGCATAATTGATTGCTTGCATATCACCTTTACCACGAACAATAGGAAAAGCATTGCAGCTCTTAAGCACGGCTCCTACAACGGGATTCTTAAATACTTCATACTTTGCAACAAAATGAAGTAATCTATCTTTACATGCAGTTGCAATAAAAATCGGGTCAAAAATAATTGAATGGTTTGCAGCAATGATAAATCCATCTTCACGATTTAAATTTTCTTCACCTTCAACTACTAATTTAATTCGTGTCTTACAACACAAATTACATAATGGTCTAAAAACATTGAACCCGTTTCGTGTTTCATAATCACTGAAATCAAAATACTTCTTTTCTGACATTACATTTTCTCCTTAATTGTATCTATAATCTTATCAATTGACTGCTCAAGAGCATAACCTGTTGTATTTATAATCACTGAATCTTCGGCAGGTTTTAATGGTGCAATCTCACGATGTGAATCATTATAATCTCTCACTTTTAAATCATCAAGAACTTCCTGATAAGTAACACTACTGCCTTTTTCTTCAAGTTCTTTGAATCTTCTCATTGCTCTTTCTTCAGGGTCAGCAGTTAAGAAAATCTTAACCTTTGCATTTGGAAGAACAACAGTACCAATATCCCTGCCGTCCATAATGCAGTTGTTTTTTGCTGCAATATCTCTTTGTAAATCAAAAAGAAATGCTCGAACTTCCGGAATTGCCGAAACATTGGATGCAGCCATTGAAGCCTCAGGAAGTCTTATTTCAGTTGATACATCATCACCATTAAGGTATACATGCTGAACTCCATCAACAAATTTGAGTTCAACAATGATTTTATCTAATATAGCACCAACGCTCTCTGCATCAGTTGTTTCAATTTTGTTTTTAAGACAATACACACCAACTGCTCTATATAATGCACCTGTATCTACATAAATAAATCCAAGTTCCTTTGCAGCAGCACGTGCAATTGTACTTTTTCCTGCACCTGCAGGTCCATCGATTGCTACATTAATCATTTTTTAATTCCCCTCTATTATTACTTGCAGAAATACCTGCTAAATGTCCTGTTGAAAAAGCAATTTGCAAATTAAAGCCACCTGTGTAACCATCACAGTCAATAACCTCACCTGCAAAATACAAGCCTTTACAAAGTTTACTTTCCATTGTTTTTGGATTTATCTCACTAACCTTAACACCACCAGATGTTACAATTGCTTCAGAAATATCATTAAATCCCATAACAGTAAGCTTTAATGACTTGATTGTATCAACAAGATTTTTTCTCATTTCCTTTGTAACCTGATTTATTTTTTCGCTCTGCTTAATGTGAGCAAGTCTTAAAACAGGTGAAATCAAGGATTTCGGTAATAACAATGCTAAAACATTAGAAATTGATTTATTAGTATTATCAGCAAAATCACGAAGAATTCTAGCATCAAGTTTTTCGTGAGATAATGCAGGTTTTAAATCAATATAAATTTCATATCTTTCTTTTTCCATATCACGCATATGTGCACTTGCAGAAAGAATCATAGGACCTGAAACACCGAAATGTGTGAATAACATTTCACCAAAATCATCATATATTTCTTTCTTCTTTTTTGTGTCAAGAACTTTAATAGAAACATTTTTCAAAGAAAGTCCCATACATTCACTGCAAATACCCTCGTAGCATTTAAGTGCTGACAAGGAAGGTCGCAGAGTTGTTATTGTATGACCAACGCTTTCGGCTAATTTATATCCGTCACCTGTTGAGCCTGTTTTTGGATAAGAAAGACCACCTGTTGCGATAATAACAGAATCGGAATAATACTCATTTCCGAAATCAGTAATAACACCTTTTACACAATTGTCTTCTGTAATCAGAGTTGTAACTCGCTCCTGCTTTCTCTTAACACCCATATCTGTTATATAGGAATTGAGTGCATCAACAATATCCACTGCTTTATCACTTTCAGGGAAAACACGGTTACCACGTTCAACCTTTAACTTAACACCATAATCCTCAAAAAAATACATAACATCCTGAGAATTAAATGATGAATATGCACTATATAAAAATCTGCCATTACCAGGAATATTGGAAATGAAATTTTGAACATCATCACCTATATCATTTGTAACATTACATCTACCTTTACCGGTAATCATAACCTTACGACCGATTTTATCATTTCTTTCAAGAAGCAAAACTTCAGCACCGTTTTCAGCAGCTGCTCCCGCTGCCATTGTGCCTGCTGCACCTGCACCAACAACAATAACTTTATTACTCATTTTCGCCACCGTCAGATTTATCATAAACCTGATATTCATCCCAGATGCTTTCAAGCCTATTGAAATTGTTATAAACTTCCTCACGTCTGCTGAAAGTTAACGCTACTATCAAAGCATTTATTAGACTTAAAGGAGCAACAAGCGAATCGACAACTGATACCATATCACTTTTTGCAACAAGCAATGTATCGGAAAATTCAGCAATAGGAGAAACTGCAGAATCTGTAATTGCAATAATATTCGTTCCTCTGTCATTTATAAAACGAAGTGCATTAATTGTCTGTTTTGAATATCTTGGAAAACTGATTGCAACACAGACATCCTCTTCATTGATTCTGAACATTTGCTCAAACATTTCACTTCCGCTTGAAGTGTCAACAAGGACAACATTTTCAAAAACGGGATTCAGATAAAAATAAAGGAAACTTGCTAATGCCGCAGAACTACGAACACCAAGAATATATATTTTTCTTGCTTTATTTATCATCCCAATAGCCTTTTTAAACTCTGTTTCGCTAACACATTCAAGTGTATGACGAATAAGTTCAATATCTCCATTAAGAACCTTTTTAATTGCGTCGTCCTCACCTATCAAATTACTTGAAACTTCCATTCGCTGAACAGCAGTAAGCTTTGACTTAATCATCTGCTGAAGTTCTTTTTGAAGTTCAGGATATCCTTTAAATCCCATTTCAGTTGCAAAACGAACAACAGTTGATTCACTTACGCCAACTTTTTCGCCAAGTTTAGAAGCAGTCATAAAAGCTGCTTTATCATAATTTGTTGAAATATATTGAGCAAGTTTTTTATGACCTTTTGATAATTTTTTCCCTTCAAGGTCACCTTTTGAAAAAACAAACGATTTCATTAACCATACCTCAAATTAAGCAATAAAATTCTTGTTAATTATACAATAACCGTAACTGAAAAATCAACATCTTTTGCAGGATTTCTTGCAAAATTATACTTTCACAGGTGAAAATAATCTTTCTTTTGAACAAATATCAGGATTATTCAAAATAAGATTATAAAAATCTGTTGCTTTATCCTCATATTCAAAAATTCTATTTATTTTTTCATCGTTATATTTTATAATGTCGGAAAATCTTGAAACATATGGCAATGAACAATTTTTTACAAACTCTCCAAGTTTATTCTCACAACTTTTATTAAATCCAAGAAGTCTGCAATATGGTACATCAATATTAAAGTCATTTTTATATACATTGAATTGTCTGCATAACACTGCACGTCTGACTCTTGAATGTGTATATCGTTTGGTTTTTACCTTATCATATATTTCATTTAGACTTAAACTAGTTTTTATTGCATCATCAATCCTGTTTTCAAGACCTTCTGCCATGTTGGCTATATTTTCCGATTGTTCATAATGTCTTGCCCTTAAAACAGCAAGTGAAGATAACTCATTTTTTTCTTGTGAAAATACATATCCATTCTTAATTGCATCCATATATATTGAAACGCAATTTTCGGGTACAAAATTTTCAAACGAAATATTTTGATTTATCAATGAACGGATATGTGTTGCAGATGCAAAATTATTAACTGCAAAATTATCATTATATCCTGCTCCAACTCTGTTAATACAAACAGGTATAATTTTGGAATTCAGTTTTCTAATTGCCTTGAGATACTCAACAGCAAGTATATCATTCGGCAAATCAACATCAAATTTATTTCCGTATGAATTCAGCACAGATTGTCTTGCTGATGCATAACTTTCTCCTTTTTTGAGAGAATCTTTTATCTTTTCGTCAAAAAAATTATCATTCAGAATATCTACAATATCATTCAGCTGTTCAATTATTGCATTTTCTGTTCCAAATGCCAATTTATTGCAACCAAAGGCATCCAGTATTTTCACAGCATTATAAGCAAATTTTTCAGCAGATGCAGTTGCATACACAAAAGGAAGTTCAAGAACTATATCTGCTCCATTAAGTAAAGCTGCTTTAACTCTTATTTCTTTTGGAAAAATTGCAGGTTCTGCTCTTTGGACAAAATTGCCGCTCATAACACAAACAACAATATCACCCTGTTTTTTTACAGAGTCAATTAAATATTTATGACCATTATGAAATGGATTAAATTCGCAAACTATTCCTATTACTGACATATTTTACTCCTTTTTGAAAATATTGGTAAAAGAAATCTTGAAATTATACAAATATAAGTATATAATAATACAGGTTTATAATTACTTCAAGAAAAATTTATAAATGGAGATGTTAAAAATGAAAGTTCTTGTTATTAATGCAGGTAGTTCATCACTTAAATATCAGCTTATTGATATGGCTGATGAAAGTGTAATTGCAAAAGGTATCTGTGAAAGAGTTGGCACACCTGAAGCTTGTATCAGCTTCAAGACTCCAGAAGGAGAGAAAATCGAATACAATGCTCCTATGAGCAATCATACTGAAGCATTTGCTGTTGTTAAGAAGGCACTTACTGAAGGTGAATACAAAGTAATTGATGACATCAGCGAAATTACAGCTGTTGGTCACCGTGTTGTTCAGGGTGGTTCACTTTTCAACAAGAGTGTTCTTATTAATGATGAAGTTATCAAGGGTATTGAAGGACTCAATGACTTAGCACCTCTTCACAACCCTGCAAACATTATGGGTATCAATGCAAGTATTGAACTTTTCGGTAAAGATGTTCCTCAGGTTGCTGTTTTCGATAATGCATTCCACAGCACAATGCCTGCTGAAGCATACACATTCCCTATTCCAAATGAATTGGCTAAAAAACATTCAATCCGTCGTTATGGCTTCCACGGTACATCACATAAGTTTGTAAGTGCAAGATGTGCAGAAGTTATGGGCAAAGATATTAAAGACCTTAAGATTGTTACTTGTCATCTTGGTAATGGTTCATCAATCACAGCTGTTAATGGTGGTAAGGTTATTGATACAACAATGGGACTTACTCCACTTGATGGTCTTGCAATGGGTACTCGTTGCGGTGCTATTGACCCATCAGTAGTTCTTTTCCTTATGGAAAAAGAAAACCTTTCAGTTAAAGAAATGGATACTCTTCTTAATAAAAAGTCAGGTCTTCTTGGTGTTTCAGGACTTTCTTCTGACGACCGTGACCTTAAGGCTGCAGCTGCTGAAGGAAATGAACAGTGTGCAAATGCAAGAAATATTCTTGCATATCAGATTAAGAAGTATATCGGTGCATTTGCTGCTGCCATGAACGGTATTGATGCTATCGTATTCACAGGTGGTATCGGTGAAAATGCTGACGACATCCGTGATAAGGTTTGTAACGAGCTTTCATTCCTTGGTATTGAAATTGACCAGGAAATCGGCAAGACTCTTGTTAAGGGTAAGGAAGGCGAACTTTCAACTGAAAACTCAAAGGTTAAGGTTTATGTTCTTCCTACAAATGAAGAACTTGCAATTGCAAGAGATACAAGAGATATCGTAAACGCTCTTTAATTCATATTCAACACAAAGATTAAGCCGTGCTTCTCGAATGAGAAACACGGCTTTTTGATTTAGTTTTCATAACCTAATTTTTTTAGAATTTCAGGGTCGCAGGTATCAGCAACAGGTCCGATTTCTGCCCAGAGCTTATCTGCTTTTGCTTTCCATTCAGGGAATTGCTCATACTGTGCAGGATAATTATCGTATAATGCACCTACTTTTGTACTATACAAAAGACCTCTGACGAGTTTTGCAATAGTTGATGGTTTAAGATTCTTACTTGCAACACCATTTACAATTCCTTTTACGATATTTGCAATATCATTTGTATCGAGTTCAAGACCTGTATCCATACCACCAAGGATTTTTTCACTGAACATAACATCATTTTTAAAAAGATATTCAGCCTCGTCATAGTCCATTGAAATAATACCCATAAGAAGTGGTCGCATTGAGTCGAAATCCTTACCCTGAGCAGTCATATAACGCTTGTTAATGCTCCACATTCTCTCTTTTGTAAGGTATTTATCTGATTTTAATAGATTTGAGATAACCTCAACTGCAATTTCACCTGCTACAAGTGAAGATGTACAGCCCTCGCCACAAGTAGGCTTTGTGTGACAAGCAGCATCACCAAGTGCAATAAATCCATCATCAACAAGTGAATATGCAGAAATATGATAAGGTGTCATTCCCTTTTCAATTTTCTCAACCTTATATTCAGGGAATTTTACATTCTTCATAAACTGCTCTTTAAAGATTTCTTCGGCATAAGCGTAGCCATAGAATCCACCAATACCTAAAATTGCACCGTTTGGGTTGTCAGATGGTGCTGACCAGGACTTGTATGAAAGGAAGAAACCATCCAAATCTCTTGGATTAAAGTCATTTTTAAGATATTCTGCATAATAAAGCACAACATAAAGAATATCCTTATTTGTAAGCTTGAAATTACCGACAACGGATGTGTCAGGAAGCTTTGTTCGTGCTACTGCAGGAATACCCGAGCAGTCAGCAACAATTCGTGCATATGCTTCACATTCTTTATCCTCTGTCTTATATTTTGCACCAACAATTTTACCGTTTTCATATATAAAATCAGTAAATGATGCACCGTATATGATTTCAGCACCTGCCACCATTGCTCTGTCAGCCATCATCATTATGTAATCGTGCTTATGAAGTCCTATTACAGGAGCTTCAGCACAAGCTTTTGGATAATTTCCGTAAGGTGATACCATTGTTGAATGACTGAAACAGAATTCACGCAAAGGACTATCTTCTTCAGGAATAATCAAATCAAAGCGTTCCATATCAGCCTTACCCATATGGAAAACATCATATTCCCTTGAAACATAGTCAGGCAAGTTTTTTTCAATCACAAGCACCTTAAAGCCCTGCTCAGCCATTTTGTGAGCAAACCAACAGCCTGTTGTTGATGCTCCAACAACAAAAACATCATATTTTTTCATAATATTCCCTCTCCTGTTATTACACTAAATCTCGATAACACCATTTTTTGCAGGCTTGCAAAGATAAACATTGTCATATTTTTTCACAAGTTTATCGTATGCATCCTTTGCTTTTGCTTCGTCACTAAAAATGCCGTAAACTGTTGGTCCACTACCACTCATAACACAAGCATCAGCACCTGATTTTCTCATAACACCCTTAATATGTGGTCGTTTTGGCACTTCAACAGCCTGTTCAAAAACATTTCCGCAAAGATTGCAGATTTTTTCGTAATCACCGTCGGCAACTGCATCAATCATTGAAATTCTGTCAAGGTGACGGACACGGTTAAGGGAATCAAACTGTGCATAAGCCTCAGGTGTTGAAACATTCTGTTGTGGCTTACAAAGGACAATATAGCAGTCAGATAAATCAGTTGTAGGAGCAACGATTGTTCCCGTACCTAAGCAAACTGCAGTACCACCAACAAGGCAGAAAGGAATATCAGCACCGACTTTTCCACCGATTTCGCAAAGCTGTTTTTGTGAAATGTTTATATTATAAAGCTTATTTAAGCAATACAAAACACCTGCACCGTCAGCACTTCCTCCGGCTGTTCCTGCTGCCATAGGAATTGATTTTTCAATTTCAATTGTAATTCCTCTATCATCAATTGAAAGAGCATCGAAAAAGGCTACTGCACACTTATATGCAATATTCTTTTCATTACAAGGAACACCATCTGTATCGCATTTGATAATTATTTTATTTTCATTATTTTTTTCTACGGACACAGTATCATATAAATCAACTGATTGCATTATCATAAACAGTGAATGATATCCATTATCAAGCTTTTTGAGAATATCAAGCATTAAGTTTATTTTGGCTGCTGCTTTAACTTTCATAGATTAATCCTCCGTTTCAATTTTCATCTGCATTGGAGTACGCTTTTCAAAAAATGTTATACTGTCAAATCCTGCTTCTAACGCAGCATTGTAAGCCATATCAATATCTGCTGCAAGATGCTCTGCATAATGAACATCAGAACCTACTGAAACATATTTTCCACCAAGTTCTTTAAATCTCTTTATAACATCAACTTCTGGTGATAGTTTATTAAGTGGTTGACGAAGTGCTGCAGTATTAATTTCAAGTGACTTTTCTGATTTTACAGTTCGCAAAAGAATTTCGTCAATCTGTTTTTTATATTTATTAAGGTCGATATCAAGATTTGATTTTGAGTAAAAATATCTTAATGGATAAGTGAGATGAGCAAGAATATCAAAATTACCCCATTCAAGCATTTCAATAATAGCATTAAAATACTCTTTCAAAAGTTTTTCTGCTTGTGGAAGTGACAGATTTTCCATAAAATAAAAATCTTCACCACCACGAAGATTGTGAACTGAACCTAAAATCTGGTCATAATCATATCTATTAACAATACTATTTGCAGTTTCAATATCGTATGCAGGTTGTCCCAATTCAATACCATTGAGAACCAAAAGCTTTCCTCGAAACGCTGAACGAACTTTTGAAATTTCAAAAAATGCCTGAAAAATACGTTTTTCATATGCAGAATCACCTCTGAACTGGTCAACCTCACAATGGTCAGTAAAGGCAATTGCTCTTAAATCCAACATTTCTGCCTTTTCGCAGAAAAAAGTTGCAGAATGGTTTCCGTCAAAGGAATTATCTGTATGGACATGTAAATCTACAATATTTTTGTACATATCAAGTCACCTCTCAATATTTGTTAATATTTTACTACATATTAACATTATTTTTCAATAAAAATTAAAAGATATTTACTAAAGTTCTTCACTTTTTTATTTGTTTGTGTTAAAATGTTGTCAATTTAATTTTTGGAGGTATTAAAAATGAGAGGTATTATCACCGTTGTAGGTAAAGATATGGTTGGCATTCTCGCTAAAGTTTCAGGCGTTTGTGCTGAAAATGGCGTTAATGTTATTGAAGTTTCACAGTCAATTTTACAGGATATGTTCTGTATGATTATGCTTGTTGACCTTGAAAAGGCAAATGTTCCTTTTACAGAATTTTCAGACAAGGTTACTGCAATCGGTAACGAAATGTCACTTTCAATTCATGTTATGCACGAAGATATTTTCAATTCAATGCACAGAATATAAGTAGGTAATAAAATGATTAATACACATGATATATTAGAAACCATTAATATGATTCAGGATGAAAATCTTGATATCAGAACAATTACAATGGGCATTTCTCTTCTTGATTGTTGTACAGGTGATGCAAAATCAACTTGTGACAAGATTTATGAAAAGATGACAAGAAAGGCAGAAAACCTTGTCAAAACAGGTGAAGACATTGAAAAGGAATACGGTATTCCTATTATCAATAAACGAATTTCTGTAACGCCCATTTCAATGATTCTTGCATCCGGCAAAGGTGACCCCGTATTATATGCAAAAACACTTGAACGAGTTGCACAGACTGTCGGTGTAAACTTTATCGGTGGATATTCTGCTCTTGTACAGAAAGGTTTTGCAGCCGGTGACGAGGCACTTATCCGCAGTATTCCCGAAGCTCTTGATGTAACTGAACACATCTGTTCATCAGTTAATATCGGCTCAACAAAAGCAGGCATTAATATGGATGCAGTTAAACTTATGGGTCAGATTATTAAAGAATCAGCTGAAGTTACTGCAAATAAGGGTTGTATTGGTCCTGCAAAGCTTGTTGTATTCTGTAATGCTCCTGAAGATAACCCATTTATGGCAGGTGCTTTTCACGGCGTTGGTGAACCTGACTGCGTAATCAATGTTGGTGTATCAGGTCCCGGTGTTGTTCGTTCAGCAATTTCAAAAATCCCTGATGCAAATATTACTGAAATTGCAGATATGGTTAAGCGTACTGCATTTAAGATTACAAGAATGGGGCAGCTTGTGGCTTGTGAGGCCTCAAAAAGACTTGATGTTCCATTCGGTATCGTTGACCTTTCTCTTGCTCCAACTCCTGCAATTGGTGACTCTGTTGCATATATTCTTGAAGAAATGGGACTTGAACAGTGTGGTGCACACGGTACAACTGCTTGTCTTGCACTTCTTAATGATGCAGTTAAAAAAGGTGGCGTAATGGCATCTTCACATGTTGGTGGACTTTCAGGTGCATTTATCCCTGTTTCTGAAGATGCAGGTATGATTGCAGCAGCTACAAGTGGTGCACTTACAATAGAAAAGCTTGAAGCAATGACTTGTGTATGCTCTGTTGGTCTTGATATGATTATTGTTCCCGGTGATACAACTGCAGAGGTGCTTTCAGGTATTATTGCTGACGAAGCTGCTATTGGTATGGTAAACTCAAAGACAACTGCAGTAAGACTTATTCCTGCAATTGGTAAGAATATTGGTGATACACTTAATTTCGGTGGACTTTTGGGATATGGTCCTGTAATGAAATTAAACACAGCCTCCCCTGCCAAATTCATTAATCGTGGTGGTAGAATTCCAGCACCATTACAGAGTTTGAAAAACTAAAACAATATATAAAAGATTAAGGGTAGAGAATTTAATCTCTACCCTTTTTATGATGCTGATTTGAGTTGTTCGGTGGTTGCTTTTGGTTGTTTGTTTGAGGTTTCAAGCATTCGTTCTGCAAATATTGCATAGCCTTGTTTTGGGTTATTCACAAAAACATGTGTTACTGCACCGACAAGCATTCCATTCTGAATTATCGGACTGCCACTCATTCCTTGAACTATTCCACCTGTTGTATTTAATAATTTTTCGTCTGTCACTTTTATAATCATATCTTTATTTATTGATGATGCATTTGAATAGATTTTTGTTATTTCGATTTCATAATTTTGTGGCCCTGAATCAGTTACAGTACAAATAATGTTTGCTTTCCCTTCTTTGACTTCTTGTTTCACTGCAACAGGTATTTCTGTTGTTTTATTGGTGACGGAATAACCGTAAACTCCCGTTTCGTCATTCATCAATAAAAACCCACTATTATTTCCCGTAAAAATGCCACACAACTCTCCGACTTTTCCAAAAGAACTTTTATTAAGTCCACTTAAATTTACATCTGCCATTACACCCGATTTCATAGGCATAATTTCATTTGTATCTATGTCATATATGGGATGACCAAGTCCTGCGAAAGTATCATTATTTTTATTATAAAATGTTACTGTACCAAGTCCTGCTGTACTGTCACGAACCCAAAGTCCTGCACGATATCTTTTACTTTCTTTTTCCAGAACAGTTTCAAATGTTATATCTATATTTTTTTCATTTCTCAATATTGACATTTTCACTTTTGCTCCTTTACTTTCTTGCAAAAGTTTTGAAAAATGTGATGATGACGTGACTATAATTCCATTTACAGATTTTACAATATCCCCTACTTTTAAATCTGCAATTTTTGCAGGGCAAATCTTACCTGATTCAGTTTCTATTTCTTCAAAATCAACGATAATTACTCCATCTGTATATAGTTTAATTCCAAATAATTCACCACCGGAAACTACATATTGCCTTTTTGTATTCTTAATTATAGTATCTTTTACGGGTATAATATTTAACAACTTAATTTTTGTTGGTTGTTGAGATGTATTTGATGTTTTCATTACTGCATCAAGTTGATTTCCATTGCTGATACTATATATATTCATTCCAAAATCATTTGAAATGTTAAAATTTTCATTTTCAATTACAGTTATATCATCGGGAATTTTCTTTTCACCGACAAAAATTGCTGTATATATCATTAAACATAATACTGTACATAAAACAGATATTTTCTTTATAAAATCATGCAAATTATCACCTCCAAGATTTTTATCACAATAATAATTTGCCTGATTTTAAATAAATTATATAAGGTAAAAAAATAACCTTACGGTTGAATTTCACTAATAATGAAAATACCGTAAGGTTTATTTTTTTAAGTATTATTTAAATAAATTACAAATTTTTTCAACAGTTTCTTCCACATTTGAATTATTTAAATTAAGGACATAATCTGCATATTTTTCATACAGTGGATATCTTTGATTAAAAATATCATCAATTGTCTGTGTTTTTTCCGCAGCAACACCACGAGTGTTAATATTATCAAGCCTATTCTTGATTTCAGGAAGTGAAACATTCAAAAAGATTATTTTTCCATTTTCTTTAAGATGATTCATTGATTCTTCTCTGAAAACAACACTACCACCTGTTGCAACAACACAGTTATCACAATCTAATGTTTTAACTGCTTCAGCTTCACAATCAAGGAAAACTTCAATTCCGTCATTGTCAATTATTTCCTGCAACAATCTTTTTTCTCTCTGTTGAATAATTAAATCTGTATCAACGAAGCCAATGCCAAGAGTTTTGGCAAGTATGACACCAACTGTGCTTTTTCCACACCCGGGCATACCGATAAGAACTATATTAGACATAATTTAGATAGAGATTTCGTGAGCAATCTTGTACATATTAAGGTCAAGTGACTTTTTCATATTAAGTGCTTCAAAGATGTCAAAATCAACAATTTCATCATGCTGCATAGCAATAACTCTGTTACCAATACCTTCCTTAAGAAGTTCAACAGCCTTATGTCCCATAATAGAAGCAGTAACCCTGTCACGAACAGTTGGATAACCACCACGCTGAACATGACCAAGAACTGTTGCACGAGTTTCAACACCTGTTTCATTCTCAATTCTCTTTGCCATTTCTTCAACGCCACCGATACCCTCAGCAACTACGATGATGAAATGCTTCTTACCTGTTTTCTGAGTTCTCTTCATTCTGTCAATAACATCACGCTGGAAGTCATATTCAACTTCAGGAATGAGAATTGATGTTGCACCACAAGCAATACCTGCATTTAAAGCAATATAGCCAGCACGTCTGCCCATAACCTCAACAACTGAACAACGGTCATGTGATTCAGATGTGTCACGAAGTCTATCAACCATTTCAAGAACTGTATTAACTGATGTATCATAACCGATGGTATAATCGCTACAAGCAATATCATTGTCAATTGTTCCAGGAACACCAACACAAGGAAGTCCACGAAGAGATAAGTCACGAGCACCTCTGAATGAACCGTCACCGCCAATTACAACGACACCATCAAGTCCCACATCTTTAGCAACTTTAAGTGCCTTCTGAAGTCCTTCTTCTGTTTTAAATTCAGGACTTCTTGCAGAATAAAGAACTGTACCACCACGATTGATAATGTTTGAAACTGAACGAAGGTTCATCTCATACATATCACCCTGCATAAGACCATTATAGCCTCTTCTGATACCCATAACACGCATTCCATTTTCACATGCTGCACGAACAACAGAACGAATCGCAGCATTCATACCTGGAGCGTCGCCACCACTAGTAAGTACACCTATAGTTTTCATTTTATCACCCTTTTGATTTTTGCTAATTATTTCCACATTGAATATTTATGATAACATATTAAACAATAAATTGCAAGTAATATGTCGATTATATTTGTAATATGACATTCTGCTCCCCTGCAACATCTTTTAAATTGTATAAAAGATTGTCATTTACAGAAATCTTTTTGCAAGGGAAATACTTTTTACTATTAGCAAAATAGAAATACACAGGTGTATTTCCCTGATTTGCAGAAGAAATAAGTTCTTTACAATTAATGTAAATTGATGATGATTCATTTTCAACTCTTATAAAAAGTCCTTTTCGTTTATTCTGGTTACTTTTTGCATTTTCTGCAGTATCAGCAAAATCAAGAATAACCTTTGGATTTTCTTCTTCCTTCATTGAAAGTCTGCCACCAACAAAAATAACGTTACTGTTATAAAGTATATTAGAATACTTTGCAAAAAGTTTCGGGAATATAATAACTTCGATTGAACCATGAACATCCTCAACTGTCAGAAAAGCCATTGTATCACCGGTTTTCGTCTGTTTCTTTGTTACACCACTTATTATACCCATTATTTTAACGGAAAAAGAATCAACATATTTTGAATTGTAATCACTATCAGATGATAGAATATCCCGTATACTATCACAGTTAATCTTATTACTGAGTTCTTCATACTGTTCCATAGGATGAGCAGAAATATAAAGTCCTGTTGTTTCCTTTTCCATCATAAGCTTTGTCTGTGACGGAAATTCTTCCATTTTTTTCATAACAAATTCTGAATTAGAAGCAGTATTCATAATGTCAAAAAAGCCAATCTGACCTTCAATATTTCTTCGTCTTGAACTATCAAGGTCATCAATGATATCCGGAAGGTTTATGAGCATTTCCTGACGATTATTTCCAAGACCATCTAATGCACCACTTTTAATGAGTCCCTCAACAGCTCGTCTGTTAAAGCCTTTTCCTTGAGTACGCTTACAGAACGAATAAAATGAAGTGAATTTTCCGTTTAATCTTCGTTCGTTAATAATAGTATCAATATAATCGTGACCCAAATTTTTAATTGCAAGAAGACCAAACATAACTGTTTTATCGCTTTCTTCACTTACGGTAAAAGTTTTGTTACTGACATTCACATTTGGTGGAAGAATTCTTATTCTATTATGCTTACACGACTGAATATAATCAGAAATTTTAGTAGAATTATCAAGTACACTTGTAAGTAAAGATGCCATGAATTCACTTGGATAATAATATTTTAAATATGCTGTTCTATATGCAACAACAGCATATGCTGCTGCATGAGATTTATTGAAAGCATATGATGCAAATGATGACATATCATCAAAAATCTCATTTGCAACTTTATTATCAATTCCGTTTTTTGCACAACCCTCACAGAAGAATGTTCTTTCTTCTTCCATGACTTTATGTTTCTTCTTTGACATAGCACGACGGACAATATCCGCTCTACCAAGGGAATAACCTGCCAACGAACGGAAAATTTGCATAACCTGTTCCTGATACACCATACAACCGTAAGTTACATCAAGAATATCTTTAAGCATTGGTGTTTTATATCGGATATATTCAGGATTATGTCTGTTTTGAATATATGTGTCAATTGAGTCCATAGGACCGGGTCTGTAAAGCGAAATAACAGCGATAATATCCTCAAGATTTGTAGGTTTGAGTCGCATAAAAACGCTTCTCATACCACTTGATTCACATTGGAAAACACCGTCAGTCTGTCCGTTTGTGAAAAGTGAATAGACATTTTTGTCGTCATAAGGAATTTTATCAATATCAAATTCAGGATTTTTCTTTTTGACCATTTTAACACAATCATTAATAACGGTTAATGTTCTGAGTCCCAAAAAGTCCATTTTAAGGAGTCCAAGTTCCTCAATGGTTGTCATTGTAAACTGTGTTACAACTGACTCATCATTTCGTGCAAGAGGTACATAATCACTTACAGGTCTGTCTGTAATAACAATACCTGCTGCATGAGTTGAGGAATTCCGAGGCATTCCTTCAACACTTTTTGCAGTATCAATAAGCTCTTTTATCTGTGCATCACTTTCGTATAATGCTTTAAACTCATCACTTTCTTGGAGTGCTTTTTCAATTGTAATTCCCAAGGCTCTTGGAATTTTCTTTGCAACATTATCAACAGTGGAATATGGCAGTCCCATTGCTCTGCCAACATCACGAATAGCTGCACGAGCAGCCATTGTACCAAATGTTATAATCTGTGCTACATGGTCAGAGCCATATTTATCGATAACATAATCAATAACTTCCTGACGTCTTTCATAACAGAAATCCACATCAATATCAGGCATACTGACTCTGTCGGGATTTAAAAATCGTTCAAAAATAAGATTATACTTTATAGGGTCAATATTAGTAATTCCCATACAGTATGCACATATACTGCCAGCACCTGAGCCTCTGCCCGGGCCTACAGGAATACCCTTGTTTCGTGCATATTCTATAAAATCGGCAACAATAAGGAAATAATCAACATATCCCATATTGCTGATAACGGAAAGTTCATATTCGAGTCTATCAACATATAGTTTGTCAGGATTTTCACCATATCTTTTTAATAATCCCTCATAGCATTTTTTCTTAAAATAATCGTAGTGAGAGTATCCGTCAGGAACTGTGAAATTAGGCAATTTTGTGTTACCGAATTCAAAGTCAAAGTTACACATATCGGCAATTTTTTGAGTATTGTCAATAGCCTCCTGTGTTTTTGAGAATAATTCTCTCATTTCCTGTTCAGTTTTAAGATAGAAATTGTCACTTTCAAATTCAAGTGAATTTTCTTCATCAACTGTATGGTTTGTTGCAATACAAATGAGGATTTTCTGAATATATGCATCCTCTTTATTGACATAATGCACATCATTTGTCGCAACAAGAGGAATACCTGTTTCGTTTGAAAGTCTTACTATACCATCATTTACAATTAACTGTTCAGGAATACCGTGATTCTGCATTTCAAGGTAATAATTACCCTCACCAAAGAGTGAAGAATACCAGAGTGCAGTTTCTTTCGCCTTTAAATATTCACCATTGGCAATATATTTAGGAATTTCACCTGCTAAACAAGCAGAAAGTGCAACAAGTCCCTCGTGATGCTTCTCTAATAATTCACGGTCAATTCGAGGTTTTGTGTAAAAGCCGTCAACCCAAGCAGACGAAACTAATTTAATAAGATTTTTATAACCTATTTCATTTTTACACAGTAAAACAAGATGATGTCTGTTAGAGTCAATTCCGTGCACCTTATCAAATCGAGAACGGGATGCAACATAGACTTCACAACCTATAATCGGTTTAATTCCGTGTTTTTTTGCTGTTTTATAAAAATCAACTGCACCAAATAAATTACCATGGTCAGTGATAGCAAGAGCTGTTTGTCCTCGTTCTTTTGTAGCAGAACAAAGCCTGTCAAGACGACAAGCACCGTCAAGCAAGCTGTATTCTGTATGAACATGTAAATGAACGAAAGACATAACTCTTACCTCAATTATTCAGTAACTTTTTTATAAAAATCAAAGCAATCGAATGTTGCAAAATAGTCTGCAGGAGTTTCTGCACGACGAATCATCTGGAAGCTTCCGTCTTCCTTAAGAAGAATTTCCGCTGATTTGAGTTTACCATTATAGTTATAACCCATAGCAAAACCGTGAGCACCTGTATCGTGGATAAAGAGCAAATCACCCATATCTATTTTTGGTAACATTCTGTCGATTGCAAATTTATCACAATTTTCGCAAAGTGAACCTGTTACATCATATTTATAATCGCAAGGCTCATTTTCCTTACCCATAACAGTAATATGATGATATGCACCGTAAATTGCAGGACGCATAAGGTTTACTGCACAAGCATCAACACCGATATACTCTTTATGTGTATGCTTTTCATTGATTGCACGAGTTACAAGTGCACCATAAGGAGCTAACATAAATCTGCCAAGTTCAGTATAGATTGCAACATCATCCATTCCTGCAGGTACAAGAACTTCGTTATATACCTTTTCAACACCTGCACCGATTGCAAAAATGTCGTTGCCCTCCTGTTCAGGACGATATGGAATACCGATACCACCTGAAAGGTTGATAAATTTGATGTTTGCACCTGTTTCTTCTTTAAGCTTTACTGCAACTTCGAAAAGAGTTTTTGCAAGTGTTGGATAATACTCGTTTGTAACTGTGTTACTTGCAAGGAATGCGTGAATACCAAACTCCTCAACACCTTTTAACTTCATAATCTTGAACGCTTCAAAAAGCTGTTCAGTTGTCATACCGTATTTAGCATCACCAGGGTTATCCATAATGTTATTTGCAATTGAGAAATATCCACCCGGATTATAACGACAAGAAAGCTTCTTTGGAAGATAACCTAATGTCTTTTCAAGAATATCGATATGTGTAATATCGTCAAGGTTGATAATTGCACCTAAATCGTCTGCATACTTAAATTCCTCAGGTGGTGTATCGTTTGATGAGAACATAATATCATCACCTACTGCACCGATTGCCTTTGAAAGCATAAGTTCAGTTTTTGATGAACAGTCACAACCACAGCCATATTCTCTTAAAATGTTAATGAGGAATGGGTTTGGAGTTGCTTTTACTGCAAAATATTCCTTGAAGCCTTTATTCCATGCAAATGCTTTCTTAAGATTTTCAGCATTTTTACGGATTCCTGCTTCATCATAAAGGTGGAAAGGTGTTGGATAAACCTTTGCGATTTCTTCTAACTTTTCTTTTGTTGTAAATGGTACTTTGCTCATTTTTATTCTCCTAAATATTGTTCAATATATTTTTTTACTGTTTCAAGTCCTTCTCCGTTTTCAGAGGAGAAAGGAATAAGTCTTTCAGGTGGCACAAAGCTCATTTCTTGCTTTGAACCATCAAGTCTTGCCGTGTAATCTTTCTTCTTTTTTAGTTTATCACTCTTTGTCATAACAACGATAAACTCATAACCATTTGCCTGTAAAAACTCCATCATCATAAGGTCGTCCTTTGTTGGCGGATGTCGCATATCAACAAGCTGTACAACAAGTTTGATGTTACGGTCAGAATTGAAATAACCTTCCATCATTTCTGCCCAGCGTTCTTTTTCAGTTTTGGCAACTTTAGCGTATCCATAACCCGGCAAATCCACAAAATTGTATTCATCAACCTGATAAAAATTTATTGTGATTGTTTTACCGGGAACAGAGCTTACTCTTGCAAGGTTTTTTCGTTGAAACAATTTGTTGAGTAATGAACTCTTACCAACATTTGAACGACCTGCAAAAGCGATTTCAGGCAAATCAGAGTCAGGTAACTGACCGAATGTGCCATAAGCTGCTTTAAATTCTGCTTTATCGTATCTCATAAACTCTCCTTTTTAAACAAGTGCGACTTTAAGTACATCGTCACCTGTTTTTGCAAAAACAAAGTTGATATTTTCTTTTACTTTTGGGTCAATTTTCTCAAGGTCACTTCTGTTTGCTTCAGGAACAACAACTGTCTTAATTCCCTCAACGAAAGCTGCCATTGTCTTTTCACGAAGTCCACCTATTGGAAGAATACGACCTGTAACAGTGATTTCACCTGTCATAGCAACGCTTGATTTAACCTTACATCCTGACAATGCAGAAACAAGTGCTGTAAAGATTGTCACACCTGCTGATGGGCCATCCTTCGGCACAGCACCTTCAGGAAAATGAATGTGAATATCCTTGTTCTGATAAAAATCCTTATCAATTCTGTATTTATCACCATTCATTCTTATGTAACTGATTGCTGCTTTTGCAGATTCCTTAATAACATCGCCGAGTGAACCTGTAAGTTCAATGTTGCCTTTACCATCCATAACTGCAACCTCAACAGTAAGCATTGTTCCGCCAACGGATGTGTATGCAAGTCCGTTTACCACACCAATCTGGTCAATCTTTGAACTTTCGTCAGGCTTGAATTTTACAGGACCTAAATATGCTTCAAGCTCCGTATCCTTAACTGTAATTTTACCGTCAAAGCCCTTTGCATACCGGACTGCAATCTTTCGGAGCACCTTTGCAATTGTTCGTTCAAGAACACGGACACCTGCTTCTTTAGTGTAACCACTGATTATTGCCTTAAGTGCTTTGTCAGAAAACTTAACATAAGACTTTTTAAGACCATTTGCAGTTATCTGCTTTGGAACGAGATGCCTTTTTGCAATATTAAATTTTTCCTCATAAGTATATCCCGGAATATCAATGATTTCCATTCTGTCAAGTAAAGGTGCAGGGATTCTGCTCTTATCATTTGCAGTTGTTACAAATAAAACCTTACTCAAATCATAAGGAATTTCAAGATAATGGTCAACGAATGAGTTATTCTGCTCTGCGTCAAGGACTTCAAGAAGTGCTGATGACGGGTCACCACGATGGTCAGAACCTAACTTATCAACCTCATCAAGAAGAATAAGCGGATTTGAGCTTTTTGCTGACTCTATTGCTTCAATAATTCTACCGGGCATTGAACCGATATAAGTTTTTCTGTGACCTCGAATATCAGCCTCGTCACGGACACCACCAAGGGAAATTCGAGCATAACTTCTGCCGATTGCATTTGCAAGTGAACGGGCAATTGATGTTTTACCCACACCCGGAGGTCCTGCAAGACAGATAATCTGCCCTTTTACATCAGGATTAATTTTTCTGACTGCAAGAAATTCGATAATTCGTTCTTTAACATCTTGGAGTCCGTAATGGTCATCATCAAGCACCTTTTGTGCGTGTTCTATATCTAAATTTTCTTCCGTATAATATCCCCAAGGAAGAGAAATCACCTTATCAAGATAATTTCTTATAACTGCTGATTCAGGACTTGATGACTGCATTTTCATAAGTCTGTCACATTCACGAAGAAGCTTTCTTTCAGTATCTTCGGAGAACCCTATTGCACGGATTTGTTCCTTATATTCTTCAGTTTCAGAAATTGCACCGTCACCTTCGTTAAGCTCCTCGGAAATAGCCTTAATCTGCTCACGAAGATAATATTCACGCTGATTTTCTTCCATTTGTTCCTGAACTTTTTCGTTGATTTCTTCTTCAATAGTCAAAAGCTCAATTTCTCTTTTAAGAATTAAACAAAGTGACTCTGCTCGTTTAAGAGGATTCAACTCATCAAGAAGACTTTGTTTAATAGCATAGTCAAGTGGAATATTTGAAAGAATATAGTCTGTTATTTCCCCTGCTTCTTTACGAACAGAAACTCCGATAACAATATCTGATGGAAGTTTTGGAACAAAATATGCATATTCCTCAAAAATTCCAACAAGATTACGGACAAGTGCTTCCTCATATTTAGCATTTTCAGGGCTCACCTTTTCAGTTTCAATACGACGGACAATTGCAGATAAAAAGGGATTTGCCGAATTGATATGTAAAAGCTCTGCACGATAAAGTCCATAGACAACAACACGAAGAGTGTCAGTACCCGGTAACTTCATAACCTGCTTGATTTCACAAACAACGCCTGAACGATAAATATCGTCATATCTCGGGTCGTCACATTCAAGGTCCATCTGAGTTGCAAGAAAAATATTTGTTTTCCTTTCCATAGCACTTCTGACTGCTTTTACTGACTTTGGTCTGCCAACATCAAAATGTAATGTCATTTCAGGAAAAACCACAAGTCCACGTAATGCTACCATTGGCATTGAAAAAGATTTTTCGTTAAATTCATTAAATAATTTATTAGTGTTTTCCATTTTTGAATATATCACTCCTATTATGGACTAATATTATATAATAAAATACAAATTACTGCAAGAAATACTATAAAAAATTTAAAAATTAGTCATTTTTTCAAAAGATTGTTAAAAATATTTGTAAGTTATGGAGTGAAATAAATATTTTTAAAGAAAAGTTTGTTATTTTGTTGTCAATCTATTGACTTTTATATATTTACTTTGGTATAATTTGTCCAATGTTTTAATTTTTAACAAAACAATTATGTAAATTTAACTTTTTTGGAGGTTTTTTATTATGGCAAGAGTTTATAATTTTTCAGCAGGTCCTTCAATGCTCCCTGAAGAAGTATTGAAAAAGGCAGCTGCAGAAATGCTCGATTATGAAGGAAGCGGACAGTCAGTTATGGAAATGAGTCACCGTTCAAAGGTTTATGACTCAATTATCAAGGGTGCTGAACAGCTTCTTCGTGAACTTATGAATATTCCTGATAATTATAAGGTGTTATTCTTACAGGGTGGTGCTTCAACACAGTTTGCAGCTATCCCTCTTAACTTTATGAATAAAAATGGTAAGGCTGACTTTGTTATCACAGGTCAGTGGGCAAAGAAAGCTTATCAGGAAGCACAGAAATACGGTGAATGTAAAGCAGTTGCATCTTCAGCTGATAAGACATTCTCATACATTCCAAAGCTTGATAAGAACGAATTTACAAAGGATGCTGACTATTTCTATATTTGTATGAACAATACAATTTACGGTACAGTTTATCATGAGCTTCCTGATACAGGTGATGTTCCACTTATTGCAGATATTTCATCATGCTTCCTTTCAGAGCCAATTGATGTTTCAAAGTTTGCAATGGTTTACGGTGGTGCACAGAAGAATGTTGCTCCTGCGGGTCTTACAATCTGTATTATCCGTGAGGATATGCTCGGCAATGCAAGAGATATTACACCAACAATGCTCAACTATCAGATTATGGCTGACAACGATTCTCTTTACAACACACCACCTTGCTATACAATCTATATTTGTAAGCTTGTTCTTGAATGGCTTAAGGATATGGGTGGACTCCCTGCTATTAAGGAAAGAAACGAAAAGAAAGCAAAGATTCTCTATGATTTCCTTGATAACAGCAAGATGTTCAAGGGTACAGTTGTTCCTGAAGACCGTTCACTTATGAATGTTCCATTTGTTACTGACAGTGAAGACCTTAATGCAAAGTTTATTAAGGAAGCAACTGAAGCAGGTTTTGTAAACCTTAAGGGTCACCGTTCAGTTGGTGGTATGAGAGCTTCAATTTACAACGCTATGCCTGTTGAAGGTGTTGAAAAGCTTGTTGAGTTTATGGCTGAATTTGAAAAAGCAAATTCATAAGGAGAAACTATTATGTATAACATTTTAACTTTAAATAAAATTTCTGAAACAGGTCTTTGCCGTTTCAGTGATAATTATACTTGTGCTACTGATGCTAAGAATCCTGATGCAATTCTTGTTCGTTCAGCATCAATGCACGATATGGAATTTGATGCAAATACTCTTGCAATTGCAAGAGCCGGTGCAGGTGTCAACAATATTCCAATTGACAAATGCAGTGAAGCAGGTATTGTAGTATTCAATACTCCTGGTGCTAATGCTAACGCTGTTAAGGAACTCGTTCTTACAGGTCTTTTACTTTCATCAAGAAAGATTATTCCTGCAATTGATTGGGCAAAAACATTAAAGGGTAACGGCGACACAGTTCCAAAGGATGTTGAAAAAGGTAAGAGTGCTTTTGCAGGTCCTGAAATCAAGGGTAAGACTCTTGGTGTAATCGGTCTTGGTGCTATTGGTATTCTTGTTGCTAATGCTGCTGCAGCACTTGGAATGAAAGTTATCGGTTATGACCCATACCTTTCAGTTGCACAGAGTATCACACTTAATCATCATGTTAAGCTTACAGACAACCTTAACACTATCTATGCTGAAAGTGATTACATCACTCTTCATTTACCTCTTAACGACAGCACAAGAGGACTTATCAATGCTGACACAATTGCAACAATGAAGGACGAAGTGAGAATCCTCAACTTTGCTCGTGGTGAGCTTGTTGATACTGACAGTATTCTTGCTGCTCTTGAAAACGGAAAAGTTGCATGTTATGTAACTGACTTCCCTAATGATGCAGTTATCGGCGCAACAGGTGTTATTGCTATTCCTCATCTCGGTGCTTCAACTCCTGAATCAGAAGACAACTGTGCAATGATGGCAGTTGACCAGGTTGCTGACTACCTTGAAAACGGTAGCATTGTAAACTCTGTTAACTACCCTGCTGTTTCAATCGGCAAATGTGAGAAACACAGAATCACAATTATGCATAAGAATATTTCCGGTATTGTTAGTAAAATCACATCTGCTTTGGCTAATGAAGAAGTTAACATTGACAATATGGTAAATAAATCTAAAGGCGAATATGCTTATACTGTTATTGATTCAGACACAGGTGCATCTCCTGAATCACTTGAAGCATTAAAGAAAATTAACGGAATTATTCGTATAAGAGTAATTAAATAATTAAGCAATATAAGGTAAGCCCTTGTAATGTTTCTTTCATTACAAGGGTTTTAATTTTTATAATCTATTTGCATTTTTTATTTGTTTGGTGTATAGTAGTGTCATTATTTTTCTTCAAAGCGAGGATTTAATATGCAAAAGGAAAATTTATCACAGCGTGTTGCTGATACACTCAAAAGATTGATTGTTGAGGAGCAAAAATATAATTACGGTGAGAAATTGCCTAATGAAAACGAGCTTTCACAGGAGTTAGGAGTCAGCCGTGCTACCCTTCGTGAGGCTATCAAAACACTTATTTCAAATGGTGTACTTGTAGTTAAACGAGGAAAAGGCACTTATGTTGCTGAAAAGATTGACCAGTATTCACAGGATGTTAATGTAAATGACTTTCTAAATAAAAAGGTTACGCTTCGTGATTTATATGAAACTCGTCTGATTTTTGAGCCTGAGGCTGCTTCCCTTGCTTGTAAGAGAGCTACTGACGAGGAAATTGAGGAAATTCTGCGACTTGGTGAAATCTGTCAGGCAGAACTCAAAAAAGACCCGGGCGGAAAAGCACGAATCGACTCGGAAAGTGCATTTCACGGTGCTATTCTTAAGGCATCCCACAACGAATTTTTAGGTCACTTCTTACCTATTCTTACGAATACAATTCAAAAAACAATCGAGCTTAATTACAACCTTGATGTAATTGCTGAAGAAGCTTACAAGGACCACATAATGATTATGAATTTCCTTAAAAACAGAGATTCTGTCGGTGTAAAAAGTGCTTTAACTATTCATTTGCACCACGCTGTACTTAATGAAAAGATATATTTTGATTAATTTTAAAATTATTTTCAAAAAAGTATTGACAAATTTGTATTATCATATATAATATGTTGTATGACAACGCAAACAAGATGTCAAACAACATATTTTTTTAGGAGATTAAAAACTATGGCACAGAGAATGTTTTATCAGGAAGATTGTAATTTAGGCTTATTGGATGGCAAGACTATTGCTGTTATCGGTTACGGTAGCCAGGGTCACGCTCACGCTCTTAATGCAAAAGAATCGGGTTGTAATGTTATTATCGGTCTTTACGAAGGCAGTAAATCATGGGCAAAAGCTGAAAAGCAAGGCTTTGAGGTTTTCACAGCTGCTGAAGCTGCAAAGAAAGCTGATATCATCATGATTCTTATCAACGATGAATTACAGGCTGATATGTATAAGAAGGATATTGAACCAAACCTTAAAGAGGGCGATATGCTTATGTTCGCTCACGGTTTCAACGTTCATTTCGGTTGTATCACTCCTCCATCATTTGTTGACGTTACTATGATTGCTCCTAAGGGACCTGGTCATACAGTTCGTTCAGAATATCAGGCAGGTAAAGGTGTTCCTTGTCTTGTTGCTGTTCATCAGGACGCTACAGGTAAGGCTCTTGATAAGGCTCTTGCTTATGCACTTGCTATCGGTGGTGCTCGTGCAGGTGTTCTTGAAACAGACTTCAGAACAGAAACTGAAACAGACCTTTTCGGTGAACAGGCAGTTCTTTGCGGTGGTGTTTGCGCTCTTATGCAGGCTGGTTTTGAAACACTTTGCGAAGCAGGTTATGACCCAAGAAACGCTTACTTTGAATGTATCCACGAAATGAAGCTTATTGTTGACCTTATTTATCAGAGTGGTTTTGCAGGTATGAGATATTCAATTTCAAATACTGCTGAATACGGTGACTACATCACAGGTCCAAAAATCATTACTGATGAAACAAAGAAGGCTATGAAGAAGATTCTTTCAGACATTCAGGACGGTTCATTTGCTAAAGAATTCTTACTTGATATGTCACCTGCAGGTCGTCAGGTTCATTTCAAGGCTATGAGAAAGTTAGCTTCTGAACATCCTGCAGAAAAAGTTGGCGAAGAAGTTAGAAAGCTTTACAGCTGGAATAACGAAGAAGATAAGTTTATCAATAACTAATTTTTAAATTACATAAAATGACTCCCTTGAAATTTCAAGGGAGTTTTTCATTGAGTTAAAAATCATTACGAAATATTTAATTATTTACAATATTTATTGGTTTTTCTGAATTTTCTTCAATTGTGATTATAGTTTTCTTCTTATTATTCGCTATAAAAAAACTGAAAAGCAATATTTCAAAACAACCAAAAAAAATGATAAGACATCCCATTATAGATGAATTATAATTAATAGCACCGGAGATTGTATACATATTTTGTGAAATTGAATAAACAGCATCATATAAGTATGTGTAAAAATCCGCGCCGAATGAAGCTGCTTCAACATCCCACGCAGTAGCATACCAATGACTGCCACCACAATAAAATGCACCAAATCCAATTGTAACAGCACCGATAATTATTCCTAAAATCGAAACAAATTGCACTCCTTTACTATATTTATCCACAGTAATTTTTTTCGCATTTTCCATAGAAAACACCCCTTAAATATATTTTGTAAAAACATTATACTCGTTTTATCGACAATTGTCAATTAAAAGATAATACTCTAACATTTGATTAGAGGTGATAATTGTGATTTCATACGAACCTTTTTACAAAACATTAAAGGACAGAAACTTAACAACATACAAACTTGTAAAAGATTATAATGTTAGCAGAAGTTTATTAGATAGATTAAAACATAACAAACCATTAAGCACAGTTACGATTGATGATTTATGCAGAATATTACAATGCAAAGTTGATGATATTATGGTGTATATAGAAACTGAATAATAGAAATTAAACACTCACAATTTGTGGGTGTTTTTTTACGGGCGATTCGTGAATCGCCCCTACAACGCAGGCGTGGAAGCCTGCCACTACACGATTGAATCGGGACGATGTAGGCATAGTCCTCTACAAATATAATTTATTATCTATTCTTTATTACCTATTATCTAAAAAAGCAAAGGACAGACAATGATGTCTGTCCCTACGCGATTTTTATTTTATTTCTTTTTGTTTTCGCATTCCATTGGACATGTAGCACAGTCGCCCATCATAATGTCGTTGACTGTCTTACCTGCAGGAATCATTGGGAGAACTCTTTCGTCCTTATCAATTGCACATTCAATCCATACAGGACCGTTTGCCTTAAGTGCTTCTGCGAATGCATCCTTAAACTGTGCGATTGTTTCAGCATAATAACCCTTTGCACCAAAGCCTTCTGCAAGTTTTACAAAGTTTGTCTTACGATGTGGGTCAGTTTCAGAGAAACGCTTACCATAGAAGCAACGTTGCCACTGACGAACCATACCGAGCACCTGATTATTCATAATAACTGTAATAACAGGAAGATTGTAGCTTACTGCTGTACAGCCTTCGTTAAGATTCATATGGAATGAACCGTCACCTGTGATATGAACAACTCGTTTTGAGTCACCAAGACCGGCTTTTGCACCGATTGCAGCACCATAGCCGTAACCCATTGTACCAAGACCACCACTTGTAAGGAAGCCTCTTGGGTTAATGTGGTGAACATACTGTGCAGCCCACATCTGATGCTGACCAACATCAGTTACAACAACTGTATCCTCCCCTGCCATATCGCAGATTGCACCGATTAACTGATGTGGAAGAATCTGTGAATCGTCGTCAACAGGTTTATAGTCAACATCCTTATAAACCTCAAGCATTTTAATCCATTCTCTTCTTTCCTGCTTTTCAACAAGAGGTAACAGTGCTTCAAGAACTTTTTTAACATCACCAATTACATAGTGGTCAACAGCAACGTTTTTGTTAATTTCACTAAGGTCGATATCAATCTGAATGATAGTTGCTTTCTTTGCAAATTCGTTTGTATCAAGAGCAACACGGTCAGAGAAACGAGTACCAATTGCAATAAGCACATCAGCATCGTCAACTGCTTTATTTGTAACATAACCACCGTGCATACCAAGAAGTCCGAGGTTAAGCGGATTATTATAACCGATAACACCTGCTGCCATAAGAGTGTGACAAGATGGGATATTTGCCTTTTCAACAAGCTCCAAAGCAACTTCTGAAGCATTTGATGAAACTACACCGCCACCAAACATTACAACAGGCTTTTTAGCATTGTTAATAATGTCAGCTAACATATTAAGCTGTTCCATATCAACAACTGTATCATCTTTGATTACGATTTTTTCTTTTCTCTCAAAATCTGTAACTGCTGCAGTAACATCCTTTGTAATATCAATAAGTACAGGACCTTTTCTGCCTGTATTAGCAATACGGAATGCTTCACGGATTGTATCTGCAAGTTCATCAACATTCTGAACCATAAAGTTATGCTTTGTAATTGGCATTGTGATACCTGTAATATAAACTTCCTGAAAAGCATCACGACCGATAAGACCTTTACCAACGTTACCTGTGATTACAACCATTGGAACGCTATCCATATATGCTGTTGCAATACCAGTTACAAGGTTAGTAGCACCCGGACCGCTTGTTGCGATACAAACGCCTGTTTTACCTGTAGCACGAGCATAACCGTCAGCAGCATGAGAAGCACCCTGCTCGTGAGCTGATAAAATGTGCTTAATCTTATCACTATATTTATAGAGAGCGTCATAGATGTTAAGGACAGCACCACCCGGATAACCGAATACAGTGTCAACACCCTGCTCAATTAAAACTTCAGTTAAAATTTCAGAACCATTGAGTTTCATTTTCTTTCACTCCAAATCTTGCTAAAGATATATACTTCCACGATTAAAAATATTAGTATATATTTTATAATAAATAGAGAAAAAAATCAACTTGAAAAGCATAAAAAAAGCAACAGATTTAATACTCTGTTGCTTTTGTATTTTATGCAATATTATACATTATCTGCATCTTCTGTAGCTTCTGTGATTACTTCTGTATTTTCAGTCGCCTGTTCACCCGATAATACACCTGTTAACATAAGAGATTCAAACTGTTCTTTGTCAATCTTTTCGAGTTTCACAAGAACATCTGAAACAAGATGAAGCTGGTCAATATGCTCTGTGAGAATTGTTTCTGTTCTCTTATAAGCATTATTAATGATTGTTTCAACTTCTTCATCAATTACTGCAGCTTTATTTTCCGAGTAATTTCTTGTGTGAGTATAGTTCTTACCAAGGAAAACTTCATCATTATCAGAACCGAATGCAATTGGTCCAAGCTTTTCGCTCATACCGTATTTTGTAATCATATTTCTTGCAATTTCTGTTGCACGCTGAATATCATTTGATGCACCTGTTGAGATGTCACCGAAAATAATCTGTTCAGCAACACGACCACCAAGAAGTGAAACGATATCGTCAAGCATTCTTGATTTCATCATGTGAGTCTTATCTTGTTCAGGTGTATAAAGTGTGAAACCTGCTGCCATTCCACGAGGAACGATAGAAATGTGAGTAACTGGGTCCTGATTTTCAAGGTAATATGATGAAATTGCGTGACCTGCTTCATGATAAGCAGTAATCTTTTTATCTTTATCGGAAATCTTTCGTGATTTCTTTTCACTTCCCACAACAACCTTCATTGTTGCTTCTTCGATTTCGTTCATTGTAATAGCCATTTTCTTGCGTTTTGCTGCAAGAAGTGCTGCTTCGTTAAGAAGATTTTCAAGGTCTGCACCTGTAAAACCAACTGTTGTTGCAGCTATCTGATGAAGGTCAACATCGGGAGCTAATGGTTTATTCTTTGCATGAACTTTAAGAATTTCTTCTCTGCCCTTAATATCAGGATAGCCAACAGTAACCTGTCTGTCAAAACGACCCGGTCGCAATAATGCAGGGTCAAGAATGTCAGGTCTGTTTGTTGCAGCGATAACGATTACGCCTTCGTTTGCACCAAAACCATCCATTTCAACGAGCAACTGGTTAAGTGTCTGTTCGCGCTCATCGTGTCCGCCACCCATACCTGCACCACGATGACGACCAACCGCATCAATTTCGTCAATGAAGATTATTGATGGCTGACTCTTCTTTGCCTCTTTGAAAAGGTCACGAACACGAGAAGCACCAACACCGACATACATCTCAACAAAGTCTGAACCTGAAATTGAGAAGAATGGTGCATCAGCCTCACCTGCTACTGCTTTTGCAAGAAGTGTTTTACCTGTACCCGGAGGACCGACAAGGAGAACGCCCTTTGGAATTCTTGCACCAAGCTTTGAAAATTCGTTAGGATTTTTCAAAAATTCAACAATTTCAGTAAGTTCCTCTTTTTCTTCATCGGCACCGGCAACATCTTTAAATGTAACTTTTTTAGTTTCCTCATCACCACGCTTGATTCGTGCTTTACCAAAGCTCATAGCTCTGTTATTTTCACTTGAGATTGAACTATTCATCTTTTTAAACATGACAACCATAAGCGCTACAAAGCCAAGGGATAATAAAAGTGATGGCAATACGCTGATTATCCAAGAATTTGATGTACCTGCTTCATAATCGAATTCAACGGGATTGTCAGGATTTGCCTTATTATATTCTCTTAACTGTTCATGAATATCGTTGACAAAAAGATTGACATTAGGAACAGTATATTTATAAAGTGTATCATCTCCCTTAAGTTTAAACTTAAGAGCACCACTATTCATATTAAGGTCAACTTCTGCAATCTGTTCATTATCAAAGAATTCAACAACCTCATAATATTCAAACTCTTTATCAGATTCACTATCCATATACATCCACATTACACCAATAAAGAGAACAGGGATTAATATATATGGAATTATTGCTTTCCAATTTAATTTTTTCAAGTTTTTATCACTCCTGTGGATTATTCATATACTGCAGGTTTTAACGCACCTACAAACGGTAAATTCCTGTATTTTTCATTAAAATCCAATCCATAGCCTACAACAAAAGCATCGGGAATCTGTGCACCTGAATAATCAGCATAAACATTAGCTTTTCTTCTTTCAGGTTTATCAAGTAAAGTACATATTTTGATACTGTTAGGATTTCTTGCAGAAAGCACTTTCATCAAGTACTCAAGTGTTACACCGCTGTCGAGAATGTCTTCAACAATAAGCAAATCTGAACCCTCAACAACATCTGTATCAAGGTCCTTGATAATTTTAACAACACCAGATGTTTTTGTACCTGAACCGTAACTTGAAACTGACATAAAGTCAATAGAACAAGGAATTTTGATTTCACGCATAAGGTCTGCCATAAATATAACAGAACCCTTGAGAACACTTACAAGCACAAGTTTTTTGTCTTGATAATCCTTTGTAATTTCAGCACCAAGTCTTTTTACTATATTCTTCAAGTCTTCTTCGGACAAAAGAACTCTATCAATATCATTAATCATTATTTTTCCCCACCTTCGATATTTTAACGATTTTTTTCGTATTATCGTTTATTTTACAATTTTTTGATACGCCAAAAAATTCAGTCCACATTATACCATTATCGTCTGATAATATCAACATTCTGTCTCTTTTTGAAACGGAAATTTTATTTTCGTTAAAAAGTTTTTTAAATGATTTATTCGGTCTGTTTGGTAACTGATATTCATCACCGTCACGACGATTTCTCAAAATCACACCGTTTGATATTTTATCACAATCAATATAATAATTTATATCTTGTTTATTAACGATTTGTAAATCTTTTTTATCGAGAATTTCAATTTCATAATCACCAATTGGTGTTGAAATGTTTTTTTCTTCGATAATCAACGGAATTTCAAAGTATTCCGTCTTATGATTTTCGCCAAAAAACAGTTTTTTTCTTTCCACATTGACTATAACATTACCGGCAACATTTATGCTGCCGCCGTTTTCCATAATACCAAGAACAGCATTTATATGCTCACGACTGACATCATTAGCATAATTATCTTTTAAAATTAAAGCAATTACCTGATATTTCAATGCATCGTGACAACCATCAAATGCATTACAATCGTAATATCCGTCACACCTTGATTTTTCAAGAAGTTTTTTTGCTTGTTCGGTAATATAATCCTTTGAAATTTTAAGAGAGTCAAGACATCTGACAAAAGATTTATCAAATGAAGGATTAAGCTCAAAAAGTAAAGGCAAAATATTATGGCGAATCTTATTTCTTGTATAATCATCACTTAAATTTGTACTGTCAGTAACATAAGTCAAATGATTAGAAGAAATATACTGTTCAATTTCCTCTCTTGAGCAATTAAGAAGCGGCCTGATATAAATATCTCTTGTATATGGAATACCACAAAGTCCTGAAAGTGAAGCACCTCGAGTTAAATTGAACACAAAAGTTTCAATATTGTCATTGAGATTATGTGCTGTTGCGACTTTATCACATCCTGATTTTTCAAAAAACTCATAACGGATACGTCTTGCACATTCCTCTATGCTCTCACCTGTTTTTTTTGCCTCGGCAGGTACATCCATATAATATGAAACAAAATCAATTCCGAATTTTTCGCAAATTACTCGGGAAAATTCAAGGTCACGGTCAGCCTCATCACCACGGATACCGTGATGAATATGTATTCCTTTAATTGTTTTAACGCCTAATTTCTCTTTATTTTCTGACAAGATATGAGCAAGACAAACAGAATCAGCACCACCGGAAAGTCCGATACCTAAAGTATGGCACCCCGATAGCATCTGACAATCTTCAATTGTCTTTAAAACCTTATCTGTCATCTTTTATCCTTTCAAGAGTTGAGAACATTGTAAATTCAGGATTCCATGCAACCTTTACAGTTTCAGTAGAACCGTGTCTGTTTTTACCAACAATAACCTCTGCAATATTCACTGATTCAGGGTCAGTTTCTGCATCCGGGTCATTCTTATAATAATCTTCACGATGAAGCATAAGAACGATATCAGCATCCTGCTCGATAGTACCTGATTCACGAAGGTCCGTCATCTGTGGACGATGGTCAGTTGAATTTTTCGCAACGCCACGGGACAACTGTGAACAAGTTACAACAGGAATTTTAAGGTCTTTAGCCATCATTTTAAGTCCACGAGTAATCTCGGAAACTTCATTAACACGGTTTTCTGTACGCTTTGTACCTGACATAAGCTGAAGGTAGTCAATTACAATACAATCGACATCTTTCATACGAAGAGCACGAGCTTTCATTTCAGGAACATTGATGTTTGCTGTATCATCAAAATACAATTCACAATTCACAAGATTCTGTAAAGCAAGACCGAGTTTTTCCCAATCAGCATCTGTTATATCGCCTGTTCTCAACTTATTACTAACAATTCGTGCTTCTGTAGAAATGATACGCTGTGCCAACTGTTCTTTTGACATTTCCAACGAGAAGAAAAGAACTTTTCTGCCTTTCATTGCAATGTTTCTTGCAACATTAAGAGCAAAGCTTGTCTTACCCATAGCAGGACGAGCACCAATAACTATAAAGTCTGAACGATGGAATCCACCACCAAGAACTTTATCGAGATATGAGAAACCTGTTGGAATACCTATGTACTGTTCCTTTTCTTTAGGGTCAGCACTTGCAAGCTTTTTAAGACGTTCAAAAACATCTGACATAACAATGTCACTGATTTTTGCAGGTCCTGAAGTGTTCTTTCCACGACGGATGTCATAAATCTTCTGCTCAGCCAAATCGAGAAGCGAATCAGGAGAATCGTTGCCGTTATTTGTTGCATCAAGAATCTCACGAGCAGTAATCATAAGAGTACGAAGATAAAACTTATCAATTATGATTTTTATGTATGATTCAACATTCTTTGTAGATGGAACAGCATCGGCAATTTTCATAAGGTATGTTTTACCACCGATATCGTCGTAAACACCTTCTTTTTTTAGTTCTTCAAGAACAACAAGAGGGTCAATGCGACCACCAATTGTGTCAATATTAAGAATTGCTGTGTATATAGCCTTATGCTGTGGAAGATACAAGTGGTCAATCTTCAGCATATCGGAAACTATGGGCAGACATTCAGGGTCTTTAAGCAAAGCACCTAGCACTGCCTGTTCTGCATCAAGGCTATATGGTAAATTCATATTTTCAAAGCCTGTTAAATTGCTTTCCATTTTTATTCTCCAACCATTACTGTCATTTCAGCAACTATATTTGTATAAAGTTTAACTTCAACTTTGAATGAACCAAATGTTTTGATATCATCCATTGAAATCTTTCTTTTATCAACTTTTACTGCAAACTGCTTTGCAATTTCTGCTGCAACTTCTTTAGATGTAACAGAACCAAAGAGTTTACCGTTACTACCTGCTTTTGCTGTGATTTTGATTACTTTACCCTGAAGTTTCGCTTTAGACTCGTTTGCTGCAGCAACCTCAACATCAATTTTGTGTTGATTTGACTGCTCACGATTACGAAGTTCAGTAAGACTCTGTGCATTTGCTTCAACTGCTAATCCTTTTGGAAAAAGGAAATTACGAGCATATCCGTCAGATGCCTTAACTTTTTCGCCTTTTTTGCCAAGGCCTTTTACCTCAGCCTTTAAAATTACTTCCATATTTATAACCTCTTTTCGATTAACTTATTATTTTATCTATTGCTTGTTTTAAAAGAGAAAGAACACTATCAAATGTTTCATTTTCAAGCTGTGCTGCAGCCATAGTGAGATGGCCACCGCCACCAAGTTCTTCCATAACAAGCTGAACATTTATTTCACCGTATGAACGGGCTGAAATGTTTATCGTATTTCCTGTTTTATAAACAACGAATGAACCGTGAACGCCATCAATATTAAGAAGTTCATCAGCAGCCTGACTTGCAACAATCCGGACATCATCAGAATCAAAATCAACTACACTAATTGCTGAATCATTATACATTGCTGCGTTTTTAACTACTTCACTCTTTGCTTGTTGAGTTTTCATACTATTAGAAAACAGTTGTTTTACTGCAACAGTATCAGCACCAAGAGAACGAAGATATGCAGCTGCCTCAAATGTTCTCACACCTGTTTTCATTACAAAATTCTTTGTATCAAGAGTAATGCCCGACATCAGTGCCTCTGCACAAACTTTAGGTACGCTCACGTCAATATTTATATATTGTATAAGTTCTGTAACCATTTCTGATGCTGAAGAAGCATTTGGTTCATGATAAAAAATAACTGCTTTATTTATGTGGTCAACAGTTTTTCTGTGGTGGTCAATAACAACCACCTTTTCAACCAAATCAAAAAGTTCAGGATACTCAAGAAAGCTCTTTCTGTGTGTATCCACGATTACAAGAAGTGTTCTTGCTGAAAGATACTCATCAACATTTTCAGGTTCAATAAGCAAATCATCCATATCATTTGCAATCATATGTTTTGCCAATGGCATTGCAAGAGTAGTTTTCGATGACATTACGATTTTTGCATCTTTATTGAGAGATTCACAAATCATCGCCATACCAACTGATGAACCAAGTGAATCAAGGTCAGCAAAACGATGTCCCATAATAAGAACATTATCACTTGCTTGGATTGTTTCTTTAATAGCAGAAGCAATCATTCGTGAACGAACTTTATTTCGCTTTTCAATACCTTTTGATACACCGCCAAAGAATTCAAAGTCACCATCTGTTGTCTTAACGACAACCTGGTCACCACCTCTTCCCATTGCCATATCAAGAGATTTTCGTGCTATCGTTTCACACTGTGAAAGATTTTCTCCAAGACCAATACCAACAGACAAAGTAATACCTAAAGTTCTTTCCTTGTATGTATAGGAACGAACTTGTGACAAAACAGAGAATTTATCCTCTTTCATTTTGTCAAGCATTTCTGCTTCAGCAAATACTAAAAATCTGCTATTCGGCATTTTACGGAAAATACAATTATATTTTGAGAACCAATTTTCGACGATTGCCTCTACATCACCAAGAACTTCTGACTGCTGACTTTCTTTAAAATCTGCACAGACATCTTCAACGCTGTCAAGATTAATAAACATAAGGACGGGACGTGATGCAAGGTATGATAATTTATAATTTTTCAGCTCTGTATCCTCTATAAAATACAGAGAATAAACAGTTTCATTTTTATACTGTGTTTTTCCTGAAAATGCTGTGTATTTCTTATCATTACACTCGCACTCAATAAACTTTTTCTCACGAACAATATCTGCACCTTGACCTGATGTAAACTGCTTTATATCAATATTTTCAAATGAGCAATACATTAGAAACTCATCACGGAACTTTGTGTTATACCACACAATGCTGTCTGCACTATCAAAAAGTAATACAGGTAAAGGAAAAGTTCTTAATTCACCATTTTGATTATCTGCTGTCAGTTTTTTATTTAGTGCAGCAACTGTATTTTCAAGTCTTTTGAAATTGGAATTGTTTTTCACAACAGCAATTATGAAAAATACAGAAATCAAAATCAATCCCGCAATTGCCATATAAACATTATAGAAAAACATAGCAATACACAGAATTAAGCTGACAACAATTGCTGGAATTGTTATCGGATATACATTCAATAATTTTTTTATGCTGTTATTCTTTTTGCTACTGCTTGTTTTTTCCATAATTTTCACCTTTTATTAAGCGGTTACTCAAACTGAGCTGATTATAGGAATAACCATAGGACTGCGTTTTGTTCTATCATAAAGAAGACGAGAAATGTCATCTCTCATTCTGTTTCTAATTGCACTCCACTCGACAACTCCCTCGTGACTGCATTCATCAATAACAATCTGTGCTACAAGCTTTGCTTCAGCAATAAGCTGTTCTGAGTCACGGACATATACAAACCCACGTGATACAATATCAGGACCGGATACAAGCATTCCTGTTTCTCTTTCTATAACGGCACTTATAATCATAAGACCATCTTCGGCAAGACGCTTTCTTTCGCGGATAACTGCACTACCAACGTCACCTACACCATAACCATCAACAAAGACCTTACCTGCAGGAACATCTTCAACAACTGACATTTTTCGTTTTGAAAGTTCAACTTGTTTGCCATTATCTGCAATATATATGTTACCCGGTGCAATTCCCATACTTTCGGCAACTGCAGCGTGACTTCTTAAATGCTTTTGTTCACCGTGAACAGGAATGAAGAATTTAGGTTTTGCAAGGCTTAACATAAGACGAAGTTCTTCCTGACAAGCATGACCTGAAACATGAACTTCATACATTTTTTCATATACAACCTCGGCACCACGTTTTAAAAGCTCATCAACAACTTTACCGACTGTCTTTTCATTACCAGGAATCGGAGTTGCAGAAATAATTACATAATCCCCTGTTCCTATTTCAACACGACGATGTTCAGAGAATGCCATTCTGTAAAGAGCAGACATAGGTTCACCCTGACTGCCTGTTGTAATAATAACGAGTTTATCGTGTGGATATCTTGAAACAGAATCAATATTTATAAGAATTCCTTCAGGAATATTGAGATAACCAAGTCTTGAAGCAGTTTCAACAACATTTTCAAGACTTCTACCTGAAAGAGCAACCTTTCTACCTACAGATTTTGCAACATCAATAATCTGCTGAACTCTATGGATATTTGATGCAAATGTTGCGACTATAAGACGTTTTCCATCTGCTTTATGGAAAAGTCGTGCAAATGAATCACCAACAGTACGTTCACTTGATGTATAGCCCGGTCGTTGAGCATTTGTTGAGTCTGATAAAAGGCAAAGCACACCTTTTTCACCAAGCTTTGCAATACGGGCAAGGTCAATCACCTCACCGTCAATCGGTGTTGTATCAATTTTAAAGTCGCCTGTCTGTAAAATAAGACCTGCAGGAGAATTAATAGCAAGTGCAAGAGCATCGGGAATTGAGTGGTTAACGTGAATAGCCTCAACCTCAAAGCAACCTAATACAACTTTATCTTTAGGTTGAATAACATTAAGGTCGGCTTTATCAAGGATTTTATGTTCTTTAAGTTTTCCTTCAATAAGACCGATTGTAAGCTTTGTACCATAAACAGGAATATTTACTCGTTGAAGAAGATATGCAAGTCCCCCTATATGGTCTTCATGACCATGGGTAATAAATATACCTTTTATCTTGTCAATATTCTGTTCAACATAAGTGAAATCAGGAATAACAAGGTCAACACCAAGCATATCCGGTTCAGGAAATGCAAGACCACAGTCAACAAGAATCATATCATTCTGACATTCATACAAAGTCATATTCTTTCCGACTTCATTAAGTCCACCTAAAAATGCGATTTTGATATTAATATCAGGCTTTTTAGGTGCTTTATTTTTTTGTGATTTGCGTTCTTTCTGAACTTTTGAAGTATTACTCTTTGTCTGTTTTTTATTAAAAACGCCCTTTTTATTTTTAGCAGGCTTATTTGTCTTGTTTTTATTTACATTCTTTTTCTTCGTGTCATTTATTTGAGGTGCTTTCTCATTTTTTTGCTTAGCCATATTTCCTCCTTTATTATTTATTATGTTATAAAATTATATGTACCTAACTTAAGGCAAAAGTCAGGAAAATTTCAGTTGTTGGAAAATGCGTATAAATACCCATACTATCTCAATATAGTTGTCTTAATATAATACTATTTTTTCATCTTAATGTCAAGAAAAACCACCTTTATAAAATATATGTTGTTAAAGTTAAAAATCCGTGTTAAAATTAGTTTGATATAAAATTTTGATATTTATTCATTGAGGTTTTTTATGGACAAATTAAGTTATGTAGAAATGTTCACAGATGGTGCTTGTTCAGGTAACCCGGGACCAGGTGGTTGGGGTACAATTTTACGCTGTAATGGTGTGGAAAAAGAGCTTTCAGGTGGTGAAGCTGAAACTACCAACAACAGAATGGAGCTTCTTGCCGTCATCAATGGTCTTGAGGCACTTAACAGAAAATGTAAAGTTAAGATTTATTCCGATTCTTCATATGTCGTAAACGGTATTACAAAAGGTTGGGCCGAAAGTTGGAAAGCAAACAATTGGAAAAAAGCTGATAAAAAGCCTGCACTAAATCCCGATTTATGGGATAGATTGCTTAATCTTTTATCCCTTCATGAATACGAGTTTGAATGGGTAAAAGGTCATGCAGGTCATCCTGAAAATGAACGTTGTGACAAATTAGCTGTTGCTTATTCTTTAAAATTCAAATAATTACATGATTTTTGGTTTTTTTAGTTGATTATTGAACCAATTTATGTTATATTATTGTTTATATATTGGATATATATGTATTAATTTAAAAAGGCGTGATTGAAAAGTGGAAAACAACAATGTAACCACAACCGTTGCTGAAGAAGTTAACGGAGAGGCAATCCAGCAGGACGCTTCTAACAGAAGATACCTTCGTCCTAAGGAAATTGCTGCTTACCTTCTTACATCATTCGGTCAAAAAAACTTAAGCCAGTATGTAAATGCATTCCGTCAGTTTTTTGCTATCAGCTTCCTTGGAATGTCAGGTAGTACATACGGTATTATTATGTTCATCGAATCAATTTATGATGCTGTCGATGACTCAATTTCAGGTCTTATTATTGACCGTACAAGAACTCGTTGGGGCCGTCTTCGCCCTTGGCTTGTTATTCCTACTCCTTTCTGGGCAATAGCTATGATAATGCTCTTTACGACACCATCATTCCTTGTTCACGAATGGCAGAAGGTTGTATGGACTGTTATTGCAATATTTGTTTATAACCTTGGTATGTCATACTTTGGTGCATGGACAATTATGCTTTATAACATTACACCTAACAACAATGAACGTGACAATTTGATTGCTACATCAAAGTTTGCTGACCTTTTCGGTGTTTTCCTTCCATCTATTGCATCAATGTTTGTTGGTTTCTTACCAAAAGCTACTGACAATGCTGTAGGTATGCAGGATATTTACACAGGATTCGCCGTTATAATTGTTGTTATTGCTGCGTTTACAGCATTCTTCGGGTTCTCCGCAATGCGTGAAAGAGTTCCACTTGCATCTCGTGAACAGATGCAGGAAGTTGGTGTTGTTGAATCATTTAAGAATGTTTTCCAGAACAGACCAATGTTTATTCTCGTTCTTTCAGGTTTCTTTAACGGATTTAAATCAGTTGGTGCTTCAAGTGAAAGTTTCTATTGGATGCATAACTCAAAGAACGTTGCTCACGGTTCAATCGCAGGTCTTTTCACAGGTATTCCAAACTATATTATGGTTCCTCTTGCGCCTAAACTTATTCGTAGATTTGGTGCAAAAAAGGTTGCTGTTGCATCAGGTATATTCGCAGGTCTTGCATATGCAGGTACATTCCTTATTGGTATTTTCGGCAACAATGGCAAAGGCTTCCTTGTTGACTGGGAAGGTCAGAATGCTGTTATAAACCTTGCAGTTCTTACTCTTTGTCTTACAATCTGTGGTCTTCCAAATCAGCTAATGAACGTTGCAGGTGCTGTTCTTCAAGGTGATGTTTATGACTATAGCGAATGGAAAACAGGCATGAGAAATGAGGCTCTTGTTCAGACTGTTCAAAATTACTTTGGTAAGGCTGCAAACTCAATTACACAGCTTCTTTCAGGTGTTGTTATTTCGGCAGTTGGTTATGTTGCTCGTAAGGACGAATTCGGTAACATTGTTCCTGAATCAAATGAAAAAACGCTCCTTGGTTTCTGGGCAATTTTCTGCTTAATGCCTGCTATTGCTCGTTTCCTTTATGGTGTAACTCTTATGTTCTTCAATGTTGACGGCAAGTTCAAAGAACAGATGCTTAAAGAACTTGAAGTTAAGCGTCGTGAAAGACTTGAAAATCTTAACATTGATGGCGAAGAAAAAGCAGAATAATTTTCAATCACAATAAATATTAAACCGACTCAAGCTGAGTCGGTTTTTTGTTGTATTATTTACTTTTGCAATAGATTTCAACTGAATTGAGAGTTGCTTTTACACGATACGATGTAATAACAATTTTAATCCGTTTTATATTTTGTCTTTCAAATCGACAAATTCTCTTAGCACCGATTATAGTTGACGAACAGATTTTTTCAAATCCATTTCCATTATCTGCATAGACATCAAAATTCTCAATTTGTTGTCCTGTTGCAATATTTTCCTTTAAAACAATTTTATCTGCAATTATTGATTTATCAAAATCAATTATGATTTCAGGTTGTGTATCCCCTGCTCCACATTGCCAATAGTCATTTTCTTTAAGAATATTGTCTGCACTGTGAGAATCATCAAGTTGAGATGATGCAGTCACTTTGCAATTTACTGCAAGGTTTTCGGGAAACTCTTTCCGTAATTCATCACCAAATTTACGCAAAGCTCTAACATCATATTTTGACAAAAGACCATTTTTGTCAGGTGGAATGTTGAGAAGTAACGATGAATTACCACCAACACTACCCCAATAAATCTGCATAAGTTTTTTTAATGATTTAACCTTAAAATCTTCTCTCTTATGATAAAACCAACCCGGTCGGATTGAAACATCAACTTCGGCAGGATACCAGATAAAATTCTTTATACCGTTAATAAATTCACGACTTCCTAAATCCTGAGTTTTAGTATCAACTTTTTTTGAGAATTCAGGATTATCCTCTTGTTGGGAATGTTCAGCAGTATAGTCCTGATTTCCTACAAATGCAGGAACAACACTCCACTCGGATTCTCGTGATTTTCCTGCTTCATTGCCACACCAACGGACATCAGGTCCACAGATATTTATAACTGCGTTTGGTTGTAAATCACGGATAAGAGCAAAATAACGTTTCCAATCATAAACCTGTTTTTTACCGTTTTTGCCTTCGCCACAAGCACCGTCAAACCAAAAGCAGAATATGTCACCGTATCTCGTTGCAAGTTCCGAAAGCTGATTTATAAAATAATCATTATATTCTTCACCTGTACCATAAGTGGCTTCGTGTCTGTCCCAGGGAGAAAGATAAACACCGAATTTAAGTCCATATTCACGACAGGCATCGCTGACTTCCTTTACGACATCGCCTTTTCCGTCTTTATACGGGCTATTTTTCATACAATAATCTGTAAATTCACTCTGCCAAAGGCAAAATCCATCGTGATGCTTACAAGTGAGAATAATGGCTCTCATACCTGCATTTTTAATCTCTCTTGCCCATTGACGAGCATCAAGCTTTTTAGGATTAAAAACAGACGCAGGAGCAGTGCCATCACCCCATTCACGACCAGTAAAAGTATTTGTACCGAAATGACAGAAAGCGTACATTTCAAGTTTTTGCCACTCTAATTGACGTGGCGACGGAATTACTTCCGCCGCCAACTCATAACTTCTTTTATTCTGCATAATTTGTTGCAATAATATCCACACCTGTACCGAGAATATTTTCGATAACAACATCACCGATATTTACAGGTGCTTTAACAGACGCTTTGTTTATAACTTCCATACATTCGAACATCATACCCTTTGGAATTGGGTTTGCACTCTTTACAGGCACAACATAAGCCTTGCCACCCTCTACCTTAACAGTAGTTGTAAGCATTCTTGTTGGGTTTGTAACCTCTGTACGAGCATAAGCATCGCCACGCTTACAAGTATTACCTGTAACTGTTTCTACATTACCGTCTGCATCAAAAGTTACAGTTATAGGGCATCCTAAAGGACAAGCAACACAAACAAGTTCTCTATTTTCCATTTTCTTATGCCTCCACTCTTACTGTAATTTCTGCATTAACAGGAAGTTCATTGATAACGGCCTGTTTGAGAGTAACATATTCCATTTCACCTGGACAAAGCTTAACCTTTTTCTTTGAAAGGATTTCTTTACCGTCACATTCTACGATAATCTTTGCATTATTGAACACTGCACCAACACGGAAGTAAAGCTTAACATCAGTATCAGTTTCGTGATTAATTCGCTGCGGAACTATGTAACGGACACCGTTAATACCCTTTGTAAAGACACATTCGCCTGTTACCTTTTCACCCTTAATATACTTTGCAGCACCAAGACCTGCAATCTGGCTTTCCTCAGTAACATAGTCAACAAGGTCGTGAACCTGAAGAACATTACCGCAAGCAAACACACCTGCGTGTTCTGTTTCACGATATTCGTCAACACGCGGACCATTTGTAATGTTGTCAAGCTGAAGTCCTGCATTCTTTGAAAGCTCATTTTCAGGAATAAGACCAACGGACAACATCAATGTATCGCAAGGAACATATTCTTCTGTTCCCGGAATTGGCTGAAGTCTTTCGCCAACCTTTGCAATTGTAACGCCCTCAAGTCTGTCCTTACCGTGAGTTGCAATAACTGTAGTTGAAAGCTTAAGAGGGATACCGAAGTCGTCAAGACACTGAACAATATTTCGTGTAAGACCACCTGAATAAGGCATAAGCTCACAAACCATCTTAACCTTTGCACCCTCAAGAGTCATACGACGAGCCATAATAAGACCAATATCACCTGAACCGAGGATAACAACCTCATGACCGGGCATATATCCGTCAATATTGACATATTTCTGTGCAGTACCTGCAGTCATAATACCTGAACAACGACTACCTGCAATACTCAATGCACCACGAGGTCTTTCACGACAGCCCATTGCGAGAACAACTGCTTTTGCCTGAATTTTAAGAAGACCGTCTTTCTTGTTAACTGCTGTTACAACATTGTCAGAAGCAACATCAAGTACCATTGTATCAGTTTTAACCGTAATATCAGTATCCTCAAGAAGTTTCATAAAACGACCTGCATATTCAGGACCTGAAAGTTCTTCACCAAAGTAATGAAGACCGAAACCGGTATGAATACACTGTTCAAGAATACCGCCAAGAGTTTCAGCACGTTCTAAAACGATAATGCTTTTAACTCCCTTTTCCTTTGCTTCAAGGGCAGCTGCCATACCTGCAGGACCGCCACCTACAACAACAAGCTCATAATTTAACATACCGATTTCACCTCACTTTGTTCTTTCATAGATAATTTTTGAATCGTTGCCGAATTTTGTGATTTCATTCATTGGAACACCTAATTCACGAGAAAGGATTTCAACAACCTTGCTTCCGCAGAAGCCACCCTGACAACGGCCCATACCTGCTCGAGTTCTACGCTTAACACCGTCAACATCACGAGCTCCTGCAGGAGCCTTGATAGCGTCGATAATTTCGCCCTCTGTAATTGTTTCGCAACGACAAACGATTCTGCCGTAAGCAGGATTTTTCTTAATAAGCTCTGCTCTTTCGTCATCACTCATATGACGGAAACGAACAGGCTTTTCTCTTGTATCCGTATATTCTGCCTTTTCTGTAAGCGGAAGCTTTTCCTCAAGAATTTCACGAACAAAAAGTGCAATAGCAGGAGCAGATGAAAGACCGGGAGATTCAACACCTGCAACATTGAGGAAGTTATCACTTGCAGGACACCATCCGATAATAAAATCGTCATTAACAGGATGAGCACGGACACCTGCGAAAGATGTGATTGCATTTCTTGTTGAAACAATAGGAACAGATTTAAGTGCCTTTTCAACAATATCACGAAGTCCTTCAGAAGTTGTTGTAACATCCTCTTTTTCTTCAATATTCACAGCAGTAGGACCAATGAGAAGATTTCCGTCAACAGTAGGTGTTACAAGTATACCTTTACCCATTTCATTTGGACACTGGAAAATTGTATGAACTGCAAGATTACCAACTGACTTATCAAGAACATAGTATTCACCTTTTCTCGGAATAAGTTCGATTGAATCGTCGCCAACCATCTTTGCTAATTCATCAGAGAAATTACCTGCTGCATTGATAATATACTTTGCATTGATTTCCCCTGCAGTTGTATTAAGAACATAACCGTCAGCATTTTCGTCAATTGATTTCACTTCGCAATTTCTGATAAATTCAACACCGTTTGTAACAGCGTTTTCAACTGCTGCGATTGTAAGCTCATAAGGACAGACAATACCTGCACTCTCTGAAAGTAAAGCACCAACAGCCTCATCACTGATATTTGGTTCAATTCTGCGAAGCTCGTCACGGTCAATTACTGAAAGCTCAGGTACTCCGTTTTTAATACCACGCTCATAAAGTTCTTTTACATGCTCCATTTCCTTTTCGGAAAAAGCAACAACTACAGAACCGTTCTTTTTAAACGGAACATGAAGTTTTTCACAAACTTGAGGCATCATCAATGTACCTTGCACATTAAGTTTAGCCTTAAGTGTACCATTCTGTGCATCAAAACCGCCATGCACAATAGCACTGTTAGCCTTAGTAGTACCCATAGCAACATCATTACACTTTTCAAGCAAAGCCACTTTTACTTGGAATCGGCTGAGTTCTCGTGCAATAAGACCGCCTACTACACCGGCACCTACAATTGCTACATCGTAAGTCATAATTACACCCTTCTTTTCCTTTTGAGGTGCAAATCTACGCACCTCTTCATTATCCATAACATTATAGCACAAACATATATTTTTTTATATACTTTTTTATAAAAAATATTATACAAACTTTTGTCATTTTGTTTGTGCTTTTAGTCTGTTCCCAAGCTTTTTTATTATTCTTTTTTCAAGTCTTGAAATATAGCTTTGAGAAATGCCCATTATATCTGCCACTTCCTTTTGTGTAAGTTCTTCTTTGTCACCTATTCCAAAACGCATTTCAATTATTTCTCTTTCTCTTTTTGGCAAATCATCAATTACCTGAAGTAGAATTCTTTTTTCATCGTCTTCTTCAATTTCTCTGCTGATTTCATCACCTTCACTACCAAGCACATCAGCAAGCATAAGTTCATTCCCATCCCAATCAGTATTTAAAGGTTCATCGAGTGAAACAACCATTTTTTGTGATGAAATTTTTCTTAAATACATAAGTATTTCATTTTCTATACATCGAGATGCATACGTTGCTAATTTTATATTCTTTTCAGGCGAAAATGTGTTCACAGCTTTTATAAGACCAATTGTACCTATAGAAATAAGGTCATCAAGACTTACTCCAGAACTTTCAAACTTTTTTGCAATATAAACGACAAGTCGAAGATTATGTACAATAAGCTTTTCTCTTGCTTTTTCATCTCCTGTTGATAGTTTTTCACTTAAACATTGTTCTTCTTCAAGAGTTAATGGTTCGGGTAGATTTATTGTTCCGTTTATGTAATAAACTCCACCTTTAAAAAACTTCAAAAAAATTTTTCTGATAAGCATAAACAAATTATTCATTATGTATTTCTCCTTCAAGGTTAATATTTAAAATTATTTTATATTCATCAAGATTTGTATTGCTCTCACCTATGTATACATTATCTGTCGAAAAACTTTGAATAGTTACTTTTTCAGGTTTAAATGCACGAATTATTGAGTCACCATTTACCGTTGAAACAGGAATTAATCGTATTTTTTCATTATCAAAAAGTTGACTGAAAATACTTTTATCTACCATTATAACTGGATAGCTTGAAAATGGGTCACACAAGTTATTTCCCGTGTCCATAAGTGCTGTGCATGTGATATTAACACCATTATTTTGAATACTTACGATATATTCTTTATTTACAGGTGCTTTCTTATCTGTAATCTTTGATACAGATGTAATAATCAAGTATGTAATTACAGAACAGATAACAAGGAATGTCATACTTACATCAAAATAAACTATTCCGTTTGAATATATCATAATATCTTTATCAAAGAATATGTAAACTGCAAGGACAAACCCACCAAAAATAAAAGTTATCGTAAATAATAAAAACAATCTTCTTAAAAATTGTTTCATGGGTTTAATTCCAAAGGTTATTGCTACCGTTATTACAGCAGTCAACACTTTGAGAATTGTCATTATTATGCCGAGGTTTTCAATAAATAGTAACATTGATGAAAAACCTGCCAACAATGCTCCCAAAGCAATTTTCCATCGTTTTGTGTATGCTCTTGTGATTTTTCTCACACCGAGAAGTATAAAATAGTTCACGAGGGTATTCAGGACAATCAGCACATCAACATACACAATCAAGAGAATCACCACACAAAAAAGCTTGATACCATTTTACACGGTACCAAGCTTAAATTTTGTCATTGTGTGTCTATGCTTTAATAGAATTCATATAATCTTCAAGAATCAGAACTGCAGAAACAGCATCCACAACTGCTTTTCGTTTTTTTCCACGTACATCCATAGTATTAAGAATATTATGTGCAGAAACAGTTGTGAGTCTTTCGTTCTGATATACAACTTCAAGACCTGTTACTTGGCTTAAAAGTTCGCCAAACTCTTTGCACGATTCACTTCTGAAGCCATAACTTCCGTCCATATTTTGCGGAACACCGACACAAATTCGTTCAACTTTTCTCTCGATTGCGATTTTCTTGACCTTTTCTGCTAACTTTTCCCTGTCCTTTTCAGTGATTACACACACGGGAGAAGCCAGAATCTGCATTTTGTCGCAGACTGCAATTCCCGTTCTAACATCACCATAATCTACAGACATAATAATCATATATCTGTAACCTCCAACTCTTCCATAACATTGTTGTTTGCAAGAGATTTTGAGAATGTGTATGCACTCTGAACAGATGTGAACACAGGAACTTTTTTCATAAGAGCAGTACGACGGATGATTTCTTCATCAGTATTCTTATTATGCTCAAGTGTTGAGATAACATAAGAGAATTTGTTTGAATTTATCATCTGGACAGCCTGTTCACAGCTTGCAGTATTTGTAGCAATATGATTTGAGTTAAGAATTTTTGCAGTATCGCTTGTTGCATAAATCTTAAAGCCCTGTGCTAAAAATTCCTCTGCCATTTTTGCTGTTTCAGATTTATCGTTTTCACTTACAGAAACAAGGACAGAGCCTGTTCTCTTGATTCGCATACCGGAAGCCAACATACCCTTTAATAGAGCGTTGTCAAATGTGTCACCAATGCCGAGAACATCACCCGTTGACTTTGTCTTTTCACCAAGGAGCATATCGTCACCCTTAAGCTTTTCAAAGCTGAAAACAGGTACTCTTACATAATAATTATTGCTGATTCTGTTAATTCCTGTAACTGAAAGCTTTTCCCCTGCCATACAACGGACAGCAATATCAACAACATCAAAGCCGGAAGCCTTTGACACGAATGGCACAAGAGTTGTGTTTGTAACTGATGCTTTTGTAACATAAAGGTCATTATCAAAAACAACAAACTGAATATCAAGAGCACCCTTGAACGGTAATTCAGCAACAATATTTTTAATATATTCTTCAACTGTCTGAAGCATTGAGTCATTAAGACTTACTGTTGGTGCAACTGAAATTGAGTCACCTGAATTAATATGTGCTTTTTCAATATGCTCACAAAGTGCAGGAACAAAATAGTTTTCACCGTCAGAAATAACATGAGCTTCAATGCAAGTGCCCACATAAAGCTTTTTACTGCTTGTGTGCTTTACATTTGCATAGTCGAGAATGTCAAAAAACTCAATCTTATTTGTTACCTTACGATAGAATTCATAATCAGCACCTAAAATTTCAATGTCATAATCCTTGAACATCTGTGAGGTCTTTATTGCATTTTCTCCACCAAAAAGGACAACGGCATACTGAGGCTTTTCTGTCTTTATAACGTCGAGAATGTCCTCGTCACTCAATGGGTCGATATAAACTCTGTCAGCAACATTATAATCAGTTGTAACGGAAGCAGGGTTATTGTTGATTACAACCACTTCAAAGCCCTGAGATTTCAAGGAATTGATACAATGAACTGTGCAGTAATCGTTGTCACCGCTTCGGCCTGTTACTGACGGACCTGAACCTACAACAAGGACTTTTTTCTTGTCAGTTTTATTGGCATTTATAAAGATTTCTGCTTCGTTATCTGTTCCGTAAACTGAATAGAAATATGGCTTTTTTGCATCAAATTCTGCTGAACAAGTGTCAACACTATTGAAAACTGCTGAAAGAGAATTGGGAGTTTCAACACCTGTGATTTCTTCGATTGCTTTATCAGTAAATCCCATATTTTTAGCAGAGTCATAAACCTCTTTACTATAATTATTCTTAAGTAATTTTTCAGTATCTGCAATATTTTTGAATTTATTCAAGAACCATTTGTCGATATTTGTATGTGAGTTCAATTCATCAACTGAAACACCTCTTAAAAGTGCTTCATAAACTGCAAAAATACGGTTATCATCTGATTTCTTTATAACTTCCTTAAGTTCATCATCAGAAATTTCTGCAAAGTTTTCAAGTTTTGGAAGATGGTTCTTATTTACGCTACGAACACCCTTCATAAACGCAAGCTCGAAGCCAGTACCGATAGTAAGACTTTCACCTGTCGCTTTCATCATTGTACCAAGTGTTCTGTTTGCCTTACGGAAGCTTTCAAATGACCATTTCGGGAATTTGACAGCACAATAATCCATAGCAGGTTCATTACAAGCAGTTGTACAGCCTGTAACATCATTTTCTATTTCAAAAAGAGTTTTACCGAGAGCAATTTTTGCTGAAACATAAGCAATTCTGTAACCTGTTGCCTTTGAAACAAGAGCAGATGTACGGCTTACACGAGGGTCAATGCCCGTAATAAAATACTGTTTTCCGTCAGGACTTAAAGCAAACTGAACATTACAGCTACCTTCAATACCTAATTTAGAAACGATTTTTCGGGAAGCACGACGAAGTCGAGTAAATTCAGGGTCAGTGAGTGTCTGTGCAGGGATAACAACGATACTGTCACCTGTATGAATACCAACAGGGTCAATACTTTCAACACTTGAAACACTTATACAGTTATTTTCCTTATCACGGATAACCTCAAATTCAATTTCCTTCCAGCCTGCAATACTCTTTTCAATAAGAATCTGACTTACGATTGACGTTTCAAGGCTCTTTTCAGCCTTTATTGCAAGACTTTCACGGTCATAGCAGTATTCTGCACTTTCACGGTCAGGAGTATATGCAGGACGAACAATAACAGGATAACCAACTTTATCTGCAAAGTCACAAGCCTCTTGAACACCGTTAACAACAACAGCTGGAACAGTAGGTTCTTCCATCTCATTAAGCACATCCGTGAAAGAATGTCTGTTTTTTACACTTCTGATAACATCCTGATTTATACCGATAAGAATAGTATCAGTTTCATCAAGATAACCATTTTGGCTAAGTTCAAGGCTCAATTCAAGACTTTCGTCACCACCTGCAGTTGAAAGTAATGCATCAGGTTTTTCTTTCTCAAGAATTCTCTTAACACTTTCGATGTTAAGTGGTTCAATATATACTCTGTCTGCAAAAGCTTTATCTGTTGCAAGAGCAGATGGTGTTGAGTTAGCAAATATTACAGTGATTCCCTCTTCTTTTAAAGCACGACAAACCTGTAAAGCAGAGTAATCGAATTCAAGTGACTGACCAATTTTTATAGGTCCTGCACCAAGGACAAGAATTTTATTATATTTACTCATTATTTTCACCATCCATCATTTTAAAGAAATCACGAATAATAAATCCTGTACTGCTGTCAGCGTCACCTTTTGGTGTAAACTGAACTGAAAGTCCTGTGAATTTATTATATTTAATACCCTCAACAGTTCCGTCATTTATATTTGTCATTATAATATCTGCAACTGCCTTATCAACCGAATCAGCGTCAACTGCATATCCGTGATTCTGGTCTGTAACCATAATCTTGTTTGTATCAGAAAGACGAACAGGCTGATTTGAACCTCTATGCCCTTTTGCCATCTTCACAATTTTAAATCCTAATGCTAAAGCAAGCATCTGATGTCCTAAACCAATAGCAAAAATTGGAACATTCAATTCAGTGAGCTTTCTGATATTTTCAATGAGAATCGGCTCATCATCAGGGTCAGCAGGTCCGTCACAAAGAACAATGCCATCAGGAGAATATTTCATAATTTCTTCAGGCGTTGTAAATGCAGGTACGAAAGTGACATTGCAGCCGTTAAGTAAAAAGGCATTCAGTTGTTTACGAGGAGAACCATAGTCAATTGCAACAACATTATATTTTGCATTTTCGCCTTTCATTTCAACAGGTTCTTTTATTGAAATCTCACGAACTGCACCTGAAATTGTATAATTCTTTATTTTTTCAAGTAAAGCTTCTTTATCATCAAGAGAGTTAGTAATTGCACCATTTACATATCCTTTATCTCTTAAATACCTTGTAAGTCTTCTTGTATCAATACCACAGATACCAACAATATCTATTCTTTTGAGATAGTCATCAAGATTCAATTCATTACCATCAGAATAAACATCACACCATTCACGGACAATGTAGCCATTCGACATAATCTGACTGCCAATATTCTCAGGAGCAACACCACGATTTGCTGCAAGAGGATATGTCTGAGCAACTATCTGACCATAATATGTTGGGTCTGAAAGAATATCTGTGTATGCAGAAGTACATGTATTAAATACAACTTCACCGATTGTTGTTCCGATTTTACCCATAGCAAAACCTTCAAATACAGTTCCGTCTTCAAGAATAAGATATGCAATATTTCTTTCTCTCATAATTATCACCTTTTGAGTAACTACTAATCTCACATGTTGCGATTTTCGGTAGTTATTTTATACTAATCACAAAAGCCCATCGATAAAGATGGGCAATATTTTTTAATACACAGGAGCTGTTGGAATTACAACCGGTATATCACTCGGTAACTCAGGAATTGGAATTGAAGGGATTTCCGAAGGAGTCTCAACAGGCTTTGTTGTACTCTCCGTTGTTCCAGGTTTTGTCGTTCCTGGTTTTGTTGTAGATTCGGATGTTCCCGGTTTATCAGTTTTATCTGTTGTTGACTCTTCCTCATCGGAAGAAGCACCACAGTCTCCATCACACAAAGCAGGAATATTTGACTTCTTATACCATCCTGTTGCTGTTTCTGAACAACCTTCACCTGCTATAAGTCCTGAATTTACACAATAAGTACGGCTCACTACATCATCAGTATACTTTTTGAACTCCTGTTCAGGAAGATTTTTATGAATATCATTCATGATAGTTTCAAAAATACGTCCTGCAGGATTGCCTGACTCTGTAATCTGCTTATTATAGTCATAACCATACCAAACGGCTGCAATGTAATAACTTGTACCTGCTACACACCAACGGTCTTTATTACTTGTTGTTGTACCTGTTTTACCAAATGTTCTGTGATTTGCAACAGCATATCCACGAGCAGTACCACCTGAACCATAGAAAACAGTCTGAAGCATTCTATTCATAACATACGCTGTTTCAGGAGATATAATCTGCTCATAATCGTCCTCAGCTTTTTTCTGTAAGATAACTTCACCTTTGTTATCTTTAACTTCATAATAGCAATATGGCTCATAATACTTACCACCATTACCAAAGGAAGCAAAAGCTGCTGCCATCTGAAGTGTTGTAACACCACCTGAGGAACCACCGGTTGCAAGTGCTGATGGTGCTGTACTATCCTCACTATCATTATATGTTGTAATATGGAATGAATTTTTAAGATAATCATAACTCAATTCAAAGCCCATCTTCATAAGAAGCTGTGCAGGAACTGTGTTATATGAAATTGCAACAGCATACTGTGCAGTAACATAACTATCAGGTGAACCTGGATTATTACCATAGTTTGTAGGCCAGATACTACCTTGCCAGCTAATACCATAGTTTTTAATCATTGATGACCATGTGATATAGTCCTCTTCAATAGCAGGAGCATAAATAGACAATGGCTTAATAGATGAACCTGGCTGACGAATTGCTGCAACAGCACGGTTATTTGAACGGTTTTCTGTTTTCTCACCTGCACCACCTGCAAGAGCTACAATTCTGCCGCTATAATCCATAATAGTCATAGCTGACTGTGCAAGCTCACTACTTGAGTTTACAGTTTCACTTGGGAAGCCTGCTCTGTAAACATAAACATCGTCAACCATACTCTGAATTTCAAGGTCAATTGCTGAATAAATACGAAGACCACCTGAATAAATCATTTTTGTTGCTTCATAATTTGAATATCCTAATTCTTTAAGGTCAGCAATAACTCTGCTGATAACATAGTCAACATAATAACTCTGGATGTCATTATCCTTTACGGTTTCAACTTCAACTTTATCTTCGGCAACATATTTATCACTATTTGTAAAAATAAGTTCATAATCTACAGCTTCATCATATTCTTCCTGAGTAATCATACCCTGTTCAAGCATCATACCAAGGCAGGTTAACTGACGTTTTCTGTTCTCTTCAGGTTGCCAGAGTGGGTCATATTTACCCGGGTACTGAGTAATACCTGCAATAGCTGCACATTCAGCCAGGTTAAGCTCTGAAACATCTTTACCGAAATATGTTTGGGATGCAGTCTGAACACCATAACAGTTATGGCTTAAGTAAATTGTATTAAGATATGCTTCAAGAATATCTTCTTTCTCATAATACTTTTCCATATTAAGAGCAGAAAGCATTTCGTTATACTTTCTGTTAAGATTTCTGCCAGCCTCACCTGTCAGATTTTTAATCAACTGCTGAGTAAGTGTTGACCCACCACGGATTTTTCCTGTTGAAGCAAAAGTTTTTACAATACCGAAAGTTGAACTATACCAGTCAACACCTTCATGCTCATTGAAACGCTTATCCTCAATAGCAATAAAGGCTTTACCCATCCATTCGGACATATCTTCCATATCAACCCAAACACGATTCTTTTCACCATGAAGCTTTGAAATTTCAACAAACTGGTCATTTTTGTCTTTAGCATAAACAATTGTTGTCTGGTCCTGATTTTGTTGATAATATTCAAGGTCAATAATTCTTTCACCATTAACCGTACTAATCATATCGGAAAGCACATAACAGCACACTATGACACAGGTCATAAAGCATACAAGTATAAACGCTTTAAAACCGCCAAACTTTTTCTTTTTTTTCGGGGACATCCTTCTTTTTGATGTCTGAGTCTTTTTTCTCATAATTTTCCTCCGAAATAAAGTAATAAAATATCACAGAATAAGTATAACACAAATTATTAAAAAAGAGTAGATATTTTTTACAATTTAACAAATTTTAATAAATATAAATATTTTTGATAAGAATAGTTATAAAGGAAGTGAAGAAAATGAAGTCAAAAACCTTAAAAATCTCATTATTTTCATTGATTTGTATATTATTACTTGCAACTCTGTTTGTAAATTTAAACAATGATATAAATATATATGAGAATGAAGAAAAAGCAAAAATTCATGAAGTTTACACAATAAAAGAATACGAAGGAAAAATTGCTGTCTTCAAGAATTCTGATAAAAAACCTTTTACTGTTTATGATGCATATACTTCACTATTACCTGAACAAGACCGCCAAAGACTGAAAAACGGAATTAAAGTTGATAATACAACAGATTTACAAAGAATTATTGAAGATTATACCAGTTAAAAAACTTTAATTTCTGCTGTCTTCAAATCACCTTTAAGGGTGATTTCAACAATTCCTTTATCACGAATAAATGCTTCTGCAGTTTCACCATTTACTATAACTTTGTAATTATCTTTTTTATCTGTCATAACAACAATTACAGAATATTTGTCATTATCGCCATAATACTTAATATTACAGTTGAATTCAGTTGCTTCATCATTGAAATTACTGTTCATAACCATACTATCAAGACCCGTTGAAAGTGTTTTCGGCTTATAGTAAGCGTTAGTCCAGATATTGACAGGAGTTGAAAGTCCACCGAAATTGTGGAACCAACCACCACGACCTGAGGTAATATTAAACATTTCGAAAGTGTAGTAGGAATATTCAACCTCTCGTTTCCAAGATTTTAACGCAGTTTCGGCAATGCGGAAAGCAAAATCTGTTTCACCAAGGTCAAGCATTGTTTTCCATACAAACCATTGATGTGAAAGCCAAACATTTCCGTTCCAATAACCATTTGTGATGTAATAAGAAGCAGTTTTATCAACAGCACTGATACCAACAGGGCTGAACATTTCATCATCACTCTTTAAATGGCCGAGAATTCTGTCACGCTGACTGTCAGTTACGACACCTGCGATAATCGGATAAATACCATCCATTGTTTTATTAAGATTTTCACCTTGTGCATTTCTGTATTGTTCTTTCGGATTACCATTTTCGTCGTGGATAACATAAGAGAAATATCCACATTCCTCGTCCCAGGAATATTTTTGCAAAGCAGTTGAAATTCTTTCAATGTCTTCAAGGTAAACTGCTTTATCCTCTTCACGACCTAACAAATCGGCTACCATATATAGAATTTTTGCACAACGGATAACCTGAGAAGAAGAAATTACAGGAGTCATATATTTTTGTTTATTTTCAGCATACATAGCCTTTTGTGGTGGCAAATCATCCATACCGCTACAATTATAGAAATAGTCAAAAGTAGTAGTTAAACCACTATTGAATTTTGTTGTAGTAGAACCATTAATTTTACCAGCAAGGAAATCGTAAAACATTTTTACTCTGTCGTAATATTTGAGCAAATCTGTTTTATCCTCTGCTTTTTTAAGCATTTCAAGATACTGATAAATATGCACAGGTACAGGAGAACCATGAAGCAAAAAAGCCCATTGGTCATTATCTGAGAGATATGTTTCAAGGATATAATCGGCAATATGTGGTGCAAATTCAAGCATATCAAGACCGATAAAGCCTGAATCCCATGTATAAAATGAATCCCAACGCTTACCCGGTGTATGGTGAACAACATATTCACCGTTTCGATAAAGAGGATAAACGGTATTCTGGAAAACGGTTGCACGGAGAATTCTGTTTGAGAATTCATAAGTCTTTCCTGATTCATTCAAATCTAATTTTTCAAGTGAGTTATATGCTTCTTCATAGATTTTATCATATTCTTCAATTGTCTTATATTCTGTTTCGCCATATGACAGCACAGCATATTCAATATGCTCGGTGTGAGGCTTCACATAAAGAGTATAAACCACTGTGTTGTGATAAAAGCCTTCATCACTATGCTTTTCGGAGAATGAGCCTGAAAATGTTTCCAGCATATTCTGAAAGCTTTCGTCAGGCTGTGAAATTCTTGCAGTAGGGCTATCCTCAAGACATCCTGTGTCAAAGTCACGGAAACGAGTGACATCATTGAATGTTTTTACATAGAATTTCCCGTCAACACCGTCATATTTATAACTTGCAAGTTTACCGATGTTGCAGGATTTTGTTTCGATTTCAGGATAGAAATTGTGTTTCTTTGACTCAACAGAAACACTTTCACAATTTTCTGTAGCACAAAGGAAATCAAATTCAATTCCACCTGTACCACAAGATACAAGTTCAATATTATCATTATTAAATGGTACTGTTAAAATATTAAAATCATCAGCAGATGTAAATGTAATTTTTTCACCGTTCAATGTCCATACGCTGTCTTTATTGTCTGTTGTACGGTAGCGGATATTAAGCACAGGATTAGAAAATTCATAAACACCATTTATTTCATAAGTAATTCTGTCCCCTGCTTCTTCGCCAAGTTTTGGGTATTTCGGCAAAATATAACGGTTACAATCTCTGTCGCCAAGACCTCTATGATATGTAAAACCGTCGTCAAAAAATTCGCCTTTTTTCATTGCATCAATAACCTGCTTATCCCAAGGACGAACAGTATTGTAATCATAAGATTTGTAATCGAGTGCTTTGATGAAAATATTCTTTTCAGGTAATACGGGAGTTGTTGCATATACATTCGGGTATTCGATTGCAGAGAAAAGATTAAGTAAGCAAATCTGTGTAATGTCAGTATTATTCACAAACTTTGTACGAACAAGAACACTATCGCTGTCAAGCTTTGTAAAAGAAACATCAGCATAGACCCTGTCCTTCCATTCAAGGTCATAACGGTATGAATAAAACGAGTAATCTGACTTTGCTTCCCAAGGATGAACACCAACTGGAACTGTTACGTTCGGGACTCTTGAGTCAGCATTTTCAACTGCAGGACTTACAACGCAGTCAAAACGCACGCCACCCTCTGTTTCATGGTCAACAATTCGGGAAATACCACTGTATTTCTTTGAATACGGACCCCAATTACCTAAATGCTCATACATTTTTTCCATTACTTTGCTCATAGTGAATACCTCGTGTAAAAATATGGAAATATTATACCAGATATTGTGGTGTATTTCAATAAAGAATAGAAAATAACAAAAAAAATCGGCAAGGTTTCCCCTGCCGAAAATTCAAATATTAATTAATAATGTGCCACACCACAAGCACAGATTTTATTAGAACCAAAAAGTTTTTGAAAGAAAAGCATAAAATTAAAGAAGAATTTTGTTATACCTGACTTGTGACAATTACAACCACAATCATTAATATTATCTTCGTTACCAACTGTTGTTCCGCAATCGTCACAAATATCGTCACCGTTTGCATTATGACCTATTGCATTAAGAATAACTGTTTCACGGTTAATTTCTTCTTCACATACTGAACAGTAAACAACTATATCTTTGCTACCTTTTTTGGTACAAGTTGGTGCAACATAGTTTTCTTCAACTGCGTTTGCAGGAGTATGACCGGTTGTTTCAACGTAATCAGCAATATAACTATAACCACATTCGCAAGTGTAAGTTGTATAACCTTGTTCTGTGCAGGTTGGTGCTATTACAACAACTTCATAGTTGTGTTCTGCGATTTTTTCGATTATTTCTGTGTATGAATCACCACATTCACAAGTAAATGTCTTAAGACCGGCAGTTGTGCAAGTTGGAATTAGTGCAGTTTCAGCTGTATATACATGGTCGCTTGAACTGTGAACTGATAATTGGTCAATATCAATCCATCCAATGTAATATACGCCGTTTTTCATGTAACAAATTTGTACTAAATCCGTTTGATAATATCCAACCACCAAAACTTCTGCATCCTTTGAAACAACTGACTGTATATCACTGCATGTGTATCGAGAGTATATATTTGATTGTTCTCTGCAATACATTTTTTTAATATCACTTTTTTCATAGATTAAACCACCTAATGGTATATAAGCCGTTCTCTCTTCTCCATCAACAGTATGTTTTATTTTCGCCCAATCATTTGTATATATTGCAACAACGGTTATTTCGTTATCGTCTAAATAATAGCCATTTAATGTTTGAGAGTCAAAAATTTGCGTTGCTGTTTCTCCTATCCACATTTTATATCCTTTAATGTTTGTCGGGTAATTTGAATTAATATTCGGCTCAGAAACAGTAAATGTTATCCATTCACTTGACGTTTCTGCTCCGTTAGATGCAACGGTAGTAATATAAGCAGAATATTTACCTACAGGTAATTTAATTGTTGTTGATGTTGTGCTTGAACTCATTCCGAATTTGTAATATGGAGCTCCGACATTGTAATCTCCATAATTATATACTCGCAAGTCATATATGTGTGCGTTTGCAGCTTTTGACCAGTTAAAAGTAACACCATCCATTAACATTTCCCCTGGAGTAGCGGTAAGCACACTTTTCCCTGGTGGGTCAACAACATCAAATGTTATCCATTCGCTTGGAGTTTCCGCACCGCTTGCCGAAACAGCTGTAATATATGCTGCATATTTTCCGGCAGGAAGTTTGTGATAACCAGATGTTGTTGTAACATTCAAGTCCCAAATTCCATAAGGAGCACCTACATCGTATTCACCATAGTTGTATATTCTTAAATCATATTGGCTTGTATTTTCTGTTCTGTTCCATGTAAAAGTAACAGCTTTGTCCGATGTGTTTTTATCACTGACTGATAAAATTGGCGTACTCGGAATTTGAACAGATGTATTAGTATAATTTGGAGTTGCATAACCCCAAATCTCAGAATATGTCAATGATTTGCTTGAACTAGCAACACAATGAGGAGTAGTTGTTACATTGTTACCATCAATATAATAAACATTAGAGCTTGTAGCATTTGTTACAATACCTACATGATAAATATAACTACTACTTGTTCCGAAAAATATTATGTCACCTTTTACAGGAACATATCCAGTTGTTCTTCTGTGCATTGTACAACCAGCATTTGGGAGCGTGGTATTGTAAGCAGTTGTACAACCAGCAAAATTAGGCAATACATTTGATGAAATTCCTGCCTGTCGTGCACACCAAGACACAAAATACGCGCACCAATCATTTGGATTCGAGCCAATGACCCTTCCATATTCGCTATATTTTACATTTGACGTGCTTGTTGTGGAACCAGACAAATCACTATTAGATGAACCACTTTTATAACCAATTTGTGATTTAGCAACATTTACAATATCTGTTGCTCCATCCCCTGTTAGTTGAACATTGCAAAGTTGAGTATAGTACTTTCCACTCATATAGCTTGCAGAACCACTATACGAAATTGCTTCTGCTTCAATGTTTGACATTGGAATAATTGAGATTACCATTATCAATGCCAAGAAGACTGATAAAATTTTCTTTGAGTTTTTCATTTTCTTTTCCTCCGTAAATAAAAAAGTGCGTCAGCCGAAGCTAACGCACTGAAAAATACATAGCTCCAACTGTCGCCAAACAAAATTCTACATCCTACTTAAACACAAGTATGCAAAATAGAGCATCCGTATTTTTACCAAAAATAAAAACACTTGTGCTATGTAGGAATAATATACAATTTTGTTTGGCAAATTTAGTTTACCACCAATTTACGGAAAAATCAATATTTTTGTTGAGATTCTTGTGCTTCTCAGAATTACATAAAACTTTGTAGGGGCAATTCACGAATTGCCCGAATAAGTTTATCGAAATGCTTTTGAACAGTTGATTCTTGAATCGACCCTATACCGACAATACATAATACCAATGCAGGCGTGGAAGCCTGCCACTACGCGTATTTTGGGTCGTCGAGGACGCCGACCCCTACGAAAAGTTCGTACTGGGACGATTCCGAGTTCGAGTCTTATCTTCTATTTGAATTTTGGCAAAAAAAGAAAGCCTGATAAACTATCAGACTTTCTTTGGCGCAGAAGGAGAGACTCGAAATCCAAAAAGTAGATTTTACAAACTTTTACAAAGTGCCATAAAGCCTTATATATCAACAATTTATGCATTTTCGTATTTTATGAGGTTTCACGAAAACAAACACCATTTTGTGAAAATAAACACCAAATAAACACCAAATTTCAAGTACGCAAAAACGGACTTTGCATTCGATTGCAATATTTATGCACCAAATCAGCGGAATATATTTCGCTTTCTGCTGAATATAAAAATTATCCGCTGATGTTATCAGATAATCGGTAACAGTTCAGCGGATTTCTTTTTTATTTTAACGCAATGAACAAAAGTTCGTTTTAAATGCCCCTATTTTGCCTTTTTGAGTATCTACCCATAAAGGAATACTACAAATGGTTAAAAATGGAATTTAAGGGTCATACTGTGAATAGTAATCGTTTTTTATTGGTCTGTTTCATAAACAAAAACATTGTAATAACGACAATGAGGACAATTAACCCCTACATCATAACTACCGTTTTCTTTTTCATTAAATGTATGTACCAATGTTATATCTGCGGGAATAGAATCGACAAAATATGATGAAGAACCCATTTGATTTCTCACAGTTTCAAAATAATTCCATTTGAATTTCTTTTTACATTTTTCGCAAGTGTGAATATCTGAATATAAAATTGGCATATTATTCGTTCCTTTCTTCTACATATTCGAGAATATCACCGGGTTGACAAGAAAGCAGCTGACAAAGTTTTTCAATACAGTCAGCGGACATTACAGGCTGATTGTTACGAAAATCTTGCATTGTTTTTTCACCGAATATTTTTTCTTTTCTGATGCGATATGTTGAATAACCTGCCTCTTTCAAGGCTGATATAACATCGATTTTGTACTTTATAGCCATATTGTTTCGCCTCTTTCTGTGGGCAACTTATAAAATTAATCTTGATTATCTTCTACATATTCCATTATATCCCCAGGTTGACAATGTAAAGTAGCACACAAGCGTTCAAGTGTTCTTGTATCAATATTTCCGTCACCGTTTTTCATTTTGGTTAATGCAGCCTGTGAAATAATGTTATCTTTTCGGATTTTATAAGTGGATATTCCTTTGTCTTTTAATAATTCGAATAGCTTATCATACTTGAATGGCATATTTATCTTCCTTTCTCTGTGGGCATCTTACAAAAAATCTTCTTTCCCACTATACACATTATAGCATAATATATGCACGATTTCAAGTGTACATATTATACAAATTTATACACTAAAGATTGTGCATATTGCATCTTGATTATGCACTCAATATCGTGTATAATATAACTGTAATCAAGAGGTTGAGACGGTTAGCCAATCCCCTTAAACAAGGACATAGAGAGGGGGTGAGCTTTATGGAGTACATAACATTGATTTTGATATTCACTTTGTTAATGCTTGTAACCATAAAAAAATAACCGCCCACCGTAGCAAGTGAAAAGCGGTTAAATTCCCCTAACGGATAAATTATGAGGCTATGCAACCTTTTGATTACAGTCCTAATATAACATAAATCGAAAGGAAAGTCAACAAAAATGAGTACACAAGAAATGACAAGCAAAGTAAGAGAGTTAAAGGAACTCAAAGCAATGGCAGAAGAATTATCCGCTGAAATTACCGCCATAGAGGATGAAATCAAGGCAGAAATGACCGCAAGAGATACGGATGAAATGATAGTTGATATATTCAAAATCCGTTGGACAAAGGTCACAAGTAATCGTTTTGATAGTACAGCATTTAAAAAGAGCTGTCCTGATATATACCAACAGTTCACAAAGCAGACAGAGTCAAGACGATTTTCAATCGCATAAAAAAAGCCTTGTATATATCCGGGCATCCAATCCGTTATACAAGGCAAGTACACCACAAAAGCGGGTGCGTACTCATTTTAATGCATCCGCTTTAATATGTCAAGAAAGAAATATTGTAAATTTATCAGAGGTAAATATATGACGGAATTTGAAATTGAAGTTATAAAAATATTGCGTAGTGTTGAAGACCCACAAAAAGCACTTGAAATAGCCATAGATGTATTTAACAAAGTTATGGCAGAAGAATAAACTAACACGGCATTGGTGGTAACCCTTTGCCGTGTCTTTCTTTTCAGCGGAAAATTTATTCTTTTTCTTTTTCACACTTTGCTAAATATCGTCTTACTTGCTGTCGAACTGCATCCTCAGTATTTCCACCGCCTATTTCCATTGCCACCCTTATCCAAGAATATCCCCTCAAAAATCGAAGTATAAAAATAGTGCGTAATTGTGAATCGGGAATATCCTGTATAAATGACATCACTTTCGCCTGTTCCCTCTGTTGCTTAAAAATCAATCTTCGCAATTTCTCTTGCTCGTCAATGCTTGTTACAATAGCTTGACTTACATAATCATTGTTGCCTTTGCCTGATGGCATTCCGTTAAGAATATGAGATGCATATTTTGATTGTCTTTCAAGCTGTTTAATATACTCTTGCAGAGCCTTTATTTCCCTTGGATATTTTTTTAGGTTTTCAAGTTCTTGTAATGTCATTTATAGTCCCTTTTTTATGTATCGCTTTTTTTACGGTTTCTTCTTTTTTTCGTGGCATTTTTGGGCAAAATCGGCATTTGTTAAGGTTCTAACAGTTTTAGGATGCAGAATTCTTTTGTATTAATAGGCATTTGCAAAACCTCCGAATACTGTCTGTGTGCCGAGATTGTTTTCAGCCTCTCGTACAGCAAGTGCTATCTGTCTGCCATTGAGATAAATAGGCACTTCAATTCTGCCATTGAAACCACTACCTACATTCATACTTGCCAACACTTCTGCAACACCTTGCTTAATCGTGTCGAGTGGTGC
>JAZNWU010000008.1:0-31206 GCA_045593555.1 Candidatus Fimenecus sp. | reverse complement strand
GTGAGCTTTGCAAAAAAATGAAAGATTAAATTTGATTATGTTCTCGGTGGCACAATTCTTGTGTTTATTGGTTTAGAGATTTTTATAACAAGTTTGGTTTTAATGTCAAAAAGCTTTCGGAGATAATATTGTATGTGGTTTATATTCGCATTACTGTCTGCAATATTTGCAGCACTTACCTCTATATTGGCGAAGGTCGGCATAGACGGTGTTAACTCAAATCTTGCAACTGCAATCAGAACTGTTGTTGTAGTAGTTATGGCTTGGGGAATGGTTTTTCTTACCAATGCTCAAAACGGAATCACAGATATAAGCAAAAAGAGTTGGATATTTCTTATCCTGTCCGGATTGGCAACCGGTGCTTCGTGGCTTTGCTATTACAGAGCACTACAGTTAGGTGATGCATCAAAGGTTGTTCCTGTTGACAAATTAAGTGTTGTAATCACATTGGTTTTAGCATTTGTATTTTTGCACGAACAGTTTACAACCAAATCTTTGATTGGGTGTATACTTATCGGAATCGGAACCTTGGTAATGGTTCTGTGAAAAGTATAATTTTAGTAAATATCGGTGATGTATATGCTTATATTTGAACAGACAACTAAATATTCATACCGTGACCCTGCCGCTTATATTGAAAACGGTGTTATATATCTGTTTTTTACATTAGTTGAAAATACTCCTGAAAGACAGTATTTTTATGTTGCAATGAGTCAAAGTACAGATTTTGTTAATTGGAGCAAGCCGAAAGTTCTGACCGAAAAAGATAATCTGAAAAACTATTCTTCACCGGGTAATGTTGTTAAATATAATGGAGCGTATTATCTTTCATTACAGACTTACCCAAGAGAAGACGGACAGATTTACGGCAACGAAAACTCAAGAGTGTTCACAATGAAAAGCAAAGATTTGGTTAATTGGGAAAAGCCTGTGTTATTAAAGGTTAAAGGCAATATACCCGAAAGTGATATGGGTAGAATGATTGACACGTATATTCTTGAGGAAAATGGCAGGTTTATTTGTTTTTTTAAGCAAAACGGTGTTTCTTTCAGCACATCGGAAGATTTGACAAATTGGCAGTTTCAAGGGACTGCCAATTGCGGTGAGAATGTATGTGTTATAAAAGAAAATGATGAATATCTGATATTTAATTCTCCTAAAAACGGAATAAATATTATGTCAACAAGGGATTTTAAGAGCTTTAATGATATTACAACTCTTTATCTTAACCAACAAGACAAACCTTGGGCTAAGGACAGAATTACTGCAGGTTTTGTAACTGATTCGAGTAGTATATTGCCATATAAATATGCTATGTTCTATCACGGAGATAACGAGGAAAACTATCTTTTCGGTGCTTCTCTTGCAGTTACATTCAGCAATGATTTGAAAAATTGGTTTGAATAAACACTTTTTTCTCACAATAAAATCCGCCCGATTCCGGGCGGGTTTTATTGATTTCCGGCGACTTAATTTTCTGTTTTTATGCCGGTATATATTTGCAATTATCAACCAACTACCTCAACCTCGTCGCCATCGAACTCCCAAGCGTCAATATCGTACCACCAGGATTCCTGAAGTTTATCTACCATGTTGCCGTTTTCGTCATAGTAGTCCTTGTGGTAAGGGAAGTCACCATTGAACTTTACGCTGATTTTTAAGCCATCTTCAGTTTCATAAATCGTTATGGTATCAACCAACATTCGCAGGTTTGTGTCAGATATTGCACCATCTTCAACTATACTATCAAGCATTTCGATACTGCTTTTCATTTCTGCTCTTCTCTTTTTTACAGTTTCATCAATATCCTGAAGTTCCTTGAGCCTTGCTTCAAGCCTTTCGATGTTAGCTTCGCAGGTTTTGAGCATATCCGTGTAAACATCAGCGTGTTCTCTGTCACGGATTCTTTCCAGGAGGATTGCTTGTTGGTCTTCTTTCCGTTGGCTTAACTGTGCTTGGATTCGTTCAATTTTCTTATTAACCTTTGACTTTGAAGCCAACCATTGCTTGAGTTTCACATCACTTTTCTCGAATGATTCCTTGGCATACTTCTTGATTTCTTGCAGTTCATTGTAAACTATTTCATCAAGCACCTCTTGTCCTATTCGGTGAGAGGTGCAGTTTTCTTTACCATATCTGTGGTAACCATTGCAGTTGTATTCTTATCTGACGGGTAAAATAGGAATATTGTAATCGCCAACTCATCTGTAAGAAATATTATTAGTTTTCATAGTATTTGTCCTTTCTTTTTCACTCTGTTTAAGCAAGGTAGGGAGTGCAGAATACTATGTTTGAAGCCAGTTTAACTTGTATTTTGAGTAAATCCGTTATGAACACCCGCACCAATAATAAAGAGTTCACTTCGGTGGACTCTTTATTTATTGCCATAATGTCATATCCACCAAAAAAATCTTCCAAATACACCTTTAAACTGTCATTTTTATTCTTGAACATCAATACCTCAAGTGCTAAAATAATACACGCTTAAATATAATTTATCCAGAGGCGAAATTTATGGAAACTTTACTTTGTTTGTCACTCTGCTTATTTGCAGGACTGATGCTATCACGAGTTGCAAAGATTTTCAAGCTTCCTGCTGTTACTGCATATCTTGTTGCAGGTATTCTTGTAGGTCCTTATTTCCTTGGTTCATTTGGATTCGATGGTTTTGGATTTACAAGTATGGACAATATCAAGGCTTATGACATTATTCCCGATGTTGCACTTGGATTTATTGCTTTTTCAATCGGTAATGAGTTCAGACTTTCTCAACTCAAACAAATCGGTAAAAAGGCAACAGTAATCGGTATTTTTCAGGCATTGGTTGCATGTTTACTTGTTGATGCAGCATTAATTGTCGTTCATTTTATCGCACCTGATAAGTTGTCATTACCATCGGCAATTGTACTTGGTGCTGTTGCAACAGCAACGGCTCCTGCAGCAACTCTTATGGTTGTAAAACAGTATAAGGCGAAAGGCCCTCTTACAAGCTTGCTTCTTCCTATCGTTGCCCTTGATGACGCTGTCGGCTTGATTGTTTTTGCAGTTTCATTCGGTATCGCAAAAGCACTTATTATGGGTAGTGTAGATGTAATTTCAATTATTATCGAACCACTTCTTGAGGTTATTCTTTCACTTGTTCTCGGTGCAGTTATGGGTTACTTGTTCACTTTCTGTGAAAAGTTCTTCCATTCAAGGTCAAAACGACTTGCAATGTCTGTAACATTTGTTTTCCTTACAGTTTCATTGTCAATGCTTAAATTTGAGATTGGTGGAGTTCATATTGCATTCTCATCATTATTGTCATGTATGATGCTTGGAACAGTATTCTGCAACATCTGTGATTTTTCAGAAGAACTTATGGACAGAGTTGACAGATGGACTTCTCCATTGTTAATTTTGTTTTTCGTTATAAGTGGTGCAGAACTTGAATTGTCAATCTTCAAAGATATAGGTATTGTTTGCATTGGTCTTGTTTATATTGTTGCTCGTTGTCTTGGTAAATACTTTGGTACATCATTCAGTGCAAAAGCAACAAAATGTGACAAAAATATTGTGAAATACCTTGGCATTACTCTTTTCCCACAAGCAGGTGTTGCATTGGGTATGGCAATTAAGGCTCACGAATTGGGAACTGAAGGTGCTGTCGTTGCAAACATTACACTCTTTGCAGTTTTGATTTATGAACTTATCGGACCATTCCTTACAAAGATTGCACTTCTTAAAGCAGGTGAAATTAATCCTGAAGAAAAGGTCAGTGCTCGTGGCGAAAATGTAAAAGCATAAATTAAATATATTTGGATGATTTTAGCGTTCAGTTAGAATCATCCTTTTTTATTTGGCAAATTGGGGTTTGTGGAATTGAATCCAAAGTGCAAAATGCAAAGCGTTAAATGTCGGAACTGTATTGCAGATTTATAATTTTCTTTTTCTATTTTCATTGAAAATGATTTTAATATATGATAAACTTAATCTATCTATATATAAGACGGAGGTCTTTTTATGAAATACACAATTAATACAAAAAATTTCAGAGATTTTGACACTGCAGAAATTAATAAACTTTCACCTCGTGCATATTTTATTCCTTATTCATCAAAAGAAAAACTTTGCGAACAGAACGTTCTTACAGAGCGTTACAACAGTGATATGGTAACAATTCTCAATGGTGAATGGGACTTTAAATATTACGATAAGGATATGCTCATACCAAAGGAGTTTTATACCGACAGAGTTCAGTTTGATAAGGTAACTGTGCCGAGTACATGGCAGAGAACAGGCTATCGTGAGCCTTGTTATCTCAATACTCGTTACGAATTTAATCCAAAGCTTTATCCCGAAATGCCTGAAGAAGTTCCAATGGGTATTTACAGGAAGCTCATTAATATCGAAAATCCTGAAAAAGAATATATCCTTACTTTTATGGGTGTTATTTCATCAATTGACCTTTATATCAATGGTGAATTTGTAGGTTATAGTGAAGGTGCTCACAATTCTGCAGAGTTTAATATTTCAAAATACCTCGTAAAGGGTGAAAATGAAATTCTTGCTGTTGTCAGCAAATGGTCAACAGGTACATATCTTGAATGTCAGGATATGTTCCGTGAAAATGGCATCTTCCGTGATGTGCTTTTGACAGAACTTAATGAAACATATCTGTATGATTTCAAAGTTGATACAGAGAAAAAAGGTAATACATACGACTTAACCGTTTGTTTTGATATCAAAGGCGATAAAGAAGGTTGTTCAGTTACAGTAGAACTTCTTGATAGCGACAAAGTTCTTGCAAATGAAACTGCTGATGCCCGTGCAAAGTCAGAAATTACATTCTCTAACCTTAATGTTATAGAATGGAATGCTGAAGAACCATATAATTATGACCTTTTCATCACATTTCAGGATGCCAATGGACATAAAACTTGTGTTAAGAATATCACAGGTTTCAAAACTATTGAAATTAAAGGAAATGTTTTCTATTTCAACGGTATGCCAATTAAATTCAAGGGTGTAAACCACCACGATACAAATATGAAGAATGGTTATGTTCTCACTGGTGAGGAAATTAAGGAAGAACTCGAATTGATGAAAAAGTTAAACATCAATTCAATCCGTACATCTCACTATCCACCTGACCCAACACTTATAACTCTTGCAGACTTAATGGGATTTTATATCATTGACGAAGCAGATATTGAAACTCACGGAGCAGGGGACATAAAAACACCATATGATAACTGTATTATCAGCCATGACCTTAAATGGGAAGGAAGATATGTTGACAGAGTAAGTCGTATGGTTTGTCGTGACAGAAATCATCCAAGTATCACAATGTGGTCACTTGGTAATGAAGCCTGGGGATATAATTGTCAGGATTCCTGCTATGATTATATCAAGAACAGCGGTTCAAAAATACCTGTTCATTATGAAAGTGTAATAACTACAAAGCGTTTTGCTTATGATGTAATTTCCGAAATGTACCCAACTCAGGAAAATGTAGCAAAATATGGTGCACAAACAGCAAAAGACAAGAGATACCACGAAAAACCATACTTTATGTGTGAATATGTTCATGCAATGGGTGTTGGCCCAGGTGCAGTTGAAGAATATTGGGAAAGTATATATGCCCACGACAACCTTATGGGTGGTTGTGTATGGGAATGGGCAGACCACGCTGTTTATCACGACGGCACAGATAAGTATAAATATCAATATACTTATGGTGGTGACCACGGAGAAGAAAAACACGACAGTAACTTCTGTGTTGACGGTATGCTCTATCCTGACAAAACACCACATACAGGTGCTTACACAATTAAGGCAGTTTACAGACCAATCAGAAGCAAACACATTAGCGGAAAATGCTTTGAGTTTACTAATACAAACAGGTTCAGAAACAGTAAGTATTTAAAGGTTATCTGGACTCAGCTTGTAAATGGCGAAGAAGTTAAATCAGGTGAGTTGAATCTTGATATTGCCCCTATGCAGACAAAGACATATGAAATTTCTTATGATGAGTTTGATGCATCAAAGGACTGCCATATCAATATTGCATATTATGATGGCGAAAATCGTTGTGCTTTAGAACAGAGTGTATTAAGTGATACTGCAAGATTCACAAAAGGACTTTCAATACAAGGCAAATTCTCAATTGCTGATGAAAATAACATACTTGTAATATCATTTGATAATGGTAGCATTACTTTTGATAAAAAGACAGGTGAACTTATAAGCTATAAGAAGAATGATTGTGAATTTATCAATATGAGTCCTGCAGGTGGTAAAAAAGGATTTATTCCAAACCTTGTCAGAGCATCACTTGATAATGATTCTTATGGTCAAAAAGAACCATGGGCAAAAATCAATCTTCACGATGCTGATATCGTTCTCAGCGATTTCCGTTATGTTGATAAATCAATTTATGCTCTTGTTGGTGTGTCATATTCAATCAAAAAAGGACTTAAAAAGTATTTCCGTACAGATATTATTTTCAAGATTTTCGGCAACGGACTTGTTGAAGTTGAATGTATGCTTGATAAAGGATTATTCGGATGTAGTCAGCTTCAGCGATTTGGTGTAACGGTTGAATTAGATTCACAGTTCAGGAATATCGAGTTTTACGGCAGAGGCTCTGACGAAAAAATGGAAAACATCTGTGATATGAAAGAACACGCATATATTGGTGTATGGAAAACAACAGTAGAAAAGATGCATGAGCCATATGTAATGCCTCAGGATAACGGTAACTGTGGTGCAGTAAAATACCTTAAACTTTCAAATGAAAATAGTAATGCTTTCATAGTATATGGTCAGCCAAAGTTCAGTTTTTCTGCTCATAACTATACACAGAAGTCACTTCATAATGCGAAACATCAGGAAGAACTCGAATTTGTAAATTCTACAGTTCTCAATCTTGATGGCTTTATGAGAGGTACAGGTACAAATACTTGTGGACCTGATACATTAGAGAAATACTGTGTCAAGACAGATAAGCCACTTTGCTTTAAATTTGCATTTAAGGGTGAATAATTATGTTGGAATATAAATGGTTTCCTGCAGGTGTTATTGATGACTCTTTCCGAAACTTGAGAATTGATATTTTCGTAAAAGAGCAGGGTGTACCTGTTGAGAATGAATTTGATGATTACGATTTGCAAGTACCTCATCTTGTGATTTTTCTTGATGGTGAGGCAGTAGCAACAGGTCGAGTAATTCCTTATGGTGAAGATACTGTTAAAATCGGCAGAATTGCTGTCAAAAAGGATAAAAGAGGACTTCATTTAGGTGAAAAAATAGTTCTTGAACTCTTAAGAAAATCTCAAGAAGACGGCGCAAAAACCGTCTATGTCGGTGCACAGACTCACGCTGTTGGCTTTTATGAAAAATGTGGCTTTAAGCTTGTTGGCACACCTGAATACCTTGAAGAAAACATTCCGCATTACGATATGATTCTCAATTTTTAAGGAGTAATTATGAAACTTTTTTACAGCAAACCACCATCAAAGATGAAACTTAAAAAAGCATATTGGCGTGGCTTTGAAAACCTTTGGGAACAGACATCGTTGCCAATCGGTAATGGCAGTCTTGGTATGGGTGTTATCGGTAACTTAAAGTCCGACACAATTGTTCTTAACCATAAAACATTGTGGGCAGGTGGTCCGTCACCGAAAAGACCTGATTATTGTGGCGGTAATATCATAACTCATGATAAAGACGGAAAATTGCCTGTTGATTACTATAAGGAAATATATAATTTATTTAAAAATGGTGATGATAAAAAAGCCCATAACCTTTGTGAAAAATTAGTAGGTATTATGGACGGTTATGGTGGTTATCGTTGCTGGGGACTGCTTGAATTTGATTTTCCATCAACCCATTGTGAACACAATTATCATCGTGAACTTGATATGAGCAACGGTGTCTGTACTGTTTCTTATGATGCGAAAATGGGACTTGTAAAGAAAATTCACGATAGCAGAACTGCTTTTGTTTCTTATCCCGACAAATGTGGTGTTATTCGTTTGAAAAGAGATGGTGAGCAATTAAGTACAGAAATTAAGCTCTCATCAGCACATGGAAAAGCACAATATGAGAATAACAGAATCATTCATAAAGGAGAATTAGAGGATAATAGCCTTAAATTCTGCCTCGTTGCCAATATTCTGACTGATGGTACTGCAACTGCAACAGAAAAAAGCATAAAAATTTCAAATGCAACGGAATTTATAATCATTTTTTCAGCAGATACAGATTATATGGATAATTATCCTGTTTATAGAACAGGTGAGAGTTCAGAAGAACTCTTTGAAAGAGTTAATAAAACAGTAAAGATTGCAACCGAAAAAGGCTTTGAAAATCTTTTAAATGAACATAAAAAAGATTTTAACGAGATTATGAAGCGGGTTGAAATCAACCTCAATGGTGCAGACGATATATCTGCAGATACACTTTTACATAACTATTCAGATAATGCCTCATACAGAAAAAAAGCAGCACAATTGCTCTATCAGTACGGAAGATATATGACTGTTTCATCATCTCGTGAAACTGATATTCTTCCATCAAATCTTCAGGGTATATGGAATGTGTCAAATGACCCTAAATGGAGTAGTGACTTCCATACAAATGTAAATCTTCAAATGAACTATTGGCCTGTATTTAACGGAAATCTTGCTGAATGTTCAAAACCATTAATCAGATATATCAAATCAATGGTTGAACCCGGAAGAATTACTGCAAAATACTATACAGGTATTGAAAGTAAAGAAAATGAAGCAAACGGTTTCCTTTTTCATACTCAGTGTACACCATTTGGTTGGACTTGTCCCGGCTGGAGTTTTGACTGGGGTTGGTCACCTGCAGCAATGCCTTGGATTTTGCACAACTGCTATGAGCATTATGAATATACATTAGATAAGAAAACTCTTGGTGATGACATTTATCCCATGTTAAAAGAATGTGCAGAGTATTTCTCAAAACTTTTAGTTGAAGATAACGGCAGACTTGTAACATATCCTTGCTATTCACCTGAACACGGTCCACGAACAATGGGTAATACTTATGAACAGGCTCTCTTGTGGCAGTTATATGATGACTCAATAAAGAGTGCTGTTGCATTGGGTGTTGATGCTGATTTAATTGAAAAATGGCAGGATATCCAAAGTAAATTAAAGGTATACGAAATTGGTGAAGATGGTCAGATTAAAGAATGGTATCATGAAAAGAAACTCGGCGAATTCGGTCAGCACCATCACCGTCACATGTCACACCTTCTCGGTCTTTTTCCATGCAACGTAATGAATAAGTTCCAGAATCCTGAACTTATTGAAGCCTCAATTGTTTCAATGAATCATCGTACAGATAAGAGTACAGGATGGTCAATGGGGCAGAAAATCAACACTTGGGCAAGAGTGGGAAACGGTGACAGAGTTCTTAAAATAATCGGTGACTTGTTTAAAAACGGAATTTATCCGAATTTCTTTGATTATCATCCACCATTCCAGATTGACGGTAACTTTGGATTTACATCAGGTATCAATGAAATGTTGATGCAGAGTAATTGCGGATGTATCGAATTGCTACCTGCATTACCTGAAGAATGGGATAAAGGTAGTATCAATGGAATTGTTGCCCGTGGTAATTTCATAATCAATATTGAATGGGAAGAAAATTCACTCAAGTCAGCAAAAATCACTTCTAACGCAGGTGGCAAATGTAAACTTTACTATTCAAAAGGTGAGTTTACTGTTGATGGAATGTCATCACAGAATGGTATGCTTGAATTTGATACAGAAAAAGGAAATACATATACAATTACAGTATAAAATAACAGCCTTGATTTTTGACAAATCAGGGCTGTATTTCTATAGTTTTCCTTTATTCTTTATGTACTCTCGTGGTGTAATTCCATATTCATTTTTAAAACAAGAAATAAAGTAGCTTTCCGAACAAAACCCAAGACCATATGCAGTATCATTAATTTTTGTTCCACGGTCAAGGAGTTTTTTAGCCGAGTCAAGTCGTCGTTTTCTTATGTACTCTGTAATGGTAATTCCTGTTGTTTTCTTAAATAATTGTGATAAATAATCTTTTGAAAGTCCACTTATTTTTCCTAAATCATCAAGTGTGATTTTGTCGTGAAGATTCTTATCAATATATGTAACACATTTTCGGACAGGTGATGGATAATTGTGCTGAATTTTAATTGATTTAATCATTTCTGTAATTTTAAAACTTGCATTTACAAGATAATCAATGATAGTGTTTTCATCATCAAGCATATCAATATCACGAATAAACTTATCACTGAGATTATATGCTTCCATTTCAGGTAATCCACCTTGAATTGCATATCGTGTAGCAATAGTGACACAACTTACTGCCCAGTATTTCATCTGTCTTAAATTATCCGTAGAAAGCCTTCCGGCAACAATACCACTTTTGAATAAATCATCAAGACAGTTTTCGAGTCTTTCTGTATCTCCATGCATAATACAAGAGAAAAAGAGAATTTCACTTTCATATGATGTGTGTGATTTTTTGTTCTCCCTTTCCCAGAATTCTATATTTTCTTTTTCATCAGGCAATACTTCTATGCTTTTAAGGTACTCTTTCATATTCATCACCAAATATAGAATATCATTTTTGCAAATGAATTTACAACAAAAATTTCATATTTATATAAAAATTCCTATATTTTCATAAATCCACTTGACAATTGAGTGCTCATTCAACTATAATAACAGTTGAACAGACACTCAACTGAAAGGGAGGTAAAAATGTCTAAAAATGAATTCATTTGTGATTGTAAAATGGTACATGAAGAAATGGTAAACGACACTCTTTCCAAAATGCCTGAAAATAATATACTTCACAGCCTTGCAGATTTTTTCAAAATAATGGGTGATACCACAAGGTGTAAACTGCTTTTTGCACTTTTGCAGAATGAGATGTGTGTCTGCGATTTGGCGAATGTGCTTTCTATGACGAAATCTTCAATTTCACATCAGCTAAGCAAAATGAAAGATGTTGGACTTGTTAAATGTCGCAAATCAGGTAAAACAGTTTATTATTCACTTGATGATATTCATATTTCCGAAATTTTCGAAGTAGGCTTAAATCATATAAACCATAAAAAGAATAGGTGACCTTTATGAAAACAGAAAAGAACATTTTAATTGCATTTATTCTCAATTTATCATTCTCAATATTTGAATTTATGGGTGGAATTTTTACAGGAAGTGTTGCTATCCTTTCAGATGCAGTTCACGATATCGGTGATGCAATGAGTATAGGTTTCTCATATTTCCTTGAAAAGAAGAGTAAAAAACAGCCTGACGAAACATACACCTATGGTTATGCAAGATTTTCCGTTATGGGTGGTGTCATTACAACATTCATTCTTCTTTTTGGTTCAGCTGCTGTTATTTATAATGCAATAATAAGAATTTTCAATCCTGTTGAAATAAATTATAACGGAATGATTATTTTTGCAGTTATAGGTGCATTGGTGAATTTCCTGGCAGCATATTTTACTAAAGACGGAGATTCTCTTAACCAGAAAGCCGTTAACCTTCATATGCTTGAGGATGTCCTTGGTTGGCTTGTCGTTCTTGTGGGTGCAGTTATAATGAGATTTACCGATATCAGAATTATAGACCCGATTATGTCAATGGGTGTTGCAGTTTTCATCTTTATCAATGCAGTTAAGAATCTGAAAGAGGTTCTTGATTTGTTTCTTGCAAAAATTCCTCACGATATAAGCGTTGAGGAAATTAAGGAGCATTTAACTGAAATTGAAGGGGTAAAGAATATTCACCATATTCACATCTGGAGTATGGACGGTAATCATAATTACGCTACAATGCACGTTGTGGCAGACGGTGATGCTCATAAAATTAAAGACAGCATCAGGGAAGAACTTCGTGAACATGGAATTGGTCATGCAACACTTGAACTTGAAAGTGAAAAAGAACATTGTCATGAGGAAAACTGTCATGTTCATTATGAGCATTCATCAGGTCATCATCACCATCATCACCATCATCACCATCACCATTAAGGATAATGCTTATGAAAGAAATTGATTCAATAGAATTTGTAAAATACTCAAAAACAGAAGAATTACTCAATACAATAACTCACATAATTGGTGCAGTTTTAGCTTTTGTTGCAACTGTACTGTGTGTTATCCATTCAGCTTCTCTTGAAAGAACAGATTATCTTATAATCGGACTTGTATATTGCCTTTCAATGCTGACGGTGTTTGTCTGCTCATCAGTTTATCACGGACTGCCACTTTGCAGAGCAAAAAAGGTAATGCGAATGATTGACTATACAGCAATATATTTAATGCTTATGGGTACAATCACACCGTATATGTTGCTTTCAGTTGCAAAAATAAACTATACCTTAGGATGGGCATTATTTATAATATGTCTTGTAGCAACTGTCATATCAATTATTCTCACTTTGACAGCTTTCAGCAAAACAAAAGCTATAAGAATGATATTATATATTGTGATAGGCTTATGTGCTTTCTCATCATTATTCGTAATAGGGGATAGGGTTGACCCTATCGGTGTAAAACTTGTTCTTATAGGTAATGGAGCTTATATATTAGGATTAGTTCTTTTTGCAATTGGTGCTAAAAAACCGTACTTTCATACAATCTTTCATATTTTAGTTATAGTGGGGGCAACCATACATTATATAAATTTGTATTTATATGTTTTTGTGTAAACTAACTTGATTTAGATGAATTAATGTGATAATATATTGATATTTCCGGTTAAGTTAAAAGGAGAAAGAAAAATGAAAACAATGAATAAACTTTTGTCAGTATTTTTAGTACTTGTGTTGATGCTTTCAATTATTCCTGTATCAGCAGTAACTGCAAGTGCAGCAAGCGTACCTGTATTCAGTTTAGTTCCAAGTAAGGAAACAGCTCAGGTTGGTGATATCATTTCAGTAGATGTTAATGTAACAGAGAAATCAAGACTTTGTGCTCTTGTTTTTGATGTTGTTTATGATGAATCAGCCTTTGAGGTCGTTGAGGTTACAGCAAAACAACAATTCAGTGCAGAAATGATTAATGCTGAATATTCAAGCCGTGCAGTGAGATTTGTCGGAACAACAACAAGTTATATCAGTGATGAAGCAACAAATATTCTTACAGTTAAATTTAAAGTTACTGATAATTGTGGTGACATATACATCCTTCTTAAAGAAGCATATGTTATAAACGCAAAAAATGAAAGTGTAAATGTTACAATGGACTCTAACTTCATGTTAGAAACAATTACAATACACGAGTCAGGAATTGAAAAAATTACTTTAGCACCAACATGCGAAAATGCAGGCTGTAAGACATATACTTGTCCTTGTGGAGAAGTTATTGAGAAAGTTATTCCTGCAACAGGTCATAAAGACAGTGATTCAGACGGTTATTGCAATATCTGTGATGAATTAATTTGTGACCATAGCTGTCATCAGTCAGGAATTGCCGGATTCTTCTGGAAGATTACTCTTTTCTTCAGTAAACTTTTCGGCTCAAATAAATATTGTGAATGTGGTGCATTGCATTATTAATAAATAGCTATGAACGTATAATAACAAAAATTAAGCGTGATAACCAGATCGGCTATCACGCTGTTTTTATATCATCTTATCAAGTTTTGTATTTTTAATCACTTTATATAATGGTAATCCAAGTCCATAGCACATTACAAACTGTCCTATTGCAATTTGCAACGCATTTATTAGAAATGCTTGTAATTTAAATCCTTCAGGCATAAATACGGTAATCTCAATTCCGACAATTACAGCATTTGTGATTACAGGAAAGAATGCTGTAAGCAGGGGATAATCCTTAAACTTAACATTTCGTGTCCGGTAGCCGAGAACGGCAGCAATAAATGTTGCCAGTGTTCCGCATATAATATCAATTATCCCGTAAGGACTTGTAATGTTACTTAAAAAGCAACCTATAGTAAGTCCGGGAATAGCAGCAGGGGATACGGCTGCCAGAATCGTCAACGCTTCGGAAAATCTGAACTGAATACTGCCATAAGCCAGATTCAGCATACTTGCTGCATAGGTCAGTCCTGCATAAAGTGCTGCAATAACTGCCGATTGTACTACAAAAACCGTTCTCTTTTTATTCATTTTTATCACTCCATAGTTTTGTTTTTTGTCAGGATGGTTTCGAACTGACATTTAATTTATTAATCGGAAGAAGTGGTGTCACCGTCACTTCTTCTTGATTTGATTTTATCAAAGGTGCTTTTAATAATTTTCTTCGGTGTTACTAAAAGACTATCCTTTGCTGATGGGAATATGCTTCCTAAAAATTTAAGCATAAAACTTCTAATTTCAGGGTCTAAATCTTTGATTGTATCGAAGAAAAGTGATGAATTTTCCCTGAGATATTCGCTCCATTCAATAAAGCTTTCAGCTTTTTGAGCATTTGTTGCTTCAATTATATCAAAAATACCGTCAATGAAAAGCTCTCGCTGTTCAAGGTTGTAATTTCCCATCCACTCTTTAAAAGTGTTTGTAACAAGCTTTGCACTTGTATGTATTTTTTCACCCGTAACAAAGTCATTATCTTCAACAATCCATAAAAACGGGTCGTGCTGATGAATTCCTTCACCCTCACTTTTAACAATGCGATATGAGTCTGTGTTACTTAAGAGCATTCCAATCATGGATTCTTCGGGAACAAATTTTGCAATTTTGCTTTCCATATCAAGGTATTCTTGTGATATGACAAAATCTTCTGTAAATCCAGGACTATCAAAGCTTTGTACTTCAATGATTTTTTCTTTTGTCGTTGGAGTACACATGACACTTGAATAAATCGCAAGATTTCCACCTTTTGAATGTCCGACAACAGTTATTTTACCTTTGATTTTACTTGCAACTTTGTTGAGATATTTTACACTCAAAAGTTGTGCAGGAACAGTGTCATTATAAAGCATATCAAAATTTTCACGCCAACCAGTGATGGTTGAGTCAGTTCCTCTGAATGAAACACAAGCATTTCCGTCAGGTAAAAGGAATGTCGTGGCTGAAAACTGAATAGCTTTTTCAGGGTCAAAAATGTTTTCGTGATATTTAATTCTGACTTTATTATATCTTTTACTGTATGCCATAGAGTTAAAAAGCAAAAGATTTTTTCTTGCAGTTCTTTCAAGAGGAAAGAGATTTTCAAATCCATCTTGTTCTGCAATTTTAGAAAATGTAAGACCTCTTGTGAATAATTTTTTATCAGGCACAAATTCGTCAAAATCGAGATATGCTAGTTGTGCAAAAATGAGGCCATCAACTTTTGAAAAAGGTAATGCATTGAAATCCTTATGAGCATTCATAAGGGAATATTCAACTATACCTGCCATAAGAACTCAACTCCTTAAAAAATGCCGGAATTAAGCTTTTGCACTCAATTCCGGCTTGTTTATTATAACTTAAGAGCTGCAATATCAGTAAGGCTCATCTTACCATCAGGTACAACGAATGTACTTCTCATAACGCTGAGTGCTGCGTCAAGAGATGTAAGACAGGATGTACCTGATTCAACCGCAAGACGACGAAGCTTAAATCCGTCACGATTAGCAAGACGACCGTGTGTTGGTGTATTGATAATGAGTGAAACCTCACCGTTCTGAAGCATATCCATAATGTTAGGTGACTGACCTGTAAGAGGATTAACTTCCTTACACTCAATTCCTGCTTCACGAATAGCCTTGCAAGTACCAGGTGTTGCATAGAATTCAAAGTCAGAATCCTTGAATTCTTTGAGCATTTCGCCAACTTCTTTCTTATCCTTGTCACGGACTGTAACAACGATTTTTGCATCCTTAGGCATTGAAACACCGCCGCCTTCAAATGCTTTAAGTAGTGCTTCATTGTAATCAGTTGAGATACCGAGAACTTCACCTGTTGATTTCATTTCAGGACCGAGAGAAGTATCTGCACCGATAATCTTTTCAAATGAGAATACAGGAAGCTTGATTGCATAGTAACCGCTGTTCTTATAAAGTCCTGTGCCGTAGCCCATATCAGCAATTCTCTCACCAAGCATTGCTCTTGTTGCAAGGCTGATAGCAGGAATACCTGTAACCTTACTGATATAAGGAACAGTTCTTGAAGAACGAGGGTTAACCTCAATAATATAAACTGTTTCACGGAGTACAATAAATTGTATGTTCATCATACCAACAACATGCAATGCAGATGCAAGTCGTTTTGTATAATCAACAATTGTTTTCTGTACTTTCTGAGAAAGTGTAACTGCAGGATAAACTGAAATTGAGTCACCTGAGTGAATACCTGCTCGGTCAATGTGTTCCATAATACCGGGGATGAGAATATCCTTACCGTCACAGATAGCGTCAACTTCAACTTCCTGACCCATAAGATATTTGTCAACAAGAACAGGATGCTCTGAAAGGTCAGGAATTGTTCTTGTGATAATGTCCATAAATTCAAGAATATCTTCGTCACTTGCTGCAATCTGCATACCCTGACCACCAAGAACATAGCTTGGACGGACAAGAACAGGATAACCCAAAGAATGTGCAGCAGCGATAGCTTCCTGTGCTGTAAATACAGTCTGTCCCTTAGGTCTTGCTATATCACAGAATTCAAGAATTTCGTCAAATCTTTCTCTGTCTTCAGCTGCGTCAACGTGGTCAGCGTCAGTACCGAGAATCTTAACACCTAAATCATTAAGTGTCTTTGTAAGTTTAATAGCAGTCTGTCCACCGAACTGAACAATAGCACCGTCAGGATTTTCAAGTTCAACAATGCTTGTAACATATTCAGGTGTAAGTGGTTCAAAATACAGTTTATCTGAAACGTCAAAGTCAGTTGATACTGTTTCAGGGTTGTTATTTACGATAATTGCTTCACAACCTGCCTTTTTAAGTGCCCATACAGAATGAACTGAACAGTAGTCAAATTCAACACCCTGACCGATACGGATAGGACCTGAACCCAATACCATAATCTTTTTCTTATCAGTTTTTGGATTTACTTCATTAGCAATGCCATAATCTGAATAGTAATATGGTGTCTGTGCTGCAAATTCAGCAGCACAAGTATCAACAATTGAGAATGATGGCATAATGTTCCAAAGCTTTCTCATGTGCTTAATAGCACTCTTTGTTGTGCCAACATTTTTAGCAATAACATTGTCTGTAAAGCCCATTTTCTTTGCCTGGAAAAGAGTTTCCTTATCACATTTACCTGATTTGAGTGTCTTTTCCATTTCTACAATGTTCTTGATTTTATTTAAGAACCACATATCAATCTTTGTGATGTCGTGGATTTCCTCTAATTCAATTCCCTTATAGATTGCAACTGCAATAGCATAAACACGAAGGTTATCAACATTGTAAAGGGTTTCGTGAATTTCTTCTTTGCTCATTTCCATAAAGGCATCAAGAAGAAGTGACTCCTTGTTTTCTTCAAGAGAATGAAGTGACTTGTGAAGTGCAGCCTCGAATGTACGAGCAATTGACATTACTTCACCTGTAGCCTTCATCTGTGTACCAAGTGTCTTTTTAGCAGTAACAAACTTGTCAAATGGCCACTTAGGGAACTTACATACGATATAGTCAATTGTAGGTTCAAATGATGCGTAAGTCTTACCGGTAACAGCATTAGGAATTTCATCAAGACCTAAGCCGAGAGCAATTTTTGATGCAACTCGTGCGATAGGGAATCCTGTTGCTTTTGAAGCCAATGCTGATGAACGGGAAACTCGAGGGTTAACCTCAATAACTGCATACTTGAATGATGTCGGATGAAGAGCAAACTGAACGTTACAACCACCCTGAATATCAAGTGCAGAGATAATGTTGAGAGCAGCATTACGAAGCATAGCATATTCCTTATCCATAAGTGTCTGTGCAGGAGCAACAACAATTGAGTCACCTGTGTGAATACCGACAGGGTCCATGTTTTCCATTGAACAGATTGTAATGCAGTTACCCTTTGAGTCACGCATTGTTTCAAATTCGATTTCTTTCCAACCTGAAATACATTTTTCAATAAGAACCTGATTTACACGGGAAAGACGGATACCGTTTGATGCGATTTCGTGAAGCTGTTCTTCATCATAAGCAATACCACCGCCTGTACCACCAAGTGTGTATGCAGGACGAACAATAACAGGATAGCCGATTTTAGCAGAGAAATCGAGAGCATCCTCAACTGTTTCAACAACGAGAGATTCAATACAAGGCTCACCAATAGCTTCCATTGTATCCTTAAAAGCCTGTCTGTCCTCAGCCTTTTTGATTGACTCGGCATTGATACCGATAAGGCGAACATTATTTTCTTTGAGAATTCCTAACTCATTAAGCTCCATAGCAAGGTTAAGACCTGTCTGACCGCCAAGAGACGGAAGGAGTGAGTCAGGCTTTTCTTTTTCAATAATCTTTGTGATAGTAGGGATTGTAAGAGGCTCAATGTAAACCTTATCTGCAATATCACCATCAGTCATAATTGTAGCAGGGTTGGAGTTAACAAGAACAACTTCAACACCTTCTTCTTTAAGTGAACGGCAAGCCTGAGTACCGGCGTAGTCAAATTCGGCAGCTTGTCCGATAATAATAGGACCTGAACCGATAACCATTACCTTTTTAATGCTTTTATCTAACATCTTATTTGCCCTCCTTAATCATTTCTGCGAATTGTTTGTATAAGAAGGAGGTGTTATGACCTCTTGCTGTGTCAGGAATAAACTGAACTGTAACAGCATTTTTATATGAAAGACCTTCAATTTCACCGTCGTTTACGTTTACGCATAAAACTTCGGCATTTTCCGGGATACCGTCCTTTGCAACTGTGTATCCGTGGTTGTGTGTTGTAATATATGTTTCATCAACTGCTGTGAATTTAACCGGGAGATTTGCTCCTCTGTGACCGTAGAGCATTTTTTGGACTTTACCACCTTGTGATTTTGCAACAAGCTGGTGACCTGTACCGATTGCAAAAATTGGCATCTGAGCATCCATAAGCTTCTGAATTTCAACAATCATCTTGTCAAATGCTGTGAAAACTTCAGGTCCGTTTGAAATAACAACACCTTTAGCATCAGAATTGAGAATTTCATCAGCAGTAACATCTGCAGAATACTTTGTAACAGCAAAACCTTTGTCGGCGAAAGAAACAGCTGAGCTCTTTTTTGCACCTAAATCAATAAATGCAACAGGAAGTCCCTCTGTTGAAATAACTTCACCATTTGTTTTGTCAACAAAGATTGCTTGTGAATCAAATGACTTTATTTTTGCCATAAGAGCATCTTTATCAGAAATATCATCTGTGATAATTGCTCTCATTGTACCATTGTCACGGATGTTCATAACAATTGCACGGGTATCAAGGTCTGTAACACAAGGAACATCGTATTTATTAAGCAATTCTTCAAGTGCCAATTCGCATCTGAAGTTTGAAGGTGTGTCACAAAGTTCATGAACAAGAAGAGCAGAAGGGAAAAGCTTGTCCGCCTCCATATCTTCAAGACAAACACCATAGTTACCAATGAGTGGGTATGTCATAATAATACCTTTACCCACATTTGATGGGTCAGAAAGAAGTTCAACATATCCGGTCATTGATGTGTTGAATACAGTTTCAAATACAGTTTCTTTGAATTTTCCGGCAGCAGTACCTGCGTAAACAGAACCGTCCTCAAGCATTAAATACGCTTTCAAAATTCACACCAGCCTTTCATTTATTGTCAATTAATTATTATACTATATTATTTTAAGCAGTTCAATAAAAAAACACAAATTTTTACAAAAAAATAACGACGGGAAACCGTCGTTTAAAAATCTGAAAATAAACAAGAAACACATCCAGTAGAAATAAGAGTGCTTTGGTGAATATGTAAAGAAGAAATAACAATGCCGTCAGTCTTGAATGTTTTGCAAATTAACATCTGGTACTGCTTTGACAATGTTCTCACTCCTAGAATTTACTTTTGAAATTTTATCATAAAACTCTTTTTCCGTCAATAAAATTTTGCAAGAAAAAATAAATTTGTTTATTATAATAATTACCTGATTGATTTTTGAATAAAAAATATATATATTGCCAAATTTTGAATTTTTCAAAACTCTCTTGTTTATCTTGAAAAAATGATGTATAATCAAAATGAGTTTAAAATCATCACCTTTGGAGGTTTATTATGAGCAAAAAGATTTTAGCGGTTTTACTTGCTTTATTAGTTATTGTGTTCACTTTTGTTTCTTGTAAGAAAGATAAAGAAGCTGACTCATATTATGTTGACGAAGAAGGCAATACTCAGCTCGTCATAAAAGACGATGAAGGTAACTATATTGTTACTGATAAAGAAGGCAACACATCTGTTGTTGATGATAAAGATACAATTGACCAGATTGAACAGAACAAAGAAAATGCAGAACTTGAATCTCTGCTTAGTGAAGTTAATACTGACCCTGATAAGGTTTTTGATGATGCTGATAAGGATGCTGGTCTTCAGATGACAGACGACCTTGTTGAAGAACCTCTTGTAACGGTTGCTCCTGACAAAGGTAAATCTGATGCTGAAAGTCGTTTGCAAGCATATAAAAAGATTATAGGAACAAATAAATTTACCATTGTGGCAACAGTTAAGGAAGTGGGTGTTGAAACAGTGGAATATCCGTTTACTTATATCAGAAGTGGTAACAATGCATATATTGAAACTGCAGTTCCGTTTGAAGAAGGTAAGGTAATCAAGGCTAATATGATTATTAAAGATGGTGTCACATATTGTGAAATACCATCACTCAAATCATATATGGTAGTTGAAGATATGGGCATTGAAGATTTAGCTTCAGGAACATTTGACGGAAATGAAATTGAAACATACACTTATGTTGAATCAGGTACGGTTTCTCTTAATGGTAAAAAATATACCTGTGATGTTTATTCAGTAGATTCAGATACTGTAAAGTATTATTACGATTCAAATGATAAGCTTGTAAGAATTGAAAGAATAAGCAAACGGGATTCAGTAATTACAGAAATTAGTTCAATCAAAAATACTGTTAATGAATCAAAAATTAAAAAGCCATCAGGATTTAATATCACAAATTTAGTTGAATAATTATATGAAGTAACCTGTTTTTTGACAGGTTACTTTTAGTTAACTGATTAAAAACAAATTCCAAAAATAAAATACAAAAAATCTATTGACAAGCCTTGACTCCTGTGATACAATATCAAGTACCTCGGGGAAGAGGCTTATTTTTTGTGCCTATTTTTCATAGAGGAAGGCTTATTCGTCTGCTGATTTTTCAGGCGAAGTATTAACGGAGGTGCCGAAAAAATGAGAGTAAAAATCACATTAGCTTGCACAGAGTGCAAACAGCGCAATTACAACACAAAGAAAAACAAGAAGAACACTCCCGACAGAATTGAGATGAACAAGTATTGCAGATTCTGCAAGAAACACACTCTCCACAGGGAAACAAAGTAATCCGGAGGTAAGTGAAATGTCTGAAAAGAAAGAAAAGACCACTGCTGAGGTAACCAAGAAGGACAAAAAGAACGCTCCTGCTAAGAAAAAGTCAGTTGACTTCAAGGCAATCGGTGCTAAAATCAAGAAGTTCTTCAAGGATTTCAAAGGTGAGTGGAAAAAGGTTACATGGCCTTCAGGAAAAACAGTTCTTAATCATTCAATCGTTGTTATCGTAGTTGTTTTAGTTTTTGGACTTATAATTTTTGGATTTGACACAGGTCTTTCTGCAATTATTGATGGTCTTGTTAGTCTTGCAAATAAGCAGGATGTAGAAACAACAACTAATACTGCACAGATGCTTAGCTTGTTTTTCATAAAGTAATTGAAAGGAGATTTTAAGTTATGGCAGAAATCTCCAAATGGTATGTAGTACATACCTATTCAGGTTATGAAAACAAAGTTGCAACTAATATCGAAAAGATTGTTGATAACCGTAAAATGCATGATTTAATTCTCGAGGTTAAAGTTCCTACTGAAATCGTTGTTGAAAACAAAGAAGCAAAGGACAAGGAAACAGGCGAGAAGATTATCGTGAAGAAGGAAGTAGAAAGAAAAATCTTCCCTGGTTATGTAATGGTTAAGGTTGCTGTTTTTGAAGATGAAGAAACAGGCGACCTTGAAATGACAGACGATACTTGGTATGTCATTAGAAATACTCGTGGTGTAACAGGTTTCGTTGGCCCTGAAAGTAAGCCAATCCCTCTTACAGAGGCTGAGGTTTATGCAATGGGTGTTGAAAAGAAAGTCGTTAAAATCGACTATGAGGTTGGCGATATGGTATCTATTATCGACGGTGCGTTTGAAGGCATCATCGGTACTGTTCGTGAGCTTGATGTTGAAAACAATGTGGTTTGCGTTGTTATTTCAATGCTCGGCAGAGAAACACCTGTTGACCTTGAACTCGACCAGGTAGAAAAGGTCGAAGAAGATTAATTTATTTAATTTGGTAATTAGCGTAAAATACGCTTTTTATGACGCTTTTGTCAAAGCGTCGTGGGAGGAGCAGAAGAGCTGTCTGTTCCGCCATACCACGAATTTTGGAGGTGCTAAAAATGGCTCAAAAAGTAGTAGGCTTTATTAAGCTTCAGATTCCTGCTGGTAAAGCAACACCAGCACCACCTGTTGGACCTGCACTTGGTCAGCACGGTGTTAACATTATGGCGTTCACAAAAGAATTCAATGAACGTACAAAGAATGATATGGGTCTTATTATCCCTGTTGTTATTACAGTTTATGCAGACCGTACATTCACATTCGTAACAAAAACTCCACCTGCAGCAGTTCTTATTAAGAAAGCTTGCGGAATTGAGAGTGGTTCAGGTGTTCCTAACAGAACAAAGGTAGCAAAAATCACAAAAGAACAGATTAGAAAAATCGCTGAGCAGAAGATGCCCGACCTTAATGCTGCAACAATCGAGACTGCAATGAGTATGATTGCTGGTACAGCACGTAGTATGGGTGTTACTGTAGAAGACTGATTCTCCTTGTGGGAGGAAAAATCAGAATCCGATTAACCACTTTTTTGGAGGAATTTTGAATTATGAAACACGGAAAGAAATATGTTGAGAGTGCAAAACTCATCGACAGAACAAAACTTTATGATACTGCAGATGCTCTTGATATTACAGTAAAGGGTGCAACTGCAAAATTTGATGAAACAGTAGAACTTCACGTTCGTCTTGGTGTTGACTCTCGTCACGCAGACCAGCAGGTTAGAGGCGCTGTAGTTCTTCCTAACGGTACAGGTAAAAATGTAAGAGTAGCAGTTTTTGCTAAAGGTGACAAAGTTGATGCAGCTCTTGCAGCAGGTGCTGAATACGTTGGTGCAGAAGACCTTATGGAAAAAATCCAGGGTGGCTTTATGGACTTCGATGTATGTATCGCAAGCCCTGATATGATGGGTATTGTTGGTCGTCTTGGTAAGGTTCTTGGTCCTCGTGGTCTTATGCCAAGCCCAAAAGCAGGTACAGTTACACCTGACGTTGCTAAGGCTGTTACAGAAGCTAAGGCAGGTAAGATTGAATATCGTCTTGATAAGACAAACATCATTCACTGCCCAATCGGTAAGGTTTCTTTTGGTCCTGAAAAGCTCAAGGAAAACCTTGATACTCTTATGGATGCTATCGTTAAGGCTAAACCAGCTGCTGCAAAAGGTCAGTATATTAAGTCTGTTGCAGTTGCTTCAACAATGGGCCCTGGCGTAAAGATTAATCCAAACAAGTTCACAGCAACTCCTGATGCTGAATAATTGAACAAATAAATAATGCTTGACAAACCCGATAGGGTGTGTTAGTATAATAAAGCTTGCCAAAGACAGTAGGTGCATTTATGCATAAAGTTATGAAACTGCCTACCGAGGATATTAGCATTTAATTAAAATGTTTCTATGCCTTTTCTGTCTTTGCAGAAGAGGCATTTTTTCTCCTTGCAAGCGCATTTGATAATTTAATAGGAGGTGAATCGTTTGCCAAGCGAGAAGGTTTTAGAATTAAAGAAACAGCAGGTGGCTGCTCTTAAGGAAAGACTTGATGCTTCAATCGCAGGTGTTGTAGTTGACTACAAGGGTATCAGCGTTGAAGACGATACAAAGCTTCGTAAAGAGCTCCGTGAAGCAGGTGTTGAATACACAGTTGTAAAGAACACACTTCTTGGTCGTGCCATCGACGGAACAAGCCTTGCTGATATGGGTAGTGCACTTGAAGGTACTACTGCTATCGCTACAAGTAAGGATGACTATGTTGCAGCAGCAAGAATTCTTGGAAAATATGCAGAAAAGAGCAATAGTTTCGCACTCAAAACTGGTTACCTTGATGGTGAAGTTATCAGTCTTGAAAAGCTCGACGCTCTTGCAAAACTTCCTTCAAGAGAAGTATTGCTTGCTACAGTTCTCAGTGCGTTCAACGCACCTATCGCATCTTTTGCTCGTGCAGTACAAGCTATTGTTGACAAGGATGGCGAAGCAGCACCAGTTGCTGAATAATTAAAAAATAATCTTATAAAATAATTTAGTTTAAAATTTGGAGGTAAATTACCATGGCATCAGAAAAAGTTATGGCAATCGTTGAAGAACTTAAAGTTCTTACAGTTCTTGAGCTTTCAGAGCTCGTTAAAGCAGTAGAAGAGGAATTTGGCGTATCAGCAGCAGCTGCAGTAGCAGTAGCAGCACCAGCAGCAGGCGGTGCAGCAGCAGCTGAAGAAAAGACAGAATTCGACGTTGAACTTACAGAAGTTGGCGCAGAAAAGATTAAGGTTATCAAGGCAGTTCGTGAAGTTACAGGTCTTGGTCTTGCAGAAGCAAAGGCTGTTGTTGACGGTGCTCCTAAGGTACTTAAAGAAGCTGCTTCTAAAGAAGATGCTGAAAGCATCAAAGCTAAGCTTGAAGAAGTTGGCGCAAAGGTTACTCTTAAATAATTTAAGAACAACTGAAATTATCCCATTCCCCTGTGGAATGGGATTTTTTATATAATAAACAATAGATATAAGAAATATTGAATAGCATATGGTACTAAAAATCATATGCTGTTTTTTTATTGCATTAACAAATAATATATGGTAAAATTTGAATATATATTTTTATAAATGGGTGATTTTGTGTCAAAGTATTCGGAAAGAGCAATAGAACTATTTATGGAAGGAAAAAATTGCTCCCAGGCAGTTTTTGTAGCATTTGCACCTGACTTAGGACTTCCGGAAGAAACAGCACTTGCTGTTTCAATCGGACTTGGTGGTGGAGTTGGCAGAATGAGAGAGGTCTGTGGTGCAGTAAGTGGTAGTGCTATGCTTGTTGGTCTTAAATATCCTGAGCTTGATAAAGCAGAAGTTTATGAGAAAGTCCGTATGATTATTGATGAATTTAAAAAGACAAATCATTCTATTGTCTGTAAAGAACTTTTAGGACTATCAAAGCCTGAAAAATCAAGCATCCCTGAAGCAAGAACTGAGGAATACTATAAAAAGCGTCCTTGTGTTAAAATTGTTGAAGATGCAGCAAAAGCCGTAGAAAAAGTTTTATTTGCATAAGAAGGTGAATTATAATGAGTGCATACGCGTATATTGAAAAAGATAAAGTAATAATTGGTAATGATTATATTGAAAGACGATTTTCTATAAAAGATGACCAACTTGTTACAAGTGAAATTATTAATAAGAGAATTGATGGAGAAAAAAACATTAAGTTTAAAAATTATTCAGCTGAATTTATAGTTGCCTTCAAAAAGAAGAGAATGATAGGTCACGCTACTGAATTCTTATCATCAAATAATCTTAAATTAGATAGTGTTAATGTTCTTAAGCGTCGTGTGGAGTTTGTTTTTAAGCGTTGTTCATATAATGGTGCAAGAATAACATTTATTGAAAGCATCGAAATTGGTGACAACGATCATTTTATGCATAAATACATTGAAATGGTTGTAGCTCCCGAAGAACAGCACTTGATTTCAATTGATTACATTGACTGTGAGCATATCCTTATTGATACTCCGGAACAGCAGTGGACAATAGGTGAAATCGAACCTGCATATTTAAGTTCTTATCATAGTGCTCTTGGTCAACCGGTATATATTAATGGCTTCTTTTTGGGATGTGAATTTCCTTTAGCTGAAAACAATATAGAGAATGATACCGTTTTTATGCGATATTTTAGCGGAAAACGATTTGATATGTTAAATCTTAATTGTGGTCATACATTTAAAACATGGAATACTGTTGTAGGTGCGGCAAGAGGTTTAGAACATCAAATAATCCGAGAAGATTTCCTTACATATATAAGAACAATCTCACGAAAAATAAAGCCTCGGTTTCAGTATAACTCTTGGTATGACCATATGCATGATATTACCAACGAGAATATTATAGAATCATTTAAGGAAATTGAGGATAACCTTTCAAAAACTATGGTTCCGCCATTGGATTCGTATGTTGTTGATGATGGATTTGTAGATTGGAATGCTGATTTCTGGACATTTAATTCAAAATTCCCTGAAGAACTTTACCCTGCAGCCTCAATTGCTAAAAAATTCTCTTCACAATTTGGGCTTTGGAATGGTCCAAGAGGCGGATATGATGTAATAAAGACACCAAGGTTTGGAAAAAACATTGAGAAGGCAGGTATGGGTGGATATAACCGTGCTGCAAGGGATGTGTGCGTTTCTTCAACAGAGTATATAAAGAATGTAACAAATTATTATATTGAGTGTGATAAAAAGTTTGATATAAACTATTGGAAACTAGATGGTTTCCTTCTTAAGGCTTGTCCATCAAAGAAACATGGCCATATGACTGGTGGATTCAATCAAATGTACCAATATACGGAAATGTGGGAAAATTGGATTAATATTTTCCGTAAACTCCGTATAATCCGTGAGAGTGTTGGTAAAGATTTATGGATTAATCAGACAAGTTATTGTAATGCAAGTCCATGGTTCTTACAGTGGGTAGACAGCCTTTGGATACAGAATAGTGCAGACATAGGATTTACAGATGAAACTGATGATGGTGAGAAACTGAGTTCTCGTGATGTTGACAGAGTTCTCACATATCGTGATGGCAGATATTACGATTTCAGCGTAACAAGAGATTACCAATTCCCTCACGAGTTTATTTATAACCATGACCCTATTTACGGTAATACAGCAAAAATATCAATGACAGACGAAGAATTCCGTAAGTATATGCTTATGATGACAACGCGTGGTACAGCATTCTGGGAACTTTATTATTCATATAATATGTTTAATGAAGCAAAATGGCGTATAAATGCAGATGCATTAAGATTTATCCGTAATGACTACGAAATTATTAAGAAATCACAGTTTATAGGTGGTTCACCAACAAATGGTGAAGTTTACGGATATTCAGCGTGGACTGAAGATGCAGGTATTGTTTCACTACGTAACCCATCAAATGAGAAAAAGAGCTTTACTCTTATTCTTGATGAAAAAATCGGTGTTTACAAGACAACCGATAATCTTAAAAAAGTTTCAATTTATCCTTATGTAAATGAATTTGATAATGAAACATATAAATATGGTGATAAACTCACATTTGATTTATCACCTTGTGAAGTTGTAATTATGAAATTTTCCTCTAAAGAGGAGAAAGTTCCGTCACTTGTTTATGGCAGATTTGAAAATGCTAATGAACTTCTTCTTATGTTTGATGACAGAATTTATACAGATGCAAACTGCATTTCTTGTGATGAAGAAATTGCTGAAACAGAATTGCTTGCAGATTATAGTACATTAAAAATCTCATTTAGAAATCCTGTCGAAAAAGCATTTGTGTCAATGACAGTAAAGAATGCTTTTGGTACACCTGTTGATATTCAGTTCAGCGGAAATAACTATCCTGATTTTATTTGTACAGATAACACAATTCCAAGACTAAGGGATGTAACTGTTCAATTTACATTAAAAAATGTGGAAAATGGAAAACTTATTTCCATAGGTGATATTTTTTATGTGAGCAATAGTGAGGGATATGGAGCAATCAGATTCGGCGAAAAGGCAAGTCGTGGAGATATTAATCTTTCAGCAGAGGACAGACTTACAGTTGTTTTTGAACCGAATGGTCTTGCGAAACTCTATATCAATGGACAATTGAGTAGTTCATCTTATAATAGTGAACTTGGCGAGTGCCTTACTGAGTATGATATTGTAGTTTCAGAAAGTATCGACGGTCTTAAAGTAATTACAAAAGCTTTATCATTTAAAGAAATCCAATAATAGGAGTGACTATAATGGAATTAAATAAACAGCTTTTAGCATACACGGATGCACAGCCTTGTGCAGATAGTGTTATCTTCAGTAATAATGTAAAGATTACTGTACTCACACCTGAAATGCTTCGTGTGGAATATTCAGCAGATAAAAACTTTACAGATTTGCCTTCACAGAGCATATGGTACAGAAATTTTGGAAAAGTAGATTTTACTTACGAAACTAAAATCGATATAACCATTGTTAAAACATCATCGACAGAATTCCATATCAATTGCCATACAGGTGCATTTCAGTATGTAATTTACAATGGCAAAAAGCTTACATATTCAAAGTCGAATAACCTTAAGGGTACAACTCGTACTCTTGACCAGACTTATGGACCAAAAGAACTTGACGACGGTATTATTTCCACAGATGGTGTATCAATTTATGATGATAGCAAAACATTGCTTCTTAATGATGATGGTATGCTTTCTTCTCGTGAGAAAAGTACAAAGGATTATTATATCTTTGTATATGGCAATAACTATGTTCTGGGTATAAATAACTTCTATAAAATTACGGGTATGCCACCACTTGTACCAAGGTATGTTCTCGGTAACTGGTGGAGTCGTTACAGAGCATATACACAGAAGGAATATCTTGATTTGATGGTTGAATTTGATCGTCGTAATATTCCTTTGACAGTTGCAACTGTCGATATGGACTGGCATTGGGTTGACCTTAAAAAGCAGTTCAATAAAAAATATAAATCAAGTAATATTTTAAGCAGTGGTTGGACAGGTTACAGCTGGAATACAGAGCTTTTCCCTGATTATAAAGGTTTCCTTAATGCTCTACACGATATGAATCTTAAGGTTACCCTTAATCTTCACCCTGCAGACGGTGTCCGCGCTTTTGAAGATATGTATGAGCAAATGGCAGATGCTATGGGTGTTGATAAAGCAAGTGAAGAAACAGTTGGCTTCGATTTGACAGATAAAAAGTTTATCAATGCTTATTTTGATATTCTTCATCATCCATATGAAAATGAAGGTGTTGACTTCTGGTGGATAGATTGGCAGCAAGGCACAAAGAGTAAAAAAGCAGGCCTTGACCCGTTGTGGCTTCTTAACCACTATCATTACCTTGATACTGACCGTGAAGAAAGACGACCAATGATTTTGTCCCGTTATGCGGGTATTGGCTCACACCGCTATCCATTGGGATTTTCAGGTGATACTGCAATTAACTGGAGTGTTCTCAATTTCCAACCATACTTTACTGCAAATGCTTCAAACTGCGGTTATACATGGTGGAGTCATGATATAGGCGGTCATATGATGGGTGACCACGACGATGAACTTTATATCCGCTGGTTACAGATGGCTGTTTTCTTACCGATTTTAAGGCTTCATTCAACAAATCTTGATGTTCTCGGTAAAGAACCATGGAATTTCTCATGGGAAGCAGAAACTCTTGGCACAGAATTTTTGCAGCTTCGTCATAAAATGATTCCTTATATTTATGCAATGAATTACCGTACGTTTAAAGACGGCAGAGCACTTTGTGAGCCACTTTATTATACTTATTCTAATAAAAAAGAAAGCTTTGATTATGGAAATGAATATTTCTATGGTTCAGAAATCCTTGTTTGTCCTGTTACCACAAAACTTGACTCAAAAACAAAAACTGCAGCAACAAAAATGTGGTTACCTGAAGGCAGATGGACTAACATTTTTGATGGTAAGATTTATAAGGGTGGCCAGGAAGTAATAATTAACAGCCCGATTAATACAATTCCTGCTCTTGCAAAAGAAGGTGCAATTATACCTATGTCTGAAGACGCAGGTAATGGTTGGGGTTGTCCTGAACATCTTAAAATCAATATTTATCGTGGTACAAATTCTATCGACTTCTATGAAGATGATGGTGAAAGTGGTAAATATAAGAACGGCGACTACTCAATTACAAAAATGGCAGTCAAAGAAACAGGGGATACAATTACTTTCACAATCAGTGGTGGAAAACAGTTTGACTTTATTCCGAAGAATAGAAAATATACTCTTGAATTTAAGGATGTAGAGTCATTTGGTGAAGTGTCAGTAATGATAAATGGATTATATACTCCTGTTACTTCGGGAAAAAACTATTTAACTCTCGATAATGTAAATGTTGCTGATGAAATAGTAGTAACTATTTCCGGCGTTGTTGCAAAGAAAAATAAGCCGGTTAAAGAAAGAGCTCTTGATTGCATTATTCACCTTAACGGAAATAATATAAAAAAGGTTCTTACAAGCACAAGACTTAAGAGCTGTAAAGACGAAAAAGACTATAAATCATTCATAAAACGAACAAAAGCAAAGTCACTCAGAATGTGCCTTGACGAAGCAGTGTTTGCATTAGAATAAAAAAATATATACAACGATAGGCGGGGTATTAACTCCGCCTTTTGCATTTGTCTTTATGTCTTATTAGTTGTAATTGTCAATTTGTACATAAAAATCACACAAAAACAAACTTTTTTATTAATTCAAAATACCAAAAACGAAACACCCGGATTAGTTTATAAAAAGGTACGAAAAAATTGAAAAAAGTTGTTGACTTTTGTCTTGCGTTTTGATAATATATACGAGCGCCAAGAACAGAGGCTGAATGCAGACGAGTTCAGAAGCGCATCTGAACCTTGAAAATTAAACAACGACGAGATAAGTAAAAGGAACCCTGTAGATTCTTTGAGAGTACGGAAGTACGAAGCAGAGAAGAAACAAGAAACAGTAATTCTGAGATAATCAGAATTTAACAAGAACGCTAAGCGTTAAGAGTTTTAAGAAGTAAAGAGCTAAAAAGCACTTTAGAAAATGATTAGAACGAACCAAGGTTCGTATTAATACAATTTTTTAGAGAGTTTGATCCTGGCTCAGGACGAACGCTGGCGGCGTGCCTAACACATGCAAGTCGAACGGAGAACTT
>JAZNWU010000007.1:0-23439 GCA_045593555.1 Candidatus Fimenecus sp. | reverse complement strand
GGTGTCACCGCAGGTGACGGATGAGGTGGAAAATTTGTTATCCATTGATAATTAACGGTTGCTAAAGCAACCTACACCTCATCAGTCTGCTTTGCAGACAGCTTCTCCTCAAGGAGAAGCCTCAACTACAAACTCCAATTTATCAAATCAATTATGTTTATTCCTCCTACTCAACGGGCTCTTTATTTTCATCAAACTCCTCATAAGTGCTCCAATGATAACCATCAGGACAATCTATAAATATTACAACAGGCTCTTCGTAAGTTCCGTTTTGAGGATATTTGATAAAATCACTCCAATAAGGTTTTAAAACTGATTCTATATCGATTGGCTCATAATAAAGTTTTATGTACTTTTCCTCTGTTTTACCAATAAAAATATAGTAATAATCATTAGTTGATAGTTTGTAAGGGTCAACACGCAATTCAATAATGTTATCGTTATCACCACTGGATGCACCAAATGCTCCGAATTTATCTTTAACACTTATTCCTAAAACCTTTATTGAATCTGTGTGATAAAGATTGTATCCGTCTTCTTTTCTTTCTTCGGGAACATAATATCTGTAAACAATTCCGTCATTCTCATATTCATATAAGAATTTTATCGGTTCACCATTATTATATTCTTGTGAAAGCCGTTGTTCTCTTTCTTCTATGCCATCAGCATAAAAATATGTTGTTACATCATCAATAACAAACATTGACAGACTTATTAAACTAATCAGCGTTGGCAATGCTAAGATTACGCATGCGATTTTGAAAACTTTTGTAACAAACAGTTTTCTTTTATTAGCTTCTTTAAGTTCTATGCCTAATTCAGTAGCATTTCCCATTTCTTCACGAATTCTTTTAACTATTTCAAGGTCATCATCATATTCGTGACCGAAATCCTTATACATATCATCCATGTGAGCCGATAGTTCTTCATGAATTCTCTTTTTTAGCTTTTTATAATGAATAGGTTTTAATGCTTTGTTAAGATATTCATTTTTAAACTGTTCAAAAATGGTCATATTCTCACCGCCTTATGCAATATTTAATGCTTTTCTTGTCGTGTTACTAATACTGAATTATGAGTTTCTGTTGATAAATGGTTTTTTATTTAGTTTGAATCACTATTATAATTATTGGTTGTTTGCTCGGGTCTTTTTTATATAATCAACTCTTTGTTTTCATCATATCTTTTGAGGTAACTCCATTCATAACCGTCAGGAATATCAACCACAACTGTTGCAGGAGCTTCGTAAGTACCGTTTTGAGGGTATTCAACAAAGTCACTCCAATAAGGTTCAAGTCCACTATCTGAATATATAGGCTCCAAATACATTTTGATATATTTTTCTTCAGTCGGCGCAGTAAGAACAAGCAAATAATCTGCCAACGTACCTTCACTTAAATTGAATTTATGTTCATCGCTATATGGACCACCGCCACGTCCAAAGTACAAAAACTTATCTTTATAACTCTTTCCAAAAATGATAATTGATTCTGTGTGAAAATACTCGAAACGACCTTCAGGCTGTTCGTCGGTAACATAATATTTATGTACCTTACCGTTAAGGTCGGCTTCTGCAAAAAGTCTGACAGGTTTCTCATTGTTGTATTTTTCGCTTATTCTTGTTTCCATAGTGGCTATATCAACAGCGTTGTAATATTGTTTAATTTCCATAATCCAATCATATACAACAGTTTGACAAAATATTAAACAAGGAATGATTGATAATGCCAGAATTACTCTGAAAAACCTTACAATCCTTAATATTCTTTTGTTGGATTCTTTTAATTCCAACCCTAATTCATCAGGGTCGCCCATTTCGTCAAGAACCTTTTTAGCAACATCAATTTCATTATCAAAATCATTCTTGAAATCATCATACATATCATCCATGTGATTTTCGATTTCTTCTTTGATTCTTTTTCTTAGCTTTTTGTAGTGGATATGAAACAAAACTCGTTCTATGTATAAATCTTTTGTTTCTTTAAAATTGGAAAAATTATGTATTAACATATCCTCACCACCTTATGCAAAGTTCAATACTTTTCTTGCTGCATTGGTGAAAATGAAAAATTCCTCCTTTTTATCTGCCAATTCCTTTCTGCCTTTGTCTGTGATTTTGTAATATCTGCGTTTGCGTGCAGAATCTGTTTCCTCAATATAAGATGTAATAAGCTTTTCATTTTCAAGTGCATGCAAAACAGGGTAGAGTGAGCCTTCCTTTAATTCAAAAACATTTTCACTTTTGCGTTTTAACTCCTTGATAATCTGATAACCGTACATGTCCTTTTGTTCAATAAGTGACAATACCAATAAACTTGTGTTGCCGTGCATTAAATCGTTCTTTGCCATAATTATTCCTCCTTAATTTTTAAATACCTATTTAATCTATGCATATGTTACCATAGTATAATTGTTTTGTCAACTTTTTCTTCATTCATAAATTATTTACAAATATTTCCTTGACATTTTTTATGAAACAATGTATATTATTTAATAGAGTTAGCACTCTAAAGGTGAGAGTGCTAAACCAAACAAAAAGAGGTGACAAGATGCAACTCAGCGAGAGAAAAGAAAAAATCCTTGCCGCCATTGTGGAATGGTATATCGCAACAGGTGAGCCTGTGGGTTCTAAAACTTTGCTTGAGTATTCGCATATTCCTGTGTCATCTGCTACTGTCCGTAATGAAATGGCAGAGCTTTCACGATTAGGTTTTCTTGAACAACCTCACACATCAGCAGGCCGAATTCCATCACAGATGGGATATCGGTATTATGTTGATAAGCTTATGAATCGTTATGAACTGCCTGTCAACGAAAAAAGACTTATTGAAGCAAGACTATCTGATGCAGGCGGTGAACCTCAACAGATTCTTGAACAGGCTGGTCAGGTTCTTGCTGAACTTACAAACTGTGCAGTTGTTTCAACAACACCTACTGACGAAAATGCAGTTATCCGTCGAGTTGAGTTAGTCCCGCTTGGCACTCATACAGCGATGATGGTTATGCTTTCATCATCAGGAATACTTAAAAGTCGGGTTTGCAGAACTGACAGTGAGTTAAATCTTGAATTGATTGAAACCTTTTATAATATAGTTTCAAAGCATTTTATCGGTAAATCAGCAAGTGAAGTAAGCATAGCACTTATTCAGACTCTTGCATTATCATTAGGAAGTAAGTCACTTGCAATTTCACCTTTACTCGTAACACTTTCTGATTTAGCACAGCTTACTGAACAGACTCAGTTGCTTTTAGAAGGTCAGTCAAACCTACTCAACTATACTGACTATCCGAATGCTTACGAATTAATGGAGTTTTTAAGACGAGGTGAACCGCTTACAAACCTTTTTGCAGGTCGAAAGGCAGAGAATAACACCAATGTTCTTATCGGTAAAGAAAATTTTTACCGTGAACTTCAGGACTCAAGTCTTATTTATTCCCATTATTCAGTTGGAGGTAAAGACAGTGGTGCACTGGGACTTATCGGTCCTACAAGAATTGACTATGCAAGACTTATTCCAAGTCTTAAATATTTAACAGAAATTGTCGGCAGTATAATGTCGGATACTTTGGAGGATTAAAATGTCAAAAGATAAAAAGAAAGTAAATCCTGAAGAAACAGTTGAAGAAGTAGTTGAAAACACAGAGCCAACTGCTGAAGAGAAACTCACTCAGGAACTTAACGAAACAAAAGATAAGCTTTTGAGAGTTATGGCTGAATATGATAATTTCCGTAAGCGTTCACAAAAGGAAAAGGAACAGGCTTATGGTGACACAAAGGCTTCAACAATCGGTGAGTTTTTACCTGTGTATGATAACTTTATGAGAGCAATGAGTGCAGAGGCTACTGACCTTGACTCATTCAAAAAAGGTATCGAAATGATTTTTAATCAGTATGGTGAAACATTCAAAAAACTCGGTGTTGAGTCATTTGGTGAAAAAGGTGAAACATTTGACCCTAATATCCATAATGCTGTAATGCACGGTGAAGACGAAGAGCTTCCCGAAAATAGTATTTCAGATGTGTTCTCAACAGGATACAAAATGGGTGACAGAGTTATCCGCCCTGCAATAGTAAAAGTAGTCAACTAACTGTTATAAAACAGTAAAATAATATAGTATATATCCATTTAGGAGGAATAAATTTATGGCAAAGGTAATTGGTATCGACTTAGGTACAACAAACTCATGTGTAGCAGTAATCGAAGGTGGCGAACCTGTTGTTATTGCTAATGCTGAAGGTGCTCGTACAACTCCATCAGTTGTAGCATTTTCAAAAACAGGCGAAAGAATGGTTGGTCAGGTAGCAAAAAGACAGGCTATCACAAACCCTGACAGAACAATCGCATCTATTAAAAGACACATGGGCACAGATTATAAAGTAAACATTGACGGTAAGGATTACACTCCACAGGAAATTTCAGCAATGACACTTCAGAAGCTCAAATCTGATGCTGAGGCTTACCTTGGTGCTCCTGTAACTGAAGCAGTTATCACAGTTCCTGCATATTTCACAGACTCACAGCGTCAGGCTACAAAGGATGCAGGTAAAATCGCAGGTCTTGAAGTAAAGAGAATTATCAATGAACCAACTGCAGCTGCATTGGCTTACGGTATCGACAAGGAAGAGGACCAGAAAGTTATGGTTTATGACCTTGGTGGTGGCACATTCGACGTTTCTATCATCGAAATGGGCGATGGTGTTCAGGAAGTTCTTGCTACAGCAGGTAACAACCGTCTTGGTGGTGACGACTTCGACCAGAAGATTATCGACTGGCTTGCTGACGAGTTCAAGAAGGAACAGGGTGTTGACCTTCGTAACGATAAAATGGCTATGCAGCGTCTTAAGGAAGCAGCAGAAAAGGCAAAGATTGAGCTTTCCGGTGTAACAACATCACAAATCAGCCTTCCATTCATCACAGCAGATGCAACAGGACCTAAGCATCTTGAAACAACTCTTACAAGAGCAAAGTTTAACGAAATGACAGCAGACCTTGTTGAAGCAACAATGGGACCTGTTCGTCAGGCTCTTGCTGACTCAGGACTTCAGCCATCACAGCTTAACAAAATCCTTATGGTTGGTGGTTCATCAAGAATCCCTGCAGTTCAGGAAGCAGTAAAGAAATATACAGGAAAAGAACCATTTAAGGGCATTAATCCTGACGAATGTGTTGCAGTAGGTGCTGCAATTCAGGGTGGTGTTCTCGGTGGTGAAGTTGAAGGACTTCTTCTCCTTGACGTTACTCCACTTTCACTTGGTATTGAAACAATGGGTGGTATCAGCACAAAGATTATCGAAAGAAATACAACAATCCCAACAAAGAAGAGCCAGATTTTCTCAACTGCAGCAGATAATCAGACATCAGTTGAAGTTCATGTTCTTCAGGGTGAAAGAGAATTTGCAAGAGATAACAAGACTCTCGGTGTTTTCCATCTTGATGGAATTCTTCCAGCACGTCGTGGTGTGCCACAGATTGAAGTAACATTTGACATTGATGCTAACGGTATCGTAAATGTTTCTGCTAAAGACCTCGGCACAAACAAGGAACAGTCAATTTCAATCACATCTTCAACAAATATGTCTAAGGAAGATATTGAAAAGGCAGTTCAGGATGCTGAAAAGTTCGCTGAAGAAGACAAGAAGCGTAAGGAAGCAGTTGACACAAGAAATGCTGCTGACCAGATGGTATATCAGGTAGAAAAAATCCTTACTGACGAGGGTGACAAGATTCCTGAAAACGATAAGGCTGACATTCAGGCTAAACTTGATGCTCTTAAAGAAGCACTCAAGGGCGAAGATACAGAACTTATCAAGTCAAAGCAGGAAGAACTTACACAGGCTTTCTATAAGATTTCAGAAGAACTTTATAAGCAGGCTCAGGCAGCTCAAGGTGGTGCAAATCCTGGTGCAGGCTACGACCCAAATGCTGGTTATGACCCTAACGCAGGTGCAGCACCTAATGGCGACGGCTACTATGATGCTGACTTCAAGGATGTAAACTAATTTTAATTAAAAATAACGGACAGATTGTAATGCAGTCTGTCCGTGAATCCGTATTATTTGGAGATACTTATGGCAGAAAAAAGAGATTATTATGAGGTGCTCGGTGTTGATAAATCAGCATCTGATGATGAAATAAAAAAAGCCTATCGAAAGGCTGCAAAAAAATATCATCCCGACTTAAATCCCAATAATAAAGAGGCTGAAGAAAAGTTCAAAGAGGCAAATGAAGCCTACGAAATTCTTTCCGATAGTGAGAAAAAAGCACGATATGACCAGTTCGGCCACGCAGGTGTTGACCCTAACTATGGTGCAGGTCAAGGTGGTTACGGTGGTGGCTTTGGTGGAATGGATTTTGACCTTGGTGATATTTTCGGCTCGATTTTCGGAAATGGTTTTGGTGGCTTTGGCGGTGGCGGACGAGCAAATCCAAACGCACCACAACGTGGTAGTGATACTCAGGCAAGTATTACAATTTCCTTTGAAGAGGCAGCAAAAGGCTGTTCTCGTTCAATAGATACAATGCGAATTGAAACTTGTGATGAGTGTAACGGAAATGGTTGTCAAAGTGGTACTTCACCAAAGACTTGTCCTGAATGTCACGGTCGTGGTCAGGTAACTGTTCAGCAGAGAACACCTTTCGGTGTGATTCAGTCATCAAAGCCTTGTTCACATTGTAACGGCAGAGGAACAGTCATTGATAAGCCTTGTAAAAAGTGTAATGGTGCAGGCAGAGTCCGTAAGAGCGCAAAGCTTGATATCAACATTCCTGCAGGTGTAGATGACCGTCAGATTCTCACGGTTCGTGGGCAGGGTAATAAGGGTGTCAATGGTGGACCGGCAGGTGACCTTAATATCGTTGTTAATGTTCGTCCTCATCCTATTTTTGAGCGTGATGGATATAATGTATGGTGCGATGTTCACCTTACATTTATGCAGGTTGCATTGGGTTGTACAATTCAGGTTCCAACCCTTGATGGCAAAGTTGAATATTCTGTTCCTGCAGGCACACAGCCTGGAGATGTGTTCAAACTTCGTGGCCGTGGTATTCAGAGCCGTGGCGGAATCGGAAAAGGTGACCAGCTTGTACGAATTATCGTTGATATTCCAAAGAAACTTACTGATAAACAGAGTGAGTTAATTAAACAACTTGCAATGGAATTCGGTGCAGCCGATAACCTTGGTGAAGAAAAAAAGAGCTTCTTCGGTAAGAAAAAGAAATAATATATTTTATGGCAAAAATAAGCAGAACTGATTTCAATTGATTTCAGCTCTGCTTTTTGTTTTATTATTTCTTTACACCCCAGATGCATTGATTATTTTCACCAATAGCACTGAAAACAAGTTTTTCTGTCTTGTTCTTACTCTCATCTTTCTGTTTGCAGAAAATACCTTTGTATTCCACATTATCAATCATAAATGTTACATAATATGTTCCATGTGTCGTTTCCCAATTACCTATGACATCTTTTGATGAAACTGCCGTGTTTCCTTTTACACTTTCATATACTTTTAGTCCTGAAATTGTACCGTCAGCATTTAAAGTGATTCTTTGAACAGGTGCAATAATATTCTCAACATCTTCCCAATTATCGCAACTGTTACTGATGTTTCCGTGATTAATAAATTCATATTCACCACAGATTTCATTCAGTGGATATTCTTTATTCTCAATGGCTTCACCTGAATATTCAAATGGGAGAACAACTGTCCAGTTGTTTTCAGTTTTTGCCATCTGATGAACTCTTGTTTCGTATCCGTCATGACCTGCATTGAATCTTGTATGATAAACCTGAAACATTTTTCCGTCATCAGTTGTAAGACAGGATGAATGTCCGCTTGAAAGATATGCTATATCAAGACAATCAAATTTATAACTTCCAAAGAGCTTTGCACCTGTGTTTATCGGGTCAAGTGCTGTATTTCCCGTAGTATCAAAATATGGTCCGTCAGGAGTTTCACTTCTGTATTCTCTTATGTTGTAGCCACCAAGAGCATTGAGCCCGTGATAAGAAATGAATAAATAGTAGTATCCGCTTGTCTTATCATACTCAATATAAGCACCTTCACCCGATAGGTCATTTGCAAAGGTTGTAGCCACTATTTTTTTACCGAAATATATGTCGTATCCTTCGTGATTTCTCATATATTCATAGTCAGGTAAACCAGTTTTTTCATCCATTGGCATTATATATGTACCACCAAAGTATGAACCGTAAGCCATCCATAATCTGCCATTTGCATCATAGAAAAGAGCAGGGTCAATGCAGTTTGGGTAAACTGTATGGTCATAATCACCATCACTATTGAACCAAGGTGCATTTTTTATGTCATTAACCGTCAAAGAGCCATTTTTAAACAAATCCGGTATATTTGTAAATGAATAGTGTAAGGAGTTTATTCTTGAATAGAAATTTCCGTCATTTGTTTTGTTGTTAAATCCGGAATAAACAATACAGCTTTTATATTCATAAGGACCTTCAATATTATCACTTGTTGCAAACCATATAACAGAACCGGTTGTACCCCATACAGAGCTTGAGGCATAATAACAGTATTTACCCATTTTTTCATTGTAAATGACATCAGCAGCCCATATGTTTGTCTGCCAATCAGTCTCGTTATAATTATTTACCTGCTGATAAGCGTCAGTCCAACTTAAAGGTTCACTTAATGTTTCTCTTAATGTGCTTCCTTCAGGTACAAGCATTCTATTGTTATCGTGTACTCCACAAGCAAAACTTGTCCAGTTAATCAAATCACTGCTTTTTGCTGCACATCCGTGAGTGCCAAAAATGTAATACATTCCGTCTTTGTCCTGTATAATTGATGGGTCATGAATACTTATTCTTCCGTTACCAACATCACAAGAACCTGAACCCATAATATCATACTCCTTTGTAGTGATTTTTTCAGCATCAGGGACGCCAAAAAGTGACGAAAAAAAGTAAACAATTACAACTATGTATGTAATAAGTCTGTTAATTATAACTGTCATTAAATGGACTCCTTATATTCTTTTTGTAAATTTATTATATCGTATCCAGTAGATAACTTCAATATTTTGTAATATATTTATTATAAAAGTGGTGCATTTTAAAATCATATGTTATATAATAAATAATTAAAGTAGAAAACCTAACTAAAAAAGGGCTGATTACACAATGAAAACTTACGGTACATACTTTCAAAATGATAAAGATTTACCAATAAAATATGGTGAAATCAATTTGATAAATCCTGAAAGACAAAGACTTCGTGGCGAGCCTTTACATAAAGGTATAGAGGTTTATCCTGTTTTTCAAGGCTTTTGCGGTACTGACTTTGAGCTTATGAAAATGGGTCGGGAAAATGAACTTTCGGCAAAATTCCCTGAGGGTGAAAGCAGACTTATTAACGGACATGAGGGTGTTGTATGGGTGCCATCAGAAAACAGATTCGCAATTGTGCTTATCCGTGGTGGTGATAGCTACGACCCGACTCGTTACACAGAGGACGAAACATATTTTGAATATGGTTGTGATAAAGCAGATGGTCTTTTCTGCGACAAAAACTATTTCAATCCGGATATGCTTTTGCACTTACCTGAAAAATATGAAAATCTTCAAAAATTACCTTTGTCAGTAGCAAAGAAATTGTCATTTGCTGACCCTTGTGCTTGTGCAATATTCCAACTTGAAAGAATGGAAGACCTTGGTGAGGCACAGAATTTCAGAGTCCTGATGGCAAAACATAAATGCTCTGAAACCGAGGCACGAAAATTAGCAAAAGACAACATCTTCTCTAAAACAGTTGTTTTTGGTCTTGGTATGACAGGACTTTTTATTGCAGACCAGATTAAGAGAAATCATCCAGATGCACAGATTCTCTTTGTTGGCAGAAGTGATGAAAACTGTAAAAAAGTTGTATTCTCAAAAGAAATTGCAGGTGCAGATTATCTTTGTACAAGTGGTCTTGCTGAAGAAGAAACTGCACAGAAAATTATGAAGAAAATTGGTGGACGAGCAACAATGTTTGTCGGTACAAGTGGCAGTAATGTGGAACACAGAATTGCATTTCAGCATAAAGTCCTTGGCTGTAATGGTGTGTATAATAGTTTCTCATTAGGTCCTGTGGTTTCGTATGATACAATGCCCTTTGGTTTTGAAAATCACCTTATTTTTGCATCTATCAATTTTCGTCAGGAGCATATGGAAAAAGCAATTGATATTCTTGTCGATAGCAGATATGACGAAGTTGTTGATCTTATTGATAAGAACGAATTTGTCAGCGACCCACTTGATGCATATGAAAACAAAATATTCTGTAAGGGTGCACCACTTAAAACAGGTGTAATATGGAACAAAAACTATATAGAAGAGGACAAATAAAATGAAAGCAATAGTTATTCCTAATCCAAATGAAATTGAAATAAGAGAAGTACCAATGCCTGAAGTTAAAGAGGGCGAAGCACTCCTTAAAGTTAAATATGTAGGCATCTGTGGTGCTGATGTGGCATCTTTCACAGGAAATCAACCGTTTACTACATACCCAAGAATTCCCGGTCACGAATTTTCAGCAGAAATTGTGTCAATTCCTGAAAATGATAAGGGGTTCAAAGCAGGAGATATTGTTACCTGTAACCCATATTTTAACTGTGGTACTTGTTACAGCTGTCAGCGTGGATATGTTAATTGCTGTACTGATAATCAAACAATGGGTGTACAGCGTGATGGTGCGTTCTGTGAATATATCTCAATGCCTGTTGAGAGAATTTATGACGGTAAAGGTCTTTCAGCGCAGGAATTAGCACTTATTGAGCCTTTTGCTATTTCACAGCACGCAGTTTCTCGTGCTACAATTAAGGAAACGGATAATGTTCTCGTTATTGGTGCAGGACCAATCGGTCTTTTTGCACTTTTGGCAGCAAAACAGAAATGTAATAAAATCGTAGTTGCTGATATTCTTGATAATCGTCTTGAGCTTGCAAAAGAATATGGTGCAGATGCAGTTGTAAATACAAAGACACAGTCACTTGAAGAATTTACAAATGAATTCACAAACGGTAACGGATTTGATGTTTGTATTGAGGCTTGTGGTGCTCCTGAAACTTTTTTAGGTTGTATTGATAATGCTGCATTTGCTGCAAATATTATCCTTATCGGTAACGGTAAGCGTGAAACTAATTTTGTACATTCAATTATCCTTAAAAAGGAGCTTAACATTCACGGAAGCCGTAATGCTCTTAAAGATGATTTTATCAATTTAATTGACATTGTTGCAAATAAAAAAGCCGACCCTATGAAAATGGTCAGCGGTGTTTACGATATGGATAATGCTCTTGATGCTTTCAAAGCATTGGCAAATAACGATGGCACACTTGCAAAACTTCTTATAAAAATAGGTGACTAATATGAGAGAAACTGTAATTCAGTTTGGTGAGGGTAATTTTCTTCGGGGTTTTTTCGACTATTTTCTTCACATAATGAACGAAAAAGGTCTTTATGATGGAAAAGCAGTCGTTGTTCAGCCAATCCCAATGGGCAGAGTAGCAGAACTCAACGAACAGGACTGCAAATACAACCTTTATTTAAGAGGTATCAAGAACGGTGAAATAGTAAACGAACACATATATGTTGAGTCTGTTTCAAGATGTGTTGACCCATATAAAGATTTTGAATATTATTTAACTCTTGCAGATAATCCTGATTTTCGTTTTATAGTTTCAAACACAACTGAAGCGGGTATTGAGTTTGTGGATACTTGCAAATTTGACGATAAACCTGCACTTTCATTCCCGGGAAAGCTCACTCAGCTTCTTTACAGAAGATATAAAAACGGCTTGAATGGTTTTATTATCCTTTCTTGTGAGCTTATTGATAATAATGGTTCAGAGCTTAAAAAGTGTGTACTTAAATATGCAGACCTTTGGAATCTTGAAGCAGATTTTGTTGCTTGGTTAGAGAATGAAAATTACTTTGTAAATACTCTTGTTGACAGAATTGTTACAGGCTATCCGAATGACGAAACAAAGGAAATACACCCTGATGACAAATTCCTTGACACAGCAGAAATCTTCCACCTCTGGGTTATCGAAGGTGATTTTGAAGACGAATTTCCGCTTAAAAAAGCAGGGTTTAATGTTGTGTGGACAGACAATGTAAAGCCATATAAGAAAATTAAGGTTAGAATTCTCAACGGTGCTCATACTTCCCTTGTGGCAGGTGCACTTCTTTCAGGTATTGAAACAGTAGGTGAGGCAATGAATGACGAAACAGCGTCTGCTTTCCTCAATAAATGTATGAAAGAGGAAATTTTACCTACAATCGGTGAAAATGAAGAAAGTATTGCATTTGCAAACGCTGTTTTTGACCGATTCAGAAATCCGTTTATAGCACATAAATGGCGTTCAATTGCACTCAATTCTGTAAGTAAGTTTTCTGTCCGTGTTCTTCCAACACTTCTCGAATATAAAGAGAAAAATGGAAAAGCACCAAAGGGACTTATTCTCTCTTTAGCAAACCTTATCTATTTCTATAAAAATGACACTCCTGATGATAATGCTGATGTCGTTGCTACAATGAAAAATGACAGTATCAAGGACATTCTTGCAAATACTTCATTATGGTCAACTGACCTTTCAGATTTAACTGATACGGTTACTGAATATTACAACAAAATTGACGCAACTGGTGCAAAGGAAACAATGAAATGGATACTGTCAGAATAAATGAAAAGGATAATGTCTGTGTAAATCTTAAAACAGGGCATAAAATTGCTTTATGTGATATTGAAAAGGGGACAGATATTATCAAATATGGCTATCCAATCGGATATGCGACTGAAAATATTAAAAAAGGTGATAGTGTTCACTCTCACAATATGAAAACAAAATTAGGTGATATTCTTTCTTATGAATATAAGCCTGATTTTACTGAACTCCCATCAAAAGAACCATTTACAATCAAAGCCTTTGTCCGTGAAAATGGTGATATTGGTATAAGAAATGATATATGGATTGTGCCGACTGTGGGCTGTGTAAACAGTATCGCAAAGCAGTTAGCTGAAAAAACAGGTGCAATTCATTTTTCACATCCTTATGGTTGCAGTCAGCTTGGTGATGACAATAAAACAACACAGTTGATTCTCCGTGGACTTATAAAGCATCCTAATGCAGGTGGTGTTCTTGTACTTGGTCTCGGTTGCGAAAATAACAATATCCCTGAAATGCAAAAAGTAATGGGTACTTGGAACGAAAACAGGGTTAAATTCTTATCTGTTCAGGATTGCGAAAATGAACTCAGTGAGGGTATAGCACTTATAAATGAATTAAAGGAAAACGCTTCAAAGGATATCCGTGAAGAAGTGTCCGTTTCAAGGCTTAAAATCGGTCTTAAATGCGGTGGCTCTGACGGTTTTTCGGGAATTACTGCAAATGCAGTTGTAGGTAAAGTTACCGACGAAGTCTGCTCAATGGGTGGAGCTGCAGTGCTCACCGAAGTACCTGAAATGTTTGGTGCAGAAACTGTTCTTTTTGACAGGTGTGTAAGTAAAGAAGTTTTCGATAAAAGCGTCAATCTTATCAACAATTTCAAACAATATTTCAAAGACCACGGTCAACCTGTTTCTGAAAATCCGTCACCGGGTAACAAAGAGGGCGGAATAACTACTCTTGAAGAAAAGTCACTTGGATGTGTTCAAAAGGGCGGAACAGCTCCTGTTGTTGATGTGCTTGATTATGGTGATACTCTTACAAAATCAGGCTTAAATCTTCTTAATGGTCCGGGAAATGACATTGTTTCAATTACAAATCTTTCAGCGGTTGGTTGCCATTTGGTACTGTTCACAACAGGCAGGGGAACACCTCTCGGTGGTGCTGTGCCTACCATAAAAATTGCATCAAATGACACAATAGCAACAAAAAAGTCACATTGGATAGATTATTCAGCGTTTGGCTTTGATAAACAAGCAAAAGCCAATGAGTTGCTGGAACTTATTAAACGGGTTGCTGACGGAGAATTAACTAAAAATGAAATTCAGGGTAACCGTGAAATCGCAATATTTAAAGATGGAGTAACATTATGATAATAGATGCTCATGCTCATTTATGGAAAAAACAAAATGGAATAGTAAACGGAAAGCCTGTTTATGACATCGGTGGTGGTAAGAGTGACTTTGGTGGTGAAATCAAACAAATGATGCCACCATATATGACAGACGGAGAAAATTCTGTAGAACGATTTCTTGCCAATATGGATTATGCAGGTGTTTCGGGTGCAGTAATTACTCAGGAATATATTGATGGTAATCAGGATGAATATCTTTTGACTTGTAAAAGTGACAGAATTAAGATTTGTGCTTTGTATGAAGAAAAACCACTTGGTGACATTTCAGCCTTTGATGGTATAAAAATCTGTGCAGGTCGACTTACCGATAAAAATTTGCTCAATCACCTTGAACCTTTTAAGGTTGCAAATGATAATGGTAAATTTATTTCAATTGACTTGGCTGATGGTAATGAGCAAACAGGAATGATGCAAGAAATTATCGAGATGTTTCCAAAACTCAAAATTGCAATCGGTCACTTTGGAATGGTAACAAGAGATAATTGGTTAGAGCAAATTAAACTTGCAAAGAAAAAGAATGTTTTTATCGAAAGTGGTGGAATAACGTGGCTTTTCAATTCTGAATTTTATCCATATCCATCAGCTGTTAAAGCCATAAATGAAGCAGCAAGCCTTGTCGGCTTTGAAAAACTTATGTGGGGTAGTGATTATCCTCGGACTATGACAGCAATTACATATAAAATGAGCCTTGATTTCATTGAGAAAACAACTGAAATTTCAGAAAAAAATAAAAATCTTATTTTAGGCGAAAATGCAAAGAATTTCTATGGCTTTGCAGAAATACCAATACCACAAATAATTAAAAATATGGTAGAAGATTAAAAATACACCCATCGGATTTTTCGATGGGTGTTCATACTATTCAACCTCAAAGAATTCGCGAAGTTCTTCAAGTGCTTTGGTTTCAATTCTTGATACATAAGAACGAGAAATACCTAATTTTTGAGCAATTTCTCTTTGAGTTAATGGTTCAGTGTCATACAGACCATATCTCATAATTAGAATTTGTTTTTTTCGCTGGTCCGTAATATTACCAATATACGAATATAATTTTTCCGTCTGCATTTTCATTTCTACATCATCAAAAACAGATTCTGTGCTGAAAATTATATCAGTAAAGGTGAGGGGATTACCCTCACTGTCTGTGTCAATTGGTTCATCCATTGAAATTTCTTGTGCGTTCTTTTTTCGGGTACGAAAATGCATAAAAATCTCATTTTCAATACATCTTGAAGCGTATGTTGCAAGACGAGTACCTTTTGTGTAGTCAAAAGTGTTGATTGCTTTTATAAGTCCTATCGTTCCGATAGAAATAATGTCTTCCTGGTCAGAAAAATTTGAATAATACTTTTTGATAATGTGAGCTACAAGACGCATATTGTGATTTACAAGCTTGTTCCGTGCATTTATATCTCCAAGAGTGTGAAATTTAATAAGTTCTTCCTGTTCTTCTTTAGCACTTAAAGGCTTTGGAAAAGAGTTAGTTGAAGATAAATGGAGCATAAAATAGAGAATATTTGTGGAAAGACTTTGTAATAATGAAAGTAACATAATAACACCTCAAAGGAATATATGCAGAGCATTAAATAAAGTTTGCAAGTCCTGAAAAAATTATGAAAAAAGTTCTTGACAATGAGAAGTATTTGTGATATTATAATCAAGCCCAATACGGAGAGATACCGAAGTGGTTATAACGGAACGGTCTTGAAAACCGTCGTACGGCAACGTACCGTGGGTTCGAATCCCACTCTCTCCGCCAGATGCGGGTTGTAAGTTTTTACAGCCCGCTTTTTAATTAAATAACGCTAAACACGTTACGCTTGCAGAAGTACTCAAGTTGGTGACGAGGCGCCCCTGCTAAGGGCGTAGGCCGGGAAACCGGTGCGAGAGTTCGAGTCTCTCCTTCTGCGCCAAATAAAATCGTTGAAAATCCCTTATTTATCAAGGCTTTCAGCGGTTTTATTTTTTTTGTCAAATGCCGATTTGGTGTTTATTTGGTGTTTATTGCATAAAAAAACGAGGTTTTTAAGCCTCGTTTTACTATTTTATGCGTGTCTTTTCGTTGTTAGCAGTTCTGCAACTGCCTCACTTGCTTCAGCTTGTTTTGTTGCGAAGCTGTGAGCATATATATCAAGTGTGGTTGATGTCTGACTGTGGCCTAACGTTGACGATACTGTTTTTACATCTGCACCACTTGAAATAAGTAATGATGCGTTTGCGTGTCTTAAACCGTGTACAGTCACAATAGGTAGTCCGTTATCCCTGCAGAACGTCTGCAACCAACGTCTTGAAATTGATTGGTGCATAATACTGCCGTAATCATTCGGAAATACAAGATTATTATTCTGCCATTTATCACCCATTGTCAGACGGTGGCAGGATTGCTCTTTTTTATAATCTAAAAGCATATCAATGACCGCTGACGGTAATTTTAAACTGCGTTGTGAACTCTTTGTCTTTGGAGTACCGAAAAAATGTCCCTTTTCTGTGGTGTAAAGTGCAATGCGGTTTATAGTAACAATTCGATTATTAAAATCAATATCACTCCATTTTAAACCGAGCAATTCACCGTGTCGCATTCCTGAATATAATGCAAGAGTAAACATAGCTTTATATCGTGTTTCTGCCTCTTCGAGCTTTTCAAGAAATGTCTGCGACTCCTCAAGAGTAAATACAACTCTTTCTCTGCTCTCTGTTTTAATGGTGTTTACATAACGGCAGGGATTAGAAGAAACAATATTGCAGGAAATAGCATAATTAAATACATCAGACACAAAACCTAAATATCCTTTTTGTGTTTTGGTAGATAGACCGCCATTTGTCAGCTTGTTAGTGCCTTCATCAGCAAGACTATTTATAAACCGCTGAATGTGTACACGATTTATATCTGTCATTTTAAGATGTCCTATTGCCTTGTATGTGCGTTCCCTCATTTTCTTGTATTTATCTATTGTCAGCGGTTTTAAATTGCCTTCAAGTTCAATCTGTTTAAACCATTGTTCTGCAAATGCTTCAAACTTAATATGTCCGTTCATAAATTGTCCTGTCTTGACTCCCTCTTCGAAGAGGGTAGCTTGTCGGGACAATTCTTTTTTTATCTGCTTTTCAGTCATATTCAGCGGTGGAGTCCAAGTCATAGACTGACGGATTTGATTACCGCTGACATCATAACCACAAGACACCGTTATTCTATAAGAGCCGTTGCGTTTAGTTATCGTTGCCATTTATATCACCATCCATTTCATTAATATTAATTTCATGGTTTAGGTGGAGTAAAGAGATTTTTCCTTCCAGCTCCCTACATCTATCTTGCCCAATTTCTTCAATCTCAGATATTTCTTTAAGATATGAAATTACTGTATCTTGAACATTAAACAAATTTAATCTGTGACGATTATATGCTCTATTAGCTGCTTTCGCTATCATGTTCAACGATGATAGTTCGGTTTCGCTAAATGTGTTAGTTTCAACTTTTTGGATGGTTTCAACAATAAAGTTAGAAAGTATTTTTTCAAAATGCATATTTTCAAGCATTAAAGTGAAATACTCTGAACAAATAAAGTCACTTTGAATTTCTAAAAATTGGTTAAAATTATGCTCGAAGTTCAAACATAACATTGCAATATCCTCTGTATCTCGGCCATCGGAAAGCACGGTGTAGTCTTTTCGTGACACTAAGGTTTCGATAGCTTCAGCAGAAAGTCCAGTATAATCGCAAATAAATTGTAAATCTTTATCATTTGTTTTTGCTGAAGATACACCAAGCAAATAATCGGTTGAAACATTGAAATACTTTGCAAGTTTCACTATATTTCCTATTGGTGCTTCAGCTTCGTTATTTGTGTATTTGCTTAAAGTAGCTTTTGACACTCCTATTTCATTGCCTAATTTTTCAAGTGAAATTTTCTTATCGGCAATCAAATCTGTAAGTATTTCTGCAAATTTCTCTGTTGTTGCATTCTTTGGCATATAAAAACCTCGTTTCTAAATATAAACATCAATACAAATTGTTCACGATTTGTTGTTAAATGGAAAAAGATACAATTTCTCGTATTTTCGTGTTATACTATAAACAAAAGATGATGATGTTTATGATGATAAACAAAATATATCATTTTTAAATTATAATGTCAATAGAATTGAGGTGAAAAAATGAAAAACAGAAAAATTAGAGAAACCGCAAAAAACAAAGGTGTTTATTTATGGGAAATTGCTTTAGCTTTAAAGATAAGTGAAGCAACACTCACACGCAAACTCCGCAAAGAACTTTCCACCGAGGAAACAGACAATATTATCAATATTATTGAGCAGTTATCCGCTGAAAAGGCATAAAAAAAGTGTGTACTAACCGCCACCACGCAAATTAGTACACCCAAAGGCACAAAGCAATAAGCCTTGTAAGGTCATTTTATCACACTTTAAGGCTTGTTGCAACAAAAAAAGTGTAACAAAAGTGTACACAAAAAAAGAGACACAAAAGCACACACAAAATGGACAAAATGGACAAAATTAGACACATAAAAAAAGAGGTTGATTAAATGACGAATGTACCACGAATGCGAACTCTTCCTGAAGCAGTTCGTGAAATAAAGAAAATGGATGAAAATTCTGCATTGACTTTAACAGCATTACGCAGAATGGTAAACAACGGAGAAATACCGCATATTTGCGTTGCATCTAAAAGGCTTATATGTCTTGATACTCTTCTTGAAAAGCTCCAAAACCCTGTACAGAAAGGGCAGACGGCTGATAAATACACGGTTGTTAATGGTGGCAGAGTATGAGGATATCAGATTATATTCCCACCGGGAAAAGAAATGCAGTCACTATTGACAAGCTCAAAGCTGAAACAGGGATAACATCAAGGGAAATTGCACGGCTTATAAGAGAGGAACGTATCAGCGGTCAGATTATTCTCACATCTTCAGCAGGTGGCTATTGGTTGCTTGATAAAACTGAAAATGATGCAACGGAGCAATTAAAACGCTTTATTGCCTATATGGACAGTAAAAACACCTTTTCAGCGGTTAAGTCTGCAAAAATAGCCTTAAAAGAACTTGAAAACTCTGCACAAGTGCAAATGGATGGGGTGTAAAATGGCGGAAATTAAAGGTGTTATGCTATATTTTAATTATCGTGAGCCATTGAATAATCTGTCCATGTCAGAACGAGGTGAATTATTAACCGCTTTACTTGATTATGGAAAAGATGGAATAATTCCCGATTTCAGCGGTGGTCTAAAAATGCTTTTTGATTGCATAAAGCCTACAATTGACTCCGATATTGAAAAATATATCGAAAAATGCGGTAAATATCGAGATAATAGAATCAAAGGATTGTCAAACAACGATAACGACGGTCAACAATCGATAACAACCGATAACGACGGTCAACAATCGTCACTAAATAAAATAAAAGAAAATAAAATAAACAAAAATAAAATAAAAGAGAATAATAATCTCTTATTTGTTCAATTTTGGGATAAATATCCCAAGAAAAAGGGAAAACAATCCGCTGAAAAGGCTTTTCAAAAGATAGCACCTGATGAGGCATTATTCAAAACTATGCTTAATGCTATTGAAGAACAAAAGAAATCAGCGGAATGGCAAAAAGATAACGGACAATATATTCCACATCCTGCAACTTGGTTAAATGGTCGCAGGTGGGAAGATGAGATTAAAGTTGATGTTTGTGAAGAGCAAACGGAAGAATTTAGAATAGGAGAAAATTTTTAATATGAACAAATTGACACAAATACAACTCGAGGAATCTAACAATAGAGATGGACAATTAAAAGGCTTTGATTGTTCTGTATGTAAGAATAAAGGAATTATATACAAGGCTGATGAAAATGAATCTATATTTGCTGAAGAATGTGAATGTATGCTTGTCAGAAGAACATTACACAATGCAAAATGTAGTGATTTAGGAAATTACATAAACAAAACTTTTGAAGATTTTAAAACCGCCGAAGAATGGCAAAAAGGCATTTATAATAAAGCCGTAGAATATATCGAAGATAATGGCAATGCTTGGTTTTTTATTGGTGGTCAGAGCGGAGCAGGGAAAACGCTTATTTGTTCCATTATTGCAAATGATTTTCTATTCAATCAAAAGAAAAAAGTCATGTATTTGACATGGACGGATTTTATTGGCAAAGTAAAAAGAAATCTGATGGGCGAAAACGCAACAAAAGCGGATAATGATATTGACAGAGCAAAAAATGTAGAAATTCTCTTTGTTGACGAGTTTTTGAAAACACACACAGAGGCAGACTTGAAATATATTATCGAGATAATCAATTACCGATATTCAAAACAGTTAAAGACCATTATTACAAGTGAGTTATCCGCTGATGAATTGATAAAAATTGATGAAGCAACCGCAGGAAGAATATTCGAGATGTCAGAAAAATATCTTTCATTTATTGGTAAAGATAAAAGAAAGAATCAGCGGTTGAAGAAAAGAAATGCAATAAAAAGCAATACATAAAAAAGGCAAAAAGAATGATTTATTTTTAACGGAGGTAAAATTATGGATATTAAATTAAGCACAGGTAAAGTTGCATTTCCTATTGAATTTGATAATGGAGATGTAGAAACTATATATTTCAATCCAAACGACCCTGATTTGGTAGAAAGGATAAACGGAATAGGTAAAAGAGTACAAGAAAAACTCAAAAATCTTAAAAATATAGAACTTGACGAAAGCGGAGAACCTGTAAGTGAAAGCGTAATTGATGCATATACTGCGTTTAAAAATGCTTTGTATGAAGAAATAGACAGAGCTTTTGATTCTAATGTGTGTGAAAAAGTATTTAAACACTGTTCACCTCTTGCAATCGTTGACGGTAATTATTTCATTCTTAACTTCTTTGAGGCTATCGCACCTGAACTCGTGAAATATCACGAGCAAGCAAAGAAAGATGCTGAAAAGAAAATGCAGAAACACATTGATAAATACAAAAAATGATGTGAGACTTACCGCTGAAGAGCAGGAATTGCTTAATTTTAATTGGTAGAAAGGAGTTGATATGATATGTCAGGTAATTATGATGGTTGTATAAGAATAAACACTAAAATTGATTCGGGTGGATTCAATAAGGGTGTCAATTCGTTGAGTAACGGAGTTAAGTCTTTAACAGGCGCATTTGTAAAACTTGGTTCAGCTATTGGACTTGCTATGGGAATAGGTGCTTTAGTTCAGTTCGGTAAAGAGGCTATTAATTTAGCAAGCGACCTTGAGGAAGTACAAAATGTGGTTGATGTGGCTTTCGGTTCAATGAGTTACAAAATCGAGCAGTTCTCAAAAACTGCTATTGAGAATTTTGGTATATCTGAACTTACCGCTAAACGAACAGCATCAACTTATATGGCTATGGCAAAAGGCATGGGCATTGCTGATGATGTTGCAAGTGATATGGCAATAACAATGACAGGTTTAACCGCTGACCTTGCTTCATTTTACAACATATCACAAGAAAGAGCTGACACTATACTGAAATCAGTTTACACAGGAGAAACCGAAACATTAAAACAGCTTGGTATTGTTATGACGGAAGTCAACTTGCAGAATTTTGCAATGTCACAAGGAATAACAAAAAACATTTCCAAAATGACACAGCAGGAAAAAACAATGTTGCGTTATCAGTTTGTTTTACAGCAGACAGCACTTGCACAAGGTGACTTTTCAAGAACATCCGACAGTTGGGCCAATCAAACAAGAATACTTGCAGAGCGTTGGAAACAATTTCAAAGTGTTCTTGGTGAAGCCTTTATTGCTATCGGTACACTTGTATTGCCTACTGTAAACACAATTATTACTGCAATGACAAAATTGGCTGAAATTGCACGAAATGTTGCACAGTTGATTTATAAAGCCTTCACAGGCAAAGAACTAAAAACCACACAAGCACAGGCGAGTGCGATTGCTGATGTAGGCGTAAATTCAGCGGATGCAAGTAAAGGTGTAGAAGATTTAGGTAATGCAACCGAAAAAGCAGGTAAAAAGGCTAAAAAGTTCCTTGCAGGGTTTGACGAACTTAACACGATAACAGAGGATATTGCAGAAAACACAAGTGGTGCAAGTGGTGGACTTGCTGATTTGGGTACAATTGGCGGTGGTTTATCGTTTGAGGAAACATCAGCAGGCGGTATGGATACTACTGAATTAGAAAATTCACTTACAAGAATTGAAGAAAAGTTAAAAACTATATGGAATAGTGAACCTGTTCAGGCTTTTGTTGGTGCTGTTCAAACATCTTTTAATTTTTTAAGCAATTATATTTCAACAATGTGGGATAATGTAAGAATAATTACATTGATGACTTGGCGGAGCATACAAAGTGATTTGCAGTTAGCAGGTCAAAATCTTGTAACACTTTGGACAAATGTGTGGACAGATTTTTCAAGTGCGGTTAATATTTGGGGACAACCTATTATTGAAGGAATAAGCCGTCTTTTCAATTCAATATGGTCAACTGCTATTTACCCTGTGGTAAAATTCATTACAAGTGCGTGGGAAGATTTTACAGGCATTTTGGTCGAGTTGTGGGATGAACACGGACAACCACTATTGGATAATATTGGTGAATTTGTCGATAAGGTAATTGGCTTATTCCAAAGCATTTATGATAATGTGTTAGAGCCTATAATTACACCGTTATTAGAAACGATGAAAGAATTGTGGGATGAACATTTAAGTGGTTTAGTAGAAAAAGTTGGAGATTTTATATTGTCGCTTATAAATGGAGCATTAGAAATCTATAACAAATTTATTGACCCTATTGTTAAGTTCTTGCTTGAAATCTTATCTCCTGCTTGGACTACCGTGACAAACTTTGTTATTGGTGTTTTAGGTCAATGGATTGCCGATATTATAGATGTTGCTTCAAGTGTTATTGGGGCATTTACAGGAATTGTTGATTTTATTGCAGGTGTATTTACAGGCAATTGGAAAAAGGCTTGGGAAGGTGTTAAGAGCGTTTTCAAAAATATAGTTGAGGGTCTTGCTACAATTATAAAATCACCAATAAATGTAATAATTTCAATGATTAACTCGTTTATTGCAGGACTTAACAAGATAAAACTTCCTGAATGGGAAGGTCTCGGAAGTCTTGCAGGAAAAGGTTTCAATATTCCCAAAATTCCGAAACTCGCACAAGGTACAGTTCTCCCGGGTGGCAAACCATTTTTGGCTATTGTCAATGACCAACCACGAGGACAGACAAACATCGAAGCACCACTCGACACGATTAAGCAAGGTGTTGCAGAAGTGTTGGCAAGTATGAATGTAGGTAGTGGTTTCAATGGCAGAATTGAAGTGCCTATTTATCTC
>JAZNWU010000006.1:0-75715 GCA_045593555.1 Candidatus Fimenecus sp. | reverse complement strand
AGCGGTTCACACGCAGCCTTAGGTGTGTATTTAAGAATCGCCATAGCTTCATCACAAGGCTTGTTTCTGATAAGGTTAAGAACAATCTTTACCTTACGTGGTGCAATTCGCACAAAAGTAACTTTTGCTGTTGCTTCCATTATTCAATACACTCCTTTCGCTTATTTACCGTTATTTGATGTCTTTGAACCTGCATGACCTCTGTAAGTTCTTGTAGGTGCAAATTCGCCTAATTTATGGCCAACCATGTCTTCTGTAACATATACAGGAACATGCTTTCTGCCATCATGTACCGCAAAGGTATGACCAACAAAATCCGGGAATATTGTTGAGCTGCGGCTCCATGTCTTGATAGCGATTTTCTCGCCACTTGCATTCATTGCTTCGACCTTTTTCATAAGACTAGCTTCTACATAAGGTCCTTTTTTAGTACTTCTACTCATTTAAATGACAGCTCCTTTCCCGATTATTTAGCGTTACGACGCTTTACGATAAGCTTGTCGGAACTCTTCTTCTTGCTTCTTGTCTTAAGACCAAGAGCAGGTTTACCCCATGGTGTGCATGGACCTGGACGACCGATTGGTGACTTACCTTCACCACCACCGTGAGGGTGGTCGTTAGGGTTCATAACAGATCCGCGAACTGTTGGTCTGATGCCCATGTGACGTGTACGACCTGCTTTACCGATTTTAACATTTTCGTGGTCAGCGTTACCAACTGTACCGATTGTTGCCATACATGTTGCAGGAACGTTACGAAGTTCACCTGAAGGAAGTCTGAGAAGTGCATAGATGCCTTCTTTAGCCATGAGCTGTGCTGCATTACCAGCTGCTCTTGCTAACTGACCGCCTCTGCCTGGGTAAAGTTCAACGTTGTGAACGAATGTACCTGTTGGAATGTTTGTAAGAGGAAGTGCGTTACCTGGCTTGATGTCAGCGTCAGCACCTGCTGATACAACGTCGCCTACTTTGAGGCCAACAGGAGCGAGAATGTATCTCTTTTCACCGTCTTCATACTGAACAAGTGCAATATGAGCTGAACGGTTTGGGTCATACTCAAGTGTTAATACTGTTGCAGCGCCCATCTTATCTCTCTTGAAGTCGATAATACGGTACTTTCTGCGGTTTCCGCCACCGTGATGACGAACTGTAATTCTTCCGTAGCTGTTACGGCCTGAGTGCTTCTTGAGAGGAGCAAGAAGACTTCTCTCTGGAGCAACCTTTGAAAGCTCGGAATAATCTGTAACCGACATGTTACGTCTTGCGTTTGTAGTCGGCTTATAGACTTTAATCGACATATCTTTCATCTCCTTTGTTTATTCTGATAATATTGGAGTGGCTCAAAAGCCTGTCAGGAAGCTTTGCGGAGTATGTCGAAACTCCATACTTTACCGCCTGACCTCAAAATCATTACATCATTCCGTCAAAGAACTCGATTGTCTTTGATTCAGCTGTCAAAGTTACGATAGCCTTTTTCCATGAAGCCTTGTAGCCCTCAAATCTGCCGTAGCGTCTGAGCTGACCACGAACGTTCATTGTGTTTACCTTTTCAACCTTAACGCCGAAAAGTGTTTCAACAGCCTTTTTAATGTCAACCTTAGTTGCATCCTTAGCAACTTTGAATGTGTACTTTTTGTCTGCAGTACCCATCATTGACTCTTCAGTAATAACGGGAGCGAGGATAATTTCCTGTGCAAGTTTCATTATGCGTAAACCTCCTCAATTTTTGCTACTGCATCCTTAAGAACTACGATTGTATCGCAGTTAAGAATGTCATAAACATTAAGTGTGTTTACAAGAGTTACGTTAACACCTTCGATGTTTCTTGCACTCTTATAAACTACGTCGTTTTTCTCAGGGAGAACGATAAGAGCTTTCTTGCCAGCCTTGATAGCTGAAAGAACATTAGCTGCTTCCTTTGTCTTGATTGCATCCATGTTGAAAGAATCGAGAACAATCATTTCGTCTGCTGCAACCTTTGAAGAAAGAGCTGACTTCATAGCAAGTCTTCTTACCTTCTTGTTGATTGAGAATCCGTAAGCACGTGGCTTAGGACCAAATGTGATACCACCATGTGTCCACTGAGGTGCTCTTGTTGAACCCTGACGAGCTCTACCAGTACCCTTCTGTCTCCATGGTTTCTTACCGCCACCAGACACCTCTGCACGAGTGAGAGTTGACTGTGTACCTTGGCGCTGATGTGCCAAGTAATTAACTACTACAAGGTGCATTGCTGATGTGTTTGGCTCGATAGCGAAAATGCTGTCGTTGAGCTCGATATCAGAAACTTTCTTGCCCTTTGTATCTACTACTGCTAATTTAGCCATTTCCTAACTCTCCTCTCTTACTTTGATTTAACTGAGTCTGCGATAACAACGATACCGTTCTTAGGACCTGGAATAGCGCCCTTAATAGCGATAAGGTTGTTTTCTACGTCTACCTTAACAATGTCAAGGTTCTGAACTGTAACCTTTTCAGCACCGAGATGACCAGCCATCTTCTTTCCTTTAAAGATACGAGCTGGGTCGATAACGCCGAGTGAACCACCGTGACGGTGAACAGGGCCTGTACCGTGAGATTCCTTAAGACGAGCAAAATTCCAACGCTTAATTACACCTGCTGTACCCTTACCTTTGCTTGTTCCTACAACGTCAACTCTGTCGCCTACTGCGAAGATGTCAGCCTTGAGGATGTCACCTACGTTTACTGATTCTGTGTCCTCAAGTCTGAATTCCTTGAGCACCTTCTTTGGAGCAACGTCAGCCTTCTTGAAGTGACCAGCCATTGGCTTATTCACTTTAGTAACCTTAACGTCGCCGAAACCAACCTGAACTGCTGCATAGCCATCGTTCTCGATTGTCTTCTTCTGCACTACTGTGCATGGACCAGCTTCAACAACTGTAACAGGAATTACTTTTCCGTTTTCGTCGAAAAGCTGTGTCATACCGATTTTTTTACCGATAAGACCTTTTTTCATTTTTTATTTCCTCCTTTGGTTATTGGTCGGGAATCCCCGACTTGACCTTGCTCGGTGTCTTGTTCTTAAAGATTAAATATTAGAGTTTAATCTCGATGTCAACACCGGCAGGAAGCTCAAGACTTGTAAGAGCCTCAACTGTTTTGTTTGAGGGTCTTAAAATGTCGATAAGCCTTTTGTGTGTTCTCTGCTCAAACTGTTCACGGCTGTCCTTATACTTATGAACTGCACGAAGGATTGTAACGATTTCCTTTTCTGTAGGAAGTGGAACAGGACCTGAAACCTGAGCGCCTGTACGCTTTGCAGTCTCAACAATCTTTTCTGCTGCCTTGTCTACAAGGTCATGGTCATAACCCTTAAGTCTGATTCTGATTTTCTTACCTTTTGTTGCTGCCATTTTGTTTCCTCCTAAATTACTGGGCACGTTATTTTACTTGCAACTCATCCGGGTGTTTCCACCCTTCCGTTTTAAAAACCGAAAAATCGGCTCTGATTTTTCGGACGGCGTAAAATAGCGCAGAATGCTCCTGCAAGTACCGTTATGGCATAGTTGGGTTATGCCAGAAGGTTTTAAAAGCATTATTGGTCGCCCGATTTAAAATCAGACATACTCCACGGTAATTCCCTGCATCAACGTGCAGCCACCTACCGCTTCAACGCATATCGCACACTTCTTATGAACAGGCAGACTACACCCATTCCCACGCGTGCTTTGATATTCTAACATATAATTTGTGAAAATGCAATAACTTTTTCAAAAAAAGTTTGTTAAAAACGCAGAAAAATTTTTAGCATAATCTCAAGCACAATATCTTGTGTTTCTCATCAAAAAGCATACTAAAATTCGTGCCTTTTTTCGTTTAAAATTTTCCTATATATAATATGTATAGCAAAAAATGCTTGTTTTTGCTGTTTTTTATACTATTTATTTGACAAAAGACTTAAATAGTAATACTATTTTTCTAATAAATATTGTTTTGAGGTGCTACTATGTTACTTCCACAACTTAATAGTTCAAGATATCTGTTAGACCTTTGTGGTGTATGGAAATTCAATTCAGGAAATACAGATTTGGACGAAAAATCCCTGACAGTACCTTTTACTGATTACGAAACAATGGCTGTACCTGCTTCATACAACGACCAGAAAGCAGATAAAAGTCATCGCAACCATTACGGTTGGGTTTACTACCAAACTGAATTCAGTATTCCTAAATCTATGCAGAATGAAAGAATTGTACTTCGTTTCGGCAGTGTCACCCACAAGGCTGTTGTATATCTCAATGGTGAAAACATCTGCGAACATATCGGTGGCTTTTTACCATTTGAAACAGAAATCACAGACAAGGTAAAGAATACTAATCTTTTGTGTGTTGCAGTTGACAACAGACTTGATTTTTCTACTTTACCTATCGGAAATGAGAGTCGTCAATCTATGTTCGGTAGTGGTTTACCTGATTACGAAAGTGTTCGTCAGGTAGATATTCCGCCACAGAACTATCCTAATTTTGACTTCTTTAATTATGCAGGAATTCATCGTCCTGTCAAAATTTACACAACACCAAAAAACAATTACATAAAAGATATTACCATCACAACAAAAAGCATAAATAATGGTAATGCTGTAATGTCTTATTTGATTGATTGTGATGCTGTTGCAGATATAACTATTTTTGACGAATTAAACAATATTGTTGCGTGTGAAAAAGGTAATTGTGGAGAAATCCAAATCAAAGATGCAAAACTCTGGAATCCGGGTAAAGCATATCTTTATACTGCAAAAGTGGTTTGTGATGAGGACGAATATTCTCAAAAATTCGGTATCCGTACAGTCGAGATTAAAGATAACAAGTTCCTTATAAATTCCAAACCATTCTATTTTAAAGGTTTCGGTAAGCATGAAGATTCCGATGTTCACGGAAGAGGTTTTGACAATGCTCTGAATGTCCGTGACCTTTCACTTATGAACTGGATAAATGCTAACTCATTCAGAACATCACATTATCCATATTCAGAAGAAATGCTTGACCTTTGTGACCGTGAAGGAATCGTTGTTATTGATGAAACTCCTGCTGTGGGGCTTAATTTCCCTCATGCAGACAAAGATTGGTACAAGGAATACTGCAGAACACACGAGCATCACAAAGATGTTATCAAGGAAATGATTGCAAGGGATAAAAATCATCCTTGTGTTGTTATGTGGTCTTTAGCAAATGAACCGGATACAGAGGCAAGGGCTGAAAGTGCTTTAGAATATTTTGAACCACTTTACAATCTTGCTCACAAATGCGACCCTGAAAATCGTCCTGTTACAGTTGTTTGCTGTAATAATGACTATAAAAAAGATTTAGTTGCACCATTTATGGATGTAATATGTATTAATCGTTATTACGGATGGTACATTTTTGGTGGTGATTTACCATCAGCTGCTAAGGCCATGGACAATGAAATGAAATATTGGGAACATTTCAATAAGCCTGTTATCATTACTGAATATGGTGCTGATGCAGTATCGGGAATTCATAATATCAATGCAGATATGTTCAGCGAAGAATATCAGATAGAATTCTTCAAATCAATTAATGCTGTTCTTGATAAGTATCCGAATATTATTGGTGAACACGTATGGAATTTTGCTGACTTTGATACAATTCAGGGTCTTATGCGTGTTGGGGGTAACAAGAAAGGTGTCTTCACCCGAAATCGTCAACCAAAATCTTTAGCATATTACCTTAAAGACAGATGGAGTAAGATAGATTAGTGAACAAGGGGACGATTTCACATATCGTCCCCTGTAATTTTAACTGTTTGCCTGTCCTGTATATGCTGCAACAAGGACTTTAAGTTGTTCAACCGTGTCAAACTTTGCACCTGATTCCACGATTGCTGACCTGATTGAAACAGGTAAAGAATCAAAGTATGTTTTCACATCTAAATTCATATTATTCATAAAAATCACCTCGGTAATATTTTACCAAGGTGACTTTATTTTATACATTATAAAACTTTTGACAAGAAATCTTTAAGTCTTGGATTCTGTGGATTATCGAAAAATTCATTTGGTGTGTTTTCTTCAATAATTCTGCCTTCATCCATAAATATTACTCTTGTAGCGACTTCACGAGCAAATCCCATTTCGTGGGTAACAACAACCATTGTCATACCTTCACGAGCAAGATTTTTCATAACATCAAGAACTTCACCAACCATTTCAGGGTCGAGAGCTGAAGTAGGCTCATCGAAAAGCATTACCTCAGGCTCCATACAAAGAGCACGGACAATAGCTACACGCTGTTTCTGTCCACCTGAAAGCTGACTTGGATAAGCATCTGCTCTGTCTTTAAGTCCAACTCTGTCAAGAAGTTCAAGAGCTTTGCTTTCTGACTCTTCCTTTGATTTTTTCAGAAGAGTCATAGGTGCTTTTGTCATATTTTTAAGCACATTCATATTTGGAAAAAGATTAAAGTGCTGGAACACCATACCCATTCTCTGTCTATGAGTGTTGATATTAGTCTTTTTGTCTGTAATATCAGTTCCGTCAAAATAGATTTTACCTGATGTTGGAATTTCAAGAAGATTAAGTGAACGTAAGAATGTTGATTTGCCTGAACCTGATGGTCCTACAATAACAACAACCTCACCTTTTTTTATTTCACAGTCAATTCCGTCAAGTGCCTTAACAGAACCACCTGTGTAATGCTTTTTAAGATTTTCAACTTTAATGAGAACTTTGTTATCTGTCACTCTTACGCAACCTCCTTTCAAGGATACTTACAAGCCATGAAAGAATCATAACCATTACAAGATAAATAATCGCAACAGTTATAAGTGGTATAAAGTAGATGAATGTTCTACCCGCAATCACATTACCTGCTTTTGTAAGGTCAATAACACCAACATAACCCGCAACTGAAGTTTCTTTTAAGAGTGCAATAAACTCGTTGCAAAGTGTTGGAAGAACAGCCTTGAACATCTGTGGGATAATGATAAATCGCATTGTCTGAAAATAGTTGAAACCAAGACTTCTGCCTGCTTCAAACTGACCGTGGTCGATAGACATAATACCTGCACGGAAAATTTCAGCAACATAAGCACCTGAGTTAAAACCAAATGCAATGATACCAACCATAACACCATCATCAGATGATGCAAAAATAACAAAATATGAAATCATAAGCTGAACAACAACAGGTGTCCCTCTTACGATAGTCAAATAAACCTTACAGATTCCGTTGAGCACTGCGAGAATATAATATCCAATTCCACCACGCAGTTTCATTGACTCTCTGTTTTTATCAAAAGAAGTACGAATCGCAGCAATAATTATACCGATAATCACACCGATTATAAGTGCACCTGCAGTAATCTTTAATGTGTTAAGCAAACCATTTATTAACTGCATATATCGGTCTTTTTCAAAAAAGACAAACTGAATATCAGCAATAAGCTCTGTAAGCCAAGCCATTCGGTTTCACTTCTCCTTTCTTACGTAAAAATTAGGGCGGAGATTAGACCGCCCTAAAATCAAATTTAATATGAATTATTCAGCAGGAATGTACTTATCGATAACCTTCTGAACAGAACCATCAGCAATAAGCTCCTTGAGAGCTGTGTTAACCTTTTCCTGAAGTTCTGTGTTTTCCTTTGCGAAACAAATAGCATAATCTTCAACTGCATATTCTGTTTCAAGAATTACAAGGCCTTCGTTTGCTGCTACATAAGATTTTGCTGGCTGATTGTCAATAATAACACAATCTACCTTGTCATTCTTAAGAGCTTCAACTGCAAGAGCACCATTTTCATACTTAGTAACATTTTCTTCACCAAATTCGTCTGATGCATAAATGTCACCTGTTGTTGATGTCTGAACACCAATCTTCTTGCCTGCGATATCGTCAAGCGACTTAATTGAACCACCATCTTTAACGATAACAACCTGAACACCAGTTGCATATGAATCTGAGAAGTTAACATCCTTAAGTCTGTCTTCTGTAACTGTCATACCAGCCATACCCATATCATATTTACCAGCCTGAACACCAGGAATGATTGAGTCGAAAGCCACATCCTCAATTTTAAGTTCCATACCAAGCTTTTCAGCAATAAGAGCTGCAACCTCAACATCAATACCAACAATTACATCACCTTCATAGTATTCATATGGAGGGAATTCTGCATTTGTTGCCATTACAAGAGTTGTTTTTTCTTCTGGCTTCTCATTACCGCCACAAGCTGCGAAGCAACCGATTACGATAACAAGAGCAAGAATAACTGAAAGAATTTTAACTGATTTTTTCATTTTTAATCTACTCCTTTTGTAAATTATTTAAATTGCAGTTAGATTATATATTCCTTTTCCGTAAAAATCAAGCATTTATGCAAAAATTTACCTCAAAAACAACATTGAGTGCATTTTTATGCAATATTTATGTGAATATTCATAGTTTTATGCGTAAAAGCAGGAGTAAGTTTCCCTACTCCTGTCAATTATTATTTTAATTCAATTTCTTAATAATATTTTTTATAGATTTGTATTTACCCATTCTTGTGCCGGAATATCATCCATATACAAATCCATAACTTCAATATCACCGTTATAAACCTTTACAACAAGATATGCTGATTTTTCTGTAATATTACGATAAGAGTATTTACATTCAACAGAAAATGTATCAATTTCTTTTCTGTTTTCCTCATTCAATCGGATATAATCCGTTCCCTTTGGTTTTGTCGAGGTTGTTTCATCAAAATATGCATAACCTGAAGTCTCTTTAATTATCCCATATCTGTCGTTACCGTAAAAAACAGCCGATTCTTTTATACTGAAATTCACATTACCGTTTTCAACACTATAAACTTGTGCAGGAAATTTGAATTCTTTTCCGTATTTCTGCAAGTTTTCTTCTGCTTTATTACCATAGGCAATCATTCCCACCGGCACAAGCAACTGGACAACAATAGAAATAATCAGTACGGGAAGCACAAGTTTTTTAAGCATCTGTGCCACCTCCGTTCAACTGTTCCTGTCGTGATTTTTTAATAGAAAGCATCTTCCAGTTAACGAAGATAATTGATGCACCGAAAACAACAAGCAATCCACCAAAGATAAATATATTGTTGTCTCCATTGTATGAATAAATTCCCAACAGCTGTGCAAATACAGTTAAAAGACCTAAATTGATAGTCAATATTATTATTTCCTTTACACCCTGATAAACGAGCATTCCGCCAAAAGCCATTGTTAATGCTGATGCAATATAGAACACAACGTTATTCAGAATTTGATGATTTACAATTGCGTTTTCAAGAATTGCATATACAAATGCCGGAACAATCATAATGAACGGAATCACAATTTTTGCAATTTTAAATGGCTCATCTTCAAAATTTTCTCGTTTTACCACTACCACAATCAATGGCACTGCTATATAAAGAACAATTGAAATAACAAAACCGATTAAATCATCACCTATCATACTTGGTGCATCAAACATTGTACCCAATGAAAGAGCCAACATCGTTCCGCAAATGCCTATTGCTGAAATCGGTTTGTATGGTGATGTGTCAACCGTATTGTCCATTGATACAATATATACACAAAGGAAGAATGAGAGTAATCCTGCAAAGAGAACGGATAATGAACCTGATAAAAGTTCTGTTCTGAAGCCTGCGTAAATCATCACCACAATTTGTGGAATTGATGCAACCATTGTAATCCATTGTGCAATTTTTCCCTTTGCATCGTCCTTATCGCGTGAAAGATAATATGTGTACAAAATTCCTACTGCAAAAAGCAGTAATGAAAAGATTAAATTCTGCCAATTACCGACAGTTGCAATATGAACTGACATATAGTAGTAAAAAGCAAGTGGTACTACAGAACCAAAAATAAATAGTATTGGAATCAAAAGTACAGAATCAATCACAAGGTAATCTGTATATGACCAACTGATGTTATGAATACCGTCCACAAGTGCTATTGTTGCAACTGTACCAATTGTCCAGATAATTCCTGCACACTCATGCCAACTCGGACTGTTCTTTTTCTTTAAATATGTAAATAAGGCAAAGCCCTGACCTGCAATCATAGGAATTACTGAAAATGCTGTCTGTAAAGATAAACTGAATTCCTGCCAAAACCCAAAAAACAGAATTGCAAGACCCGATGCCACAAAAATTGAACCGACCACAGCAAGAGTAATTTTTATACGGTTTTTCTGTTTTGTTTTGTCCTGTGAAATAATGACAGCCTTTTTCTCTCCGTAAATCAATTCTTCAATATCAACCTCGAGAACCTCTGCCAGCATCTCAAGGGACTCTATATCCGGTTTGGTTTTATCGTTCTCCCAGTTTGAAATAGCCTGCCGAGTAACATGGAGCTTTTCTGCCAAGGCATCTTGTGTAAGCTTTTTCTCTGTTCTGATTCTTTTGAGATTTTTTGAAACTTTAGACATTCATATCGCCTCCTTACATCCCTATTATTACATAATCATATAAAAAAGTCACGCAATGATTTGTTGCAAGTCGATAAATCGGATACAATTGTCCCGACCACGTCGCATTTTTTTAGTGAGGAGTGAATAGTGAAGAAGTAATAAGTAAAAATCGACAACCCACCTGTCGAAGATTGTCGATTTTTGGAGCTACTAACCGGATTCGAACCGGTGACCTCTTCCTTACCAAGGAAGTGCTCTGCCTCCTGAGCCATAGTAGCATATTAAATTTGCAAGGGTTATTATACAAAGATTTGAATTGTTTGTCAAGGATATTAATAATGCATAATGCAAAGCGCAAAGTGCAAAATAATTGTAGGGGACGAATTTTGCCTTCCCCTTGAGGGGAAGGTGGCTTTTTCGAAGTAAAAGACAGATGAGGTGGAATAAATTAGTCGGGTGCTATTGCAGCCTACACCTCATCAGTCACTCCGTGACAGCTTCTCCTCAATGAGAAGCCATAGTCTAATTGTTCATTTCGTTCTTAATCCTTTTGGATAATGGTTTTTTGCTCTGCCGTTGGAAACTTTTACGCCACCGACGGTACAACCGTCAACAAGGACTACTGCCCAACCGTTTTCACAGTCTGTATCAAATTCTTCTCCATGAAGGTATTTTTTAATTTCGTCACTATCGGCTGTCAAGTTGATTTTTCTCTTAAATTCCGTACCCATTGCCATAAAAAACTGATGATGTGGCTGAACATAGTTTTTACGGATTTCACCTATTGTCACGCCACAAGAAAATGCTGTTCCTTTTCTTATCGGGAAATCAGGTGTGAAATAAACAGGATTTCCGTTATAAATCTGAACATTTCTTTCGTCATACTTAACAAGTGTATCGTTGAGGAAATCTACAAGAACTTTATCATGCTTTTCTTTGCCGAATGAAACAGAAAAATACTCTTTATTGCACTCGTTGTGCTTTAAAACTGCTACAAACTGACCTTCACCTTTTGTCTTATGAGGATAACAACGACGGGTATAATTGATATTTTCACATTGACAACCATCAAATTTTATTCCGTCAGCAGTATTTTCTATTACTTTTTCACTTGCAGGATAAATTACAAATTCAGGATAACGTTGTAAAAATGAATCAACTGTCATTTCATTTTCTTCAAGAGAAAATGTGCAGGTAGAATAGACAATATAACCACCTTGCTTAAGCATCTTCACAGCACAATCGAGAATTTCTGCTTGTCTTTCTGCACACATTTTTACATTTTCAGGTGACCACTCATTAATTGCAATTTCTTCCTTACGGAACATTCCTTCACCTGAACAAGGTGCGTCAACCATAATCATATCAAATGTTTCGGGAAATTCTTTCGATAACTTCTGTGGATGCATACAAGTTGTAACCACATTTTTAAAACCCATTCGTTCCATATTGCCTGTTAAGATTTTGCATCTTGACGGAACAATTTCATTGGACACCAGAACTCCGTTTTCGCCTAATTTATTCTTAATCTGACTGCTTTTACCACCAGGGGCTGCACACAAATCGAGAACTTTCCAGTCAGGATGGATATAAATACTTTCAACAGGCACCATAGCAGCAGGCTCCTGAATATAGAACATTCCTGCATGATGATAAGGATGATTCCCAATTCCGTCATAGTCAAAATAGAAACCATTTTCCACATAAGGAATCTTTTCATTTGAAAATATATTCAGTTTTTCAAAATCAGTAAAAGAAATTTTATCTGTATTTACACGAAATGCTCTTACAGGCTTTTCGTCATAAGATTTCAAAAAATCTTCATATTCATCACCCAAAAGAGTTTTCATTCTTTCTTGAAATTCAACAGGTAATTGTTTCATTCTTTATCACTCAAATTCATTTCAGCATATAACATACACATTGATACTGATGTTATTGCAGCAGTTTCAGTACGAAGAATTCGTTTTCCGAGAGAAACTACCATTCCACCATTTTCCATAGCAAGTTGGACTTCTTTTTCGTCAAATCCGCCTTCAGGACCAATTAAAATGCCTACTGACATACCGCCTTTAAGCTGTGACAATGCATTTTTAGTGTCTTCCATACCATTTTTGCTTTCATACGGCACTAAAAACAAGTCCATTTCTTTTGCTCTTGCCATTGCTTGTTTATATGTAAGTATTTCTTCAATTTCAGGAATTGTATTTCGTTTACTCTGTTTTGCAGCACTTTCAGAAATTGCCTGCCAACGCTGTTGCTTACTCTTTTTCTTTTTATCGTCAATTTTTACAACACACCGGCTCATTTCAACAGGAATGATGCTTTCAACACCCAATTCAACTGCTTTCTGGATAATCAATTCCATTTTATCACCTTTGGGAAGTCCCTGAAAAAGGTGAATTTTAATTGGAAGGTTTGTGTCATTATAGTTTTCTTCGATTATTTTTGCCACAACAAAATCACTTTCAAAGTTTTCAATCTCACAAAGGTTGCTGATACCATTTTCGCTTACAAGAAAAGTATCTCCCACAACCATTCGCAGAACATTTTTTATGTGATTAAAATCTGTTCCGGAAATTAAATATCTATCATTTTGTCTTTGATTTTCTTTTGCAAAGAAGTTAAACATAAACATCGTCCTTTAAATAATAACGGTGGATAAAACCTATCCACCGCCCTGCATTATTTTATTAAATCAAGGAATGGAGAACCACGATGCACGACAAATGTAACAGCACCTTCAAGCATCTTGAATTCTCTTTCTGTAACATAAGCACATTCACCATCAACATTAACTGCTGCAGGTGTTGCACTTTCTACCTTTACGTGTTTACACTGAACAACCTTTGTAAAATCCCATTCTACATGTTCACCTTTCTTGTATCTGCCAAGAAGCGGAATCAAAGAAACAGGGCTCTTTCCGATAAGTTCTTTAGGGAACTTAACCATAACACAGTCAATTAAACCATCATTAGGCATAGCAGTAGGTGCAGCCATATATCCGCCACCGTACCAACGCGAATTACCGATATAGCAGAAAAGATAATCGTCCTCATCATAAAGCTTTCCGTCAATTGAAATTTTGAAACGATTTGTATATTTTCCTGCCAAAACGGCTTTGATTGCAGCAAGAGTATATGCCACCTCACCACTTACAAAAGGAAGTTTTTTGAAATCTGACTGCATAGCACAAACTTCAGAGTCAACACCCATTGCACATTCGTTGATTGAAACTTCACCATTTAAAGTTTCAATAAGGTCAAGTTTAACCGGTACGCCATTTACATGGTCATCAATATTCTTGTTTCTGCCAAAAAGACGGTTAAAGTCGTTGCCTGAACCTAAAGGAATATTTGCAATCTCGCAGTTAGGATACTTATAACATCCGTTAACTACTTCATAAAGACAACCATCGCCACCGCAAGAATAAAAACGAACAGGTTCACCTTTTTTTGCCACCTCTTCAACATGCTTCATACCGTCACGAGGACCTTGTGTTCTGTAAACATAGCCATCTAAATTATTATTTTTTAAATAAGCTTCCGCTGACGCAGCGAACATTTTTGCTTTTCGTCCCTTACCGGACTTTGGGTTGATGATAAAAATATGTTTCATATCATTCTCCTATTTTTCACTTGTAATTCTCTGTCCCACTGAATTACTTGTAATACATATATAGCTGACATTTAATCATGCCATTATATAGTTTACGTCTTTTATCTGCTTTTCTTCCAAAGCATTTTTCAAATTCCTCATCGGGACTGATAATATAGTATGCCCAGCCACGTTCAGGAGTAAAGATTTTACCCATTGTTCTGTAAATTTCTTCAGCAGCCTTAATATCGAGCATTCTTTCACCGTAAGGTGGATTACAGATAACTGTTCCTTTTTCACTTTTTGGCTTAAAATCTTTCAAATCTTTTTTAGAAAGGTCGATTTTCATTCCAACACCTGCTCGTCTTGCATTCTCACGAGCAATTTCGAGTGCATGAAAATCAATGTCAGAGCCGTATGCCATAAAATCAGCATCCTGAATAACCAAATCAGTAGCTCTCATTCTTTCCTGTTGCCAGACTGATGAGTCTATATTTTCAAATCTCTCTGAGATAAATGAGCGTTTAAGTCCCGGTGCAATATTGAGTGCTTTCATTGCACCCTCAATAAGAATTGTACCTGAACCGCAAGTCACATCATAAAGAGTATGATAGTGACGGAGTCTTGCAAGTTCTGCCATAGCAGCTGCAAGAGTTTCTTTGATTGGTGCTGTGTTTGCAACCGGTCTGTAACCACGCTTGTGAAGTCCCACACCTGAAGTATCAATAAATACTGTCACAACATCCTTCATAATTGAAAACTGAATCTGATGAATCGGACCTGTTTCATCAAACCAGGAAATTCTGTATTTTTCCTTTAATCTTTCAACAACTGCTTTTTTGATAATTGCCTGACAATCACTTACGGAAAAAAGTTTTGAATTAAGGGAATATCCTTTTACAGGGAAAGCATCCAACTTGCCAATCCACTCTTCCCAAGGAAGCTTTTTTACTCCCTGAAAAAGCTGCTCAAATGTTACTGCCCTAAATTCGCCAATACGAATCAATATTCTTTCGCTGTATCTTGAACAAATATTTGCACGAGCAAGGATATTTTCGTCACCTTCAAAATCAACTCTGCCATTATTTGCTTCAACATTTAAAGCGTCCATTTCACGCAATTCTTGTGCTACCAAGCCTTCTAAACCTAAAAGGCAAGGTGCAGAAAACTTAATAAACATCATAATTCTCCATTATACATTATTATGAACAGTATAGATTATATTTTTACAAATGTCAACCAAAGTCAGCAAAAAAATAAATATTGGACATTGTGTACTTTTTCTTTTGCCAAATATAATACACTGTGTTCAATTATTATATATATCTGCATAAAAAAATGGCGTTTAAATCAACACACCGTTGATAAAACGCCATTTTTCTCTTTTGGTCTGTGCTTAGTCAGACAGTTTTTATTTATTCTTGTGTCATTTTTCGAACATATCTCTTGAAGAATGCAATTGCATCTTCACAACAAGCAATCGGAATTTTTTCGTTTGTTCCGTGAGTGCAAAGAAGAAGTTTTGTGTCTGCAACGAATGGAGCAAATCTGTAAATGTTTTCACAAACAGGTTCATAGTTATAAGCATCTGTACCACCCATTACAAGGAATGGTGTAACAAGATTTTTGCTGTTCTGTGCTTCTGCTAATTCCTTAATTGTCTGGAATGCCTTTGAGTCTGTTGGTGAAACCTGTGATGACTCTTTGCCAACAAGGAATTCAACATCAATATCCTTATTTCTTACGCTATCACGGATATGCTTTTCAACATCAGCGATTGATACACCAGGCATTGTACGGAAATTAACTGTAACTGATGCTTTCTGAGGAAGAACATTAAACTGTGGACTACCCTCTGCCATTGTAACTGCAGTACAAGTACGGATAAGAGATGCTGCAGCAGGAATCTGCTTTGCAATTGCAAGAATTATAGGTTGTAAAATCGGAGCATTAACAAGAACAACTCTCAATGGATAACCTGCGTTCATACCTACTCTCTTAATAAGCTGTTTAAGATAATCCGGCATTGTTGCTTTGAACTGATTATTTTCAATGTCCTTAATAACATCTGCAAGTTTACCGACTGCAGTATGCTTTGGTGGTTGTGATGAATGTCCACCCTTTGCATTTACACTTACTTTATAGTTTACACTACCTTTTTCTGCAATACCAACACCTGTAAGGTTTATGTCAAGAAGTTTACCAAGTTTTACAGGAAGGATTGCTCCGCCTTCGTCAAGAACAGCTTCAAGATGAACACCTTGTTCCTTGAGATATGCTGCAATCTGCTTTGCACCATTGTCAGGTGCTGCAACAACTTCTTCATTATGGCCAAGGCAGATATATACAGTTCGTTTTGGTTGGAAACCTTCATTGAGAAGTTCTTCCATACATTCCATAACAGCAATAAGGTGATTTTTCATATCCATAGCCCCTCTGCCCCAGATAAATTCACCATCGTTATATCCACTGAATGGTTCGTGTGTCCAATCCTGTTCTGTACCTGCAGTTATAGGCACAACATCCTGATGGGCAAGCATTGCGATACCGTCAAGACTTGGGTCTGTTCCTTCCCATTTGTAAACAAGACTTGCATCCGCAACCTTTGTCCTTGTCATATTTCTGTGTACAAGTGGAAAACGTTCTTCCAGAAATGCATGGAATTTATCAAACTCTGCCCAATCTACAAGCTCTCTGTCATAGTTAGAAATCGTCTTGATTTTAATTGCATCACTTAAATCACGACAATATTTTTCCATATCAATCATTTCAGGAGCAAGCTTTTCTGTTTCTGTCTTTCTCTCCTTAAAGAAAATTGCACGAATAAGTGTTACAACTATAAAAATGCCAAGTAGTGCTAAAATTATACCTAAAACTTTCATTTTCTTACCCTCTCATCCTAATAAATTACAGAAAAAACAGACCAAATTTTATGTATTCTTGTCAACCTGATGGAATACCTTTAAATTTCCTGTTTTGTTGCTACGCTTGTCAAGTTCTGCCATAACATCTTCCACAGCAATACCTTCGTTTGCCATCATAACAAAAAGATGGAAAATAAGGTCGCTGATTTCACCAACTGTTTCTTCCTTGTTTCCGTTTTTTGCAGCAATAATTGTTTCGGAACATTCCTCACCAACTTTTTTAAGGATTTTATCAAGTCCTTTTTCAAAAAGATAGCAAGTATATGAGCCTTCCTGTTTATTTGCTTTTCTTTCAAGTATTGTTTCGTAAAGATTTACTAATGTATCATTCATTTTTATCACCTATTTGATTTTATTAAAGAAACATGACTTACTGCCCGTATGACAAGCAGGACCTGTCTGCTCAACTTTTACTAATAATGTATCGTCATCGCAGTCACCGTGGATAGAAACCACTTTCTGCAAATGACCTGATGTTGCGCCTTTGTTCCAGAGTTCCTGACGGGAACGACTCCAGAACCAGGTGTAACCTGTTTCAAGAGTTTTTGTCATTGATTCCTTATTCATATAAGCAAGCATCAGGATTTCGCCTGTACTTTCTTCCTGAATTATTGCAGGAATCAATTCTGATTTCACAAAATATTTATCAAGGTTCATTATTTTGCCTCCTTGATAGCATCTACAAGATTTAATGTGCCACTGTAAATACTTCTGCCACAAATAGCACCATACATATTTGCATTTTTAAGGTCAATAATGTTACTTAAATCCTTAATACCGCCACTTGCAGTAATGTTGCAGGAAACTGCTTCATTAAGTTTTATGAGTTGTTCGAGATTCGGGCCTGAAAGCATACCGTCACAGTCAATATCTGTAAAGATAATATACTTTACACCAAATTCTTCCATTCTTTTTGCAAGGTCGATATAGTGTGTGTCACTTTTTTCTGTCCAGCCTTCAGTAGCAACCATTTCATTTTTGGCGTCAATACCAACTGCAATTCTGTCACCAAATTCCTTACAAGCCTCTTTTACAAGCTGTGGATTTTTAAGTGCAGCAGAACCAATAATTACTCGTTCAATTCCATTCTGAATATAGAAATCCACATCTTTCATTGTACGGATTCCGCCGCCGACTTCAACTTTAAGCCCGCTGTTTTTTGCAACATCAAGGAAAATATCACTATTTATACGGACACCGTCAAGTGCACCGTTAAGGTCAACCATGTGTATCCACTCTGCACCTGCTTTCTTAAAATTCGAAGCAGTTTCCATATAACTGTCTGCTACCTTACCGGCAGTTGCAAAGTCCCCTTTATAAAGGCGGACACATTCTTTATCTTTTATATCTATCGCAGGAAAAATTATCATTCTCAAAGAGTCCCCTTTGTTGAAAGTGTTTTATCTGTTTTTTCAGTAGCAATACTCATTGCATGGCCAAATGCTTTGAAAATTGCCTCGGCAATATGGTGAGAATTATCACCGTAAGGTGCACGAAGATGAAGTGTTATCTTTGCATTATCTGCAACTGCACGGAAAAACTCAACACACATACAAGTGTCAAAGTCACCACATTTTTCCTGTGGAAAATTTGCTTCAAAAACTGTATATGCACGATTGCAGATGTCAACTGCACAGAAACCGAGTGCCTCATCCATTGGTACAAAGAAGCTACCGTAACGGACAAGGTTTGATTTATCTCCAAGACACTCGAAAAGTGCCTGACCGATTACAATCCCAATATCCTCAACAGTATGGTGACAATCAACTTCAATGTCACCCTTGCAAGTAACTGTCAAGCCATAACCGGCATGAGTTGCAAATGCAGTAAGCATGTGGTCAAAGAAACCGACACCTGTATCAATTTTTATTTCTCCGCCATCAAGACAAAGAGTTAAATTAATGTCTGTTTCCTTTGTTTTTCTGTTAATTGTTGCAGTTCTCATTATACTTCCTCCAACACCTTTTTGAAAGTTTCAAGCATTTTTGCGTTTTCGTATTCTGTACCTGCAGTAATTCTCAGGTAATCACCCATATTACGGATAATAATGCTGTTATCTTTCATTTTATTGAATACTTCTTTTGCATTTTTAACTTTCATAAACACAAAGTTTGTATGTGTTTCATAAATCTTTTCGATTTTGTCACTATTTATCTTTGTCAACTCTGCATAAAGTTCTTTTCTTGAGTTTACAACTGTTTCAATGCAATTGTCAATATAATCGGGATGTGAGAAAAGGACTTCACCAAGGGCTTGTGAAACTGAATTCACATTGTACGGTGATTTTACTGCTCTGATAACATTTGTAAGAGTCTTGTTTGCAACTGCAAAACCAAGACGAAGTGCAGCAGAGCCAAGTGCTTTTGAACAAGTCTTTAAAATAATAAGGTTATCGTAACTTCCAAATTCACCTAAAAGACTTTCATCCTCTGCAAAATCCATATATGCTTCGTCAAGGACAACAAGTGAATCAACACTATTGATAAGTTTTCTCACATCATCTTTTGTGACAATTCTTGATGTTGGGTTGCAAGGATTTGAGAAGATTACAATTCTCACTTTTTCCTTATTTGCAAGGCTGATTACATTATCAATATTAACATCAAGGTTTTCATCTTTCTGATATTTAACACTTTCACATTCTGCAATTTCAGCATAGAAACGATACATTGAAAAATCAGGTTCAAGATTCAATATCTTATCACCCTTTTGCAAAAACGCATTCATTATAACTGAAATGATTTCGTCAGAGCCGTTTCCTGCAGTTACACAATCAGCATCCACATTAAAATAATCTGCAAAGCCTTTTACGAGTTTTGTTGCCATTGGGTCAGGATAACGATTCAATGCACTGTTTTTAAGTGCTTCGACCATTTCATTCTCAATTTCTTCAGGAAATGTAAGGAATGACTCGTTAGCATCAAGACGGATTTCATAAGTACCGCTGATTGGCTCATATGGTGTTAAATTTTTTACTTTTTCATTTAATTGAAACATTATTAGTCCTCAAATCTAACCTTAATTGAATTTGCGTGAGCTGTCAAGCCCTCTGTTTCTGCAAGAGAAACAACCTTATCCTTGCACTCACGAAGTGCATCTTCTGTATAGTAAATAAAGCTTGATTTTTTAATAAAGCTGTCAACTGACAATGGTGAGAAAAATCTTGCAGTACCACTTGTCGGAAGAACGTGGTTAGGGCCTGCAAAATAGTCACCCAACGGTTCCGGTGAGTAATTTCCAAGGAACACACTACCTGCATTATCCATTCTGCCGATATATTCCATTGGATTCTGAACACACATTTCAAGGTGTTCAGGTGCAAGTCTGTTTGCAAAATCAACTGCCTTGTCCATTGTATCGCAGATAATAATTGCACTATAATCCTTAAGAGATTTCTCGATAATATCTTTTCTTGAAAGAGTAGCACACTGACGAGCTAATTCTTTCTTTGTTTCCTCTGCTATTTCAGCACTTGTTGTAATAAGAATTGCAGAAGCTAAAACATCGTGTTCAGCCTGACTCATAAGGTCAGCAGCAAGGAATTTAGGATTAGCTGTTTCATCAGCAACGATTAAAATTTCACTTGGTCCTGCAACCATATCAATATCAACTGTACCATAAAGAAGTTTCTTTGCTGTAGCAACAAAAATGTTTCCGGGACCTACTATTTTATCAACCTTCGGAACAGTTTCTGTACCATAAGCCAATGCTGCAACAGCCTGTGCACCACCCATTAAGAACACTCTGTCAACACCTGCAATCTTTGCTGCTGCAAGAATGTCAGGGTTTGGTGTACCATCCTTTGATGGTGGTGTCACCATAACGAGTTCCTTAACACCTGCGATTTTTGCAGGAATGGCATTCATAAGCACACTTGACGGATATGCTGCAGTACCACCGGGTACATAAAGTCCAACTCTTTCAAGCCCACGGACACGCTGTCCCATAATAACTCCGTTTTCCTTTGTTGTGAGCCAGCTCTGTTGTTTCTGACGAGCATGGAAATCACGGATATTTTCTGCAGCATCTTCCAATGCCTTTACGAAAAACGGGTCACACTTTTCGATTGCCTTGTCAATTTCTTCCTTTGAAATTTCTGCTTTTTCAGGTGCTTTTCCGTCAAATCTAATTGTGTATTCCAAAACGGCACTGTCACCATTTGCCTTTACATTTTCAAGAATGTCTGTAACGGCAAGAGTAACCTTTTTATCAACCTCACCACTACGTTCTTTAAGTTGTGCGATAAGAGCCTCATCAGCCCTACCGTCTGCAAATACTGTATTAATCATATTTATCAATCCTTTGGGATAACTTTTTCTATTTTTTCAAGGAAGCTGTCGATTTCCTCACGACGAAGCTTCATACTTGCCATATTCACGATTACACGAGCTGAAACAGGCATAATCTTTTCTTTAACCTCAAGTCCGTTTTCCTTAAGGGTTGTACCTGTTTCAACAATATCCACAATACCGTCAGCAAGATTTAAAAGTGGCGCTAATTCAACAGAGCCTTCGATTTTAATAATCTTGACATCCATTCCTTTGCCTTCAAAATACGCTTTTGTAATATTCGGATATTTTGTTGCAATTCGTTTTGTATTAAAACCGTCGTAAAAATCTACACCTTTTTGAGTAGCCAATGCAAAATCACATTTACCTAAATTCAAATCGGTCATTTCGTAAAAACTCTTACCGTTTTCAACGATTGTGTCCTTACCAACAATACCAATATCACACACACCATGTTCAACATATGTAATTACATCAGCAGCCTTTGCAAGAACTACTTCATAATCGCCTGCTGTGAGAATCAAACGTCTGCCTTTGTTGATAAGTTCGTCGCAATCAATTCCCATTTTTTGAAAGAGTTCGACACTTTTCTTTTCAAGACGACCTTTTGTAAGGGCAATTCTTAATTTTCTCATAATGTTTCCTCCCTTACATCTTCACCTACTATGCAAATCTTCTTAATGCCTTTTGATATTGCATATTCCTTTGTTTCTTCGTAAGTTTCAAATGTGCTGTTTTCACAGTAAACACCATTTGCACGAAGATTTTTTGAATATTCAAGTGCCTTTACGATATTTTCTTTTTCACCAAATACAATTATTTCAGGAGTCATTTCTTCATCAAGTTCATTTCTTGAAAGCATAACAGTTGCAAGAGCACCTGTTTCAATACCAAAACCGGTGGAGGGCATATCTCTGCCAAATTCAGCACCAAGGCTGTCATAACGACCACCTGAAACAACTGAAATGCCACTTCCCTGAAGATATCCCTTGAAAATAATGCCTGTGTAGTAATTTGTTCTGTTTACAAGACTTAAATCTATAACAATTTTATCAGAAAGACCAGCTTCACATAAAAGCATATAGAGTTCTTTTAAGTAATCTAGACTCTTCTGACCCTCGTCACCTAAATCAATCTGCTTTGCCTTTTCAATAATTTCAACACCACCGAAAAATCTTGGAAGATTACGGATACAGTCTGTCACATCAGATTTACCAATTTTATCAAGAATATTGTTAAGTGAAACAAAATTTCTACTTTCTACACAATCGTAAATTTCACTTACAACCTCGTCACTTACATTGAGTTTTTTGCAAAGCTCTTTAAAGAAACCTGCGTGACCGATTTCAAGTTTGAAATCAGCAGATGTACAGCTTTCAACAGCTTCAACTGCAGTTGTAATAACTTCCAAATCAGCACGAAGTCCGTACGCACCCATAAGCTCGATACCACTTTGTGTTGCTTCATCATTTCGACCTGTAAGGTTTTTCTGTCTTACAAAAACATTCTGATTATAGTAAAGTCGGAGTGGCAAGCGTGCATTCTGGAAACGGGTTGACACAAGTCTTGCAATAGGAAGTGTTGAATCAGGTCTTAATACAAGTAATCTGCCGTAAGAATCAGTTAAACTGTATAAATCTTCCGGATTGTAACCTGAACTCTCACGATTAAACACATCGAAAAACTCGATTGTAGGTGTCATCACCTTTTCATAGCCTTTTGATTTAAATACAGAGGAAAGTCTTTTTTCTGCACAACGGATAGCACGGCTTTCCATTGCAAGATAATCTTTAGTTCCCTCGGGAGTAATTTTTGAGTAATTTTTCATTAGAAAATATCCTTTTTCTACTTATTTCGCTTTAGCGTGCTACTATGCTATCACAATAAAGCATATTAGTCAAGTGTAAATTTATACAAATATATTAAAATCCAAAAAAGGAAATTTGGGCTGTTTCAGGCATATCTCCGAATGCACCTATTTCTTTTAATGCAGTCACAACAGCACTTGAAGCACCTGTTTTTGCCTGGAAATCATCAATTGAAACAAAAGTTCCGTCACTCTCATCTCTGCCTTTTACAAGTGATTTTGCAGCGTTTTCACCAACACCCGACAAAGCAGAAAACGGCATTCTGATTTTTCCGTCTTCAATATAATAAACTGTCGCACGAGATTTGTAAATATCAACTGGCAGAAGTTCTACTCCTCTTGCCATCATTTCGTTGACAACCTGCAATGCAGTAAACTGGTCTTTTTCCTTTGTTGTCATTGGTTTTCTGTCCTTTGGTTCTGCATTAAGAGGTCCGTGAAGTTCAACCATTTTTCTCTTAACTGCATCTCTGCCCTGAGCCACTGTAACTGCATCAAGGTCACCACCACGAACTGTTAAAAATGCTGTGTAATACTCAGTAGGTTTATAAATTTTATACCAACCAAGACGAAGTGCTGCAATAACATAAGCTGCAGCGTGAGCCTTAGGGAACATATACTTGATTTTTCGGCAAGAGTCCATATACCACTGAGGAACATTGCAAGCCTTCATAGCTTCCTCTGCCCCTTCAGGGAAACCGACTTTTGCAACAATACCTTTACGGGTTTTTTCCATGATATTGAATGCAAGACCTGAATCAAGTCCTTTATGCATAAGGTATGTCATAATACTGTCACGAGTACCAATAACATCAGAAATTGTACATGTACCATCTTTGATAAGTTCCTGTGCATTGCCAAGCCAAACGTCAGTACCGTGAGAAAGTCCTGAAATCTGTAAAAGGTCAGAGAAACATTTTGGTTGTGCTTCCATAAGCATACCACGAACAAAGTCTGTTCCCATTTCAGGAATTGAAAGAGTCCCCGTCTGTACACCGATATCATCAGGAGTAAGTCCCAGAGCTTCAGGACTTGTACAAAGACTTACGATTTTAGGGTCACAAACATCAACATCCATAACAGGAATTCCCGTCATATCTTCAAGATGTTTATAGAGTGTCGGCACATCATGGCCGAGAATATCAAGTTTTAAGATTGTATCGTGCAGGAAATGGAAGTCAAAGTGAGTTGTTTCCATATCCGATGATGTATCATTTGCAGGGAACTGAACTGCAGTAAAGTCATAGACATCAAACTCGTTAGGCACGACAACCATACCGCCTGGATGCTGACCTGTTGTACGCTTAATACCCGTGCAACCCCGTGTCAGTCTGTCTTCTTCAGCACGGGTTACGACTTTTCCACGTTCTTCAAGATACTTTTTCACATAACCGTAAGCAGTTTTATCAGCAACAGTTGCGATAGTACCTGCCTTGAACACATGGTCACGGCCGAAAAGTTCTTCTGTATATCTGTGAGCATTACCCTGATAATCACCTGAGAAGTTAAGGTCGATATCAGGCGCCTTATCACCATGGAAACCAAGAAACGTTTCAAACGGAATTTCGTGTCCGTCACGAACCATAGGTTCATCACAATGTGGACAGTTTTTCGGTGGCATATCAAAGCCTGAACCATATTCACCATGAAGGAAAAACTCACTATGTTTGCACTTCGCACAACGGTAATGAGGTGCTAACGGATTAACCTCGGAAATACCTGCCATTGTTGCAACGAATGATGAGCCAACAGAACCTCGTGAACCAACATGGTAGCCGTGAGCTTCCGAGTCCCATACAAGCTTCTGTGCGATAATATAAAGAACAGCAAATCCGTGCTTGATAATGGATTCAAGTTCTCGTGTAAGTCTGTCAGCAACATATTCAGGGACAGGGTCACCGTACCATTCCTTTGCCTTATCCCAACAAATCTGTCGCAGTTCGTCTTCAGCACCCGGGATTGATGGTTGGAATGTTCCCTCAGGAATAGGTCTTACCTGTTCAATCATATCAGCAATTTTATTTGTATTTGTAACAACAACTTCATATGCTGTATCTTCACCTAAATAGGCAAATTCCTCAAGCATTTCATCAGTTGTTTTAAAGTAAAGAGGTGCTTGATTATCAGCATCATCAAAGCCTTTTCCTGCCATAAGAATTGCACGGAATTTAGCATCTTCAGGGTCCATAAAGTGAACGTCACCTGTTGCACAGACAAGCTTACCGAGTTTATCGCCCAAATGAATAATCTTACGGTTAATATCACGGATATCTTCAAGAGTCTTAATTCTGTTATACTCTTTGTTTCTATCAGGATTTTTTGCATTAGGGTCTGAATGGGAATCAATCATAAACATATTGTTTCCGTCAGGCTGAATTTCAAGATAATCGTAATAATTTGCAATTTCTAAAATCTCTTCTTCGCTTTTCTCAAGAAGAATTGCTTTAATAAGTTCACCTGCTTCACAAGCCGAACCAAGAATTATACCTTCACGAAGTTCATTGAGTTTTGAACGAGGAATACAAGGTCTTGTATGGAAATATGTAGTATGTGCCAATGACACGAGTTTATATAAATTTTTAAGGCCAACTTTATTCTGAACAAGCAGAATGATATGGTATCTCGGCAACTTTTCCCAAGGTGTTTCAGGATTAGCAATATCGTCAATAAGATAGCCTTCCACACCATAAATCAGTTTAATATCGTCTTTGCCTTTACCCTTCATGGCATCAGGATAACCCTGAACATTACCATGGTCAGTAATAGCAATAGCAGGATGTCCCCACTGTATTGCTCGTTTAACAAGCTTATCAGCACCCGTCATACCATCCATATCGGACATATTTGTATGAAGATGTAATTCAACCCTCTTTTTCTCTGCTTTGTCCTGCTTTTTAATCTGTGAAACTGTATTGACAGCAGTTGCAGAAATGATATTTTCACCGGAATATTTATCGAATGTGACCCTACCATAAACGATTACTGTTGTGCCCTCACTCAAAGCACCTAAGAATGACTTGGCTTTTTCACAAGATTCAAAAATTTTTACTGTATATGAATATGTTTTATCTGTAATATTAAAGTTAATAATATTATTCTTTCCGTCACGGGTTGTACGCACATCAAGGCTGAAAACCTCACCCCAGACAGCAACTGCACCACTTTCAATACCTACATCTGCAAGTGTCTGCAAATTACTTGTTCTTATAAGATTTCCGTATATTGGTTTTTGTGTTTCAAGATAAAGTGGAAAACCATCTTTGACAACATGAGGTTTTGGCTCACCCGGTTCGGTCGGTAATTTAGGCTCAGGAACATTCTTTTCACGACGAATTTCCTCATCTGCCTTTTTTTGCATAGTATCAACAGCAAGCTCGGTATTGAAATCCTCTTCCTGATTAAGAGTTACTGTATAATCAACACCGAAAATGCCTTTAATTATTCTTTCGATTTCTTTGTCACAATTTGCAGAAAGAAGAATATCTTTTCCGCCCTTTTTAAGAGCTACTTTCAATTCTCTACCAAGAATTTCATACTCTGCACTATTAAAGTATCCGTTTGCAACAACGACTTTATCCCTTAAAATTTCCACAACCAAATCCATGAATTCAGTACGGAAACCTGTTCTTGATTCGTCACAAATAATCTTTATATTAACGCCAACAGCCCTTGAAAGCTTACTTTCAAGAGCCTTGATTCTGTCTTCTTCAATTTTTCTGTAAGGCTTAATGGTAAGCTTTGCACTCATTTTCTCGTGTGAAACTAAAAATCCCACAATTTCTGCCTGTGCTATATCCATATTAAGAGTGCAATCAAAATACTCACCAAAAAGTGATTTTACTATTGCCATATGTAATTCACCGTTATAATTTTTCTATTTCCTTTAATAATTCGTCTACTATTTCGTTTTCATCAACTTTTTTAAGCACTTCACCATGTTTAAAGATAACACCACAACCGTCGCCACCTGCAACACCGATGTCAGCCTCTTTTGCTTCACCGGGGCCATTCACGACGCAACCCATTACTGCCACTTTAATTGGTTTATCATAATTTATAAGTGCTTTTTCAACTTTATCAGCAAGACCTATAAGGTCAATTTTTGTTCTGCCACAAGTAGGACAAGAAACAATCTGTGCACAGTCAGTTTTAATTCCTGCTGCTTTTAAAATATCATATCCTGCCTTAACCTCTGTTACAGGGTCAGCAGTCATTGAAACTCGGATAGTGTCACCGATACCATCAAGAAGTAATGAACCGATACCAATACTTGATTTTACGAGAGCCATATTGTGTGTACCGGCTTCTGTAACACCTAAATGCAAAGGATAATCGCACATATCAGCCACAAGACGGTATGCTTTAACCATTTTCTGAACATCTGATGATTTGATAGAAACCACAATATCATTGAAATCAAATTTTTCAAGAAGTCCTATGTGATACATAGCACTTTCAGCCATAGCTTCGGGTGTTGGTGAACCATATTTTGCAAGAAGATGCTTTTCAAGTGAACCTGAATTTACACCGATACGTATTGGAACATTATGAAGTCGGCAAGCACTTGCTACTGCACGGACTTTTTCGTCATCACCGATATTTCCGGGATTTATTCTTATTTTATCAACACCTGCTGCTACACTTTCCAAAGCACAACGATAGTCAAAATGAATATCAGCAACAACAGGAATATTAACTGCATTCTTTACTGCATAGAGAGTTTTTACTGCTTCTTTATTCGGCACAGTAAGACGGATAATCTGACAACCTGCTTTTTCTAATTCTACAGCTTGTCTGACATTACCCTCTGCATCTTCAGCAATAACATTGAGCATTGACTGAACTGAAATTGGATTATCTCCACCGATTCTAACATTTCCTGCCGTTACAACACGGCTTTTTCTACGTTCTATCATTTTAACACCGTCTTTAATTCTTGATTAAATTCACAATATCATTAAATGTTACTACCACCATAAGAAGTAACAAAAGTGCAAGTCCTGCACCATGAACATAACCCTCATATTTTGGATTGATTGGCTTTCTGCGAATTCCTTCAATAAAAAGGAAGAAAAGTCTGCCGCCATCAAGTGCAGGTAATGGCAAAAGATTAAAAATACCAATGTTTATTGAAACAAATGCCATCATTGTAAGAGCTGAAATAAGATTTGCTCGACTTTCTACTGCTGATGATGTTACATCAGCAATTATATTGACAGTTCCAACAGGCCCTGACAAATCGGAAAGTCCGAATTTTCCCGTCACCAAATCAAAAAGACTCAACCACACAAGTCTGCCTATTGAAGCTGTCTGCTTAAAAGCATTTCCAACTACATTGAACACAGTCGGTTCTTCACCTAAAATTATGAAATCGTAAGTTATTAGTGTGTATCCATCCTGTTTTTCGGTTTTGAATGTGACATCTGAAAGTTCAACCTTTTCGCCATCACGACGAACTGTCATATCAAAAATGCCATCTTCACTCCGGCTCATTAAAAATGAAATATCCATATCCGAAAAAACTTTTCTGCCGTCTATTTCAAGAAGAGTATCACCTTCTTTAAGGCCTGTCTGCTGACTGATAGCATTTTCGTTAAACTGAAGAATCTGTGTTGTACCAATCAAATCTTCCATTGAAAGACAGGTTGCAACAATAACAACGCCCAAAATCAGGTTCATTATAGCCCCTGCAGCAACGATTATAAATTTCTGCCACACTTTTTTACGATTAAAAGCATTTTCATCCGTGCTTTCTTCATCTTCGCCCTCCATACTTACATATCCGCCGATAGGTAAAAGTCGGAGTGCATAAGTAGTTTCGCCTTTTTTCTTCTTAAAAATTGCAGGTCCCATTCCCAAGGCAAATTCATTGACCTTTACTTTAAATAATTTTGCAAATGTAAAGTGTCCCAATTCGTGAATTGAGATTAAAAGACCAAAAAATAAAATTGCTACTAAAAAAGGCCATACCTTTGACCAGAGTTCCAAAAAATCACTGCTTTCCCGAATACTTGATTACTAAATTTCTTGCCTCAACATCGGCATTATAAACATCTTCAACAGAGTATGTTTCAATCTTTGGCGCTTCATTCATAACTCTTTCAACAAGTTCACCAATTTCTAAAAATCCTATTTCACCTTTTCTGAACATAAGATTTGCCTGTTCATTTGCAGAGTTTGCGAATGCAGGATAAAGTCCGCCACGGGTAATTGCCTCACGACAAATATCCATACACCTGAAAGTTTCATAATCAGGTTTATAGAATGTGAGTGTCCCTAATTTTGTTAAATCCAATTCACCTGTAAGAGATTCTATTCTTTCAGGATATGTGAGTGCATACTGAATAGGAATTTTCATATCAGGAAGTCCCAACTGCGCTATTACTGCATTATCATCATACTCAACTGCAGAGTGAATTATACTTTCTCTGTGAACAACAATTTCAATTTTTGACGGATGAACATTAAAAAGCCATACAGCTTCGATAAGCTCAAGTCCCTTGTTCATCATTGTAGCAGAGTCAATGGTTATTTTTTGTCCCATGCTCCAGTTCGGATGTTTAAGAGCATCTGCAACCGTTACTTTACTTAATTCTTCTCGAGTTTTTCCGAAGAAAGGTCCACCACTTGCTGTAAGAATAATTTTCTTCAATGCTCTGTTAGATGGTTGTCCCTGTAAGCATTGGAAAATAGCAGAATGTTCTGAATCTACAGGAAGGATATCTACATTCTTTTCCTTTGCATTTGTTGTAACGAGAAGTCCACCTGCAACAAGTGTTTCCTTATTGGCAAGAGCAATTTTCTTGTTTGCCTCAATAGCTGTAAGAGTAGGTTTAAGACCTGCCATACCAACAACAGCATTGATAACTGTATCAGTAGTTTCTACACCTGCACATTCACAAACACCCTCAATTCCTGAAAGCACTTTTGTGTCAGTATCAGAAACCCGATTTTTAAGCTCTTTTGCTGCATTTTCATCAACCAAAGCAGCTATTTGTGGCTTAAACTCACGAATTTGTTGCTCTATTAAATCTACGTTAGAATATGCCGAAAGCGCGGACACAGAGTAACCGCACTTTCTTGCTGTTTCAAGACTCTGAGTACCGATTGAACCGGTTGAGCCTAATATACTTAAATTTTTAGTCATTTTATATTGACACCTCAAAAATGTTGAAGACTGCATAGAATGCAGCAGAAACAAACATAATACTGTCAAAACGGTCCATAATTCCACCGTGGCCCGGAATAAGATTTCCGAAATCCTTAATTCCATAATTACGCTTGATAAGTGAAGCTGTAAGGTCACCACACATACCAACAACTGAAGTTATCACAGATGCTACAACTATCGGTAAGTAATTATGAACAGGATTTTCAAAAATAAAGTTCTCGTAAACTGCATATAGAATCACATTTGCAAGAATACAACCAAGCACACCACCAATTGCACCTTCAACAGTTTTTTTAGGACTGATTTCAGGACAAAGCTTGTGTTTACCAAGGAAGCTTCCTGTAAAATATGCAAATGTATCTGTAAAACAAGCCGAGAAAAGGATAAAGAGAATCAAGAAAATTCCGTGAGCATTTGTGTATCCTTTTTCAGGATAATACTCTGCAATATCCCTGAAATACATAAGTCTTGTAAATGAAAACGGTACAAACAATGAAGACACCACAACAAATGCAATGTGTGAAAATTTAGTTTCCTTGTGATTATGAAGCATAAGGAAACAAAGCAGAAGTACATATACCGTAATCAAATACTCTGTTTTTAAGTTTAACCCATCAATTTCTCTTAAATAATGGCCATATTCATAGTAAACAGGAAACAATGCTGAAACAACAAGGCTCAAAACCATTACAGGTTTATTTTTTATTCCACAGGAACGGTTAAGTTCAAAGGTTGCTGTAAAGCACAAAAACATTGCGAAGATTAAAAAAATCCATGTGTGCATTAAAAACAGCATAGAAATTCCTATCGCAGTCCATAAAAGACCAAAAGCTATTCTTTTTGCCATAAAAAGTCCTCTTTCAAATCAATTTTTATTATCCTCAAACTCCACCGAAACGTCTGTTGCGTTTTTCAAAATCCCTCAAAGCTTCACAAAGGTCTTCTTCTGTGAAATCAGGCCAAAGCACGTTTGAAAACCAAAATTCAGAATATGCCGACTGCCAGGTTAAGAAATTTGACAATCTGTATTCACCACTTGGTCTGATAATCAAATCCGGGTCAGGAAGATTCTTTGTATAAAGACTTTCTGAAATCATTTCTTCAGTGATATCTTCAGGTGAAATTTCACCATTCTTTACTTTTTTTGCAAGTTCCTGTACACCCTGAGTAATCTCGTGACGGCCACCATAATTGATAGCAAGATTCAAGACAATCTTTGTTTCATATTTACTTTCATTTTCAATATGCTCCATGAGTGCTTGAATATCCTCAGGGATTCCTCTGCGGTCACCGATAAAACGAAGACTGATTCCTTTTTCTTTGTTTTCCTCTTTACGTTCTTCTGCCTCATTAAGGTATTCCCTGAATAATTGCATTATAGCGTCAACCTCTTCCTGAGGACGCTTCCAGTTTTCAGTAGAAAAAGCGTAAAAGGTCATACATTTAATGCCAACATCAGCTGCAAATTCACCGATTTTACGGAATGTCTTTGCACCCTCAATATGGCCTTTATATCTTGGTAAATTTCTCTGTTTTGCCCATCTTCCGTTACCGTCCATAATAATGCCGATATGCTGTGGCACAACAGAAAATTCGGGAATATTTTTCTTTGTCATATTCTTAAAATAAGCAAATCAGGGCGGATTTAACCGCCCACAATTTGTTTATATCTCCATAATTTCTTTTTCTTTTTTATCAGCGATTGCATCAATTTCCTTGATGAACTCATCAGTGAACTTCTGAATCTTTGTTTCAGCATCCTTCTGGTCATCCTCTGTGATTTCGCTGTTCTTCTTCATTGCCTTGATTTTATCAATAGCATCACGACGAATTGAACGGATAGCAACCTTTGATTCCTCTGCAGTCTTGCTTACATCCTTACAGAGCATCTTTCTGCGTTCCTCTGTAAGTGGTGGGAATGTAAGACGGATAACCTTACCGTCATTCATTGGATTAATTCCGATATCAGAAGCCTGAATAGCCTTTGAAATAGGATTGATTGTACTTACATCCCAAGGCTGAATAACAAGAATTCTACCTTCACTTACTGATACAGCAGCCATCTGCTGAATTGGAGTAGGAACTCCGTAATAGTCAACCTGAATTTTATCAAGAACAGCAGGAGTTGCACGACCTGCTCTCATAGATGCAAATTCTTTTTCAAGAACCGCTACTGTCTTGTTCATTTTTTCTTTCATTGCGTCAAAAACTGTATTCATAATTAATCTCCTTTGTGTAAAATGATATTATTTCTCGTCAACTACAAGTGTACCTACTGTTTCACCCTTAACAGCTCTAACCATATTTTCAGGCTGCTGAAGGTTGAAAACAAGAAGTGGAATTTTATTATCTCTGCAAAGTGAAGCAGCTGTGCTGTCCATAACAGCAAGACCTTTGCTTAAAATATCCTGATGTGTAATCACATCATATTTGATTGCATCATCAAAACGATTTGGGTCCTTATCATATACACCATCTACGTTAGTTGCCTTGAAAATAATGTCAGCATCAATTTCTGCTGCACGAAGAGCTGCTGCAGTATCAGTTGAGAAGAATGGGTTACCTGTTCCACAACCGAAAATTACAACTCTGCCCTTTTCAAGGTGACGCTTTGCACGATGGCTGATATATGGTTCAGCAATCTTGTTCATTTCAATTGCTGTCTGAACTCTGACAATAACACCTAACTGTTCAAGAGAATCAGCAAGTGCTAAAGAATTCATAACAGTTGCAAGCATACCGATATGGTCTGCTCTTGTTCTGTCCATATCACCACTACTGCGACCTCTCCAGAAATTACCGCCACCGACAACGATAGCAACCTCTGTTCCTAAATCTGCCATTTCTTTAATAGCAGCACAAACACTATTTACTGTATCAAAATCAAATCCATGTTTTTTATCACCGGCAAGAACTTCGCCACTGACTTTTAAGAGTACTCTTTTATATTTTGGTTCCATTGTAAAACACCTCCGTGGTAATCCCATTTCACCGATTACCATATTTAGTTTATTTTACATTAAAATCTGTATTATGTAAAGAGTATTTTTACACAATTTCAGCTTAAATTGATTATGCAAAATAAGCATTGACTAAAAACCCGTTGTGCTTTATAATAATTTGGTACTCTTATGCGAAAAAGTTTTATGAGGTGTATGAGATGGCGAACAAGCCCTTTAATATTGAAAAAATCTGTAATATGTTTTCCCTTAACGGAAAATTCACTGGGTATAAAAAAATAAATAATGGTCATGTTAACAGCACTTTTACTTTATTCTTTGAGGAAGAAGGGAAAATTGCGAAATATGTTCTCCAGAAAGTCAACACTGAAGCTTTCAAAAACCCTGAAGAACTTATGAGTAATATTGTCGCAGTTACAACTCACATCCGTAAAAAGAATGAAGAAATGAACATTCCGTGGGCTGACCGTGGCACTCTCACTTTCCTCCCGTGTAAAGATGGCAATTATTTTTTCATTGACGACAACAATAATTGTTGGAGAGCATATAATTACATAGACAATGTTTACACATATAATGCTGTTGATGATGAACAGGTTTTCTGTAACGCAGGTGTTGCTTTTGGTGATTTTCAGAATATCCTTGCAGACTTTGACGGCTCAACTCTTTTTGAAACTATTGAAAAATTCCACAACACTGCTTCCCGTTTTGAAAACCTTAAAAAGGCTATTTCAGAAAATCGTGCAGGCAGACTTGAAAGTGTAAAGGAAGAAATTGATTTTGCATTGTCTTATGAAGCCGATGCTCATGTTCTTGTTGACCTGATTGACCAGGGCAAACTTCCTTTAAGAGTTACTCACAACGATACCAAACTCAACAATATTCTTTTTGATAAAGTCACAAACAAAGGCATCTGTATTATTGACCTTGATACAGTTATGCCGGGACTTTCCCTTTATGACTTTGGTGACAGCATTCGTTTCGGTGCAAACACAGCCACAGAAGATGAAAAAGACCTTTCAAAAGTAACACTTAATATTCCTCTTTATGAAGCCTTCGTCAAAGGATATTTGAGCAGTGCAAAAGATGCTCTTACCGACCTTGAAAAAGAGCTTTTACCATTCGGTGCAAAAATAATGACTTACGAGTGTGGCATCCGTTTCCTTACCGACTATCTCAATGGTGATATTTATTTCCACATTAATTATCCTGAGCACAATCTTGACCGTTGTCGCACACAGTTTAAGTTGGTTTCTGAGATGGAAAAGAAAATGGAACAAATGAAAGAAATTACAAAAAAATATTATTGATAAAAAACGCTCCTGCTTCTCTATGAAGTCAGGAGCATTTTTCAACTTAACTCATTAAATAATTTTGGAAGAAATCTCTTCACAATAAATATCATTCTTCCAATGGCAAGACACAGAAAACTGTTTTTTGTTTTTAAAGCTCTTGCCATAATTCCAATAAAACCGTTACCTTTCAAGTGCTTTGAAAGTTTTAAATATCTTTCACTTTTAACAACTTCTTTAAAAAATACTTTTCGTTGTTTATGTGACATTTCTGAACGCTTGTCGCAATTTCTTTCAAGGGCAGAAAAAAGGTATCTCGTATATCTTAATGCTAAAAACTCAAGATTTTTTTCGCTGAGCATTTTCCAATATTCAAGTTGAGAATACAACTTATCGATTTTCACCATAATATCCTCGTAATATGTTGGAATAAAACTTCCTGTTGTACTACCTGTTCGCTTAACATAGTGATATGGTGCAAAACTCAAAAGATTACAAGACTCTGCATTCATAAAGAAATCAATGTTGAAAATAATATCCTCGTTAAATCTCATTTGTGGGAAAATCGCCTGACTTTTCCTGAGATAATTCAGATTATACATTTTATTACATGGATAACCATATAAATCACAAGCTTCAAGCTCAAGGATTTCCTCTCTCAACTCTTCCTGATTTTTAATAATTTTATTGTCACAAGCAACTGTTTTTGTTCTTTTCAATACGCCTTTATCGTAATATTCCTCAACAAGGCCAAAAATCACCACTTGTGCAGGATTTTTCTTTACAGAATCAGCTAACACCTGAAGCATATTACTGTCGAAATAGTCGTCGCTGTCAAGAAAACAGAGATACTCCCCACAAGCATATTGCATAACGGTATTTCGTGCATTCGCAACTCCACCATTTTTATCAAGATGAAAGACCTTGACTCTGTCATCTGCTTTTGCAAATTCATCACAGATTTTTCCACTATTATCAGGTGAGCAATCGTCAACCAATAGCAATTCAAAATCGGTAAAGGTTTGTGCCAATACTGACTCTATGCTTTTAACTATATATTTTTCCACATTGTAAACCGGCATAATAATGCTGATAAATGGTGTCATTACAACACACCTCACTTTAAAAAGGATTATAATCCATAACCCTTTTATTGTCAAACAAAACCCAATTTACATTATTAAGATTATACATTCAAATCCTTGATGCCAACACTTGAAAAACATATAAAAGAATGATATAATTAAATCGTATATAATTAAAATCGACGAAAGTGAGATTTTTATGAAAAGATTTATTAATGATATTAAAAGATTTAAGAGTTATACGTTATATGCAGCCCAGTCCGGTATGAAAGCCGAAGTTGCCGGGTCATTTTTAAGCTGGATGTGGTGGATTTTAGACCCGTTGCTTTATATGCTTGTTTACTCGTTTGTTGCTGTATATGTTTTTGGTAGCCGTGAACAGTATTTCCCTGTGTTTGTTTTTATCGGCCTCAACACCTGGACATTTTTCAGTAAAACCGTAAAAGCAGGTGTAAAACTTGTTCAAGATAAAAAAAGTATCGTTACAAAGGTTTATATTCCAAAATTCATATTTATCCTCGAAAAAGAAACTATTTTTGGTATAAAAATGTTTGTTTCTTGTGCACTTACAGTTTTATTTATGATTTTCTATCGAGTGCCGGTTTCATGGAAAGCTCTTTGGGTTATTCCGTTGTGGATTCTTTTATTTGCAATAACATTTGCAGTTACCACAATAATCACTCACTTTGGCGTCTTCGTTGAAGACCTTATGAATGTACTTACAGTTGCACTTCAGTTAGGCTTTTACATTTCAGGTATCTTCTACTCAATCGAAACAAGAATTATGCCGAAAAATGAACTCATAGGTAACATTCTTATACATTGTAACCCAATAGCACTTATTATGACAGATATGCGAAATGTTCTGCTTTACGACGGTGAGCCCCACTACCTTTCACTTGCAATCTGGGCAGTAATCTCAATTGTAATTTCAACAATAGGAATCAAAACAATATACAAACACGAAAACACTTATGTTAAGGTAATATAAAGGAGGGAAACAACATGAGCGAATCTGCAATTTCAGTAAAAAATGTAAAAATCAGATATCGTATGATGAATAAGGTTTCCTTCTTCAGAGCATTGGTATCTCGTTCAACATATTCTAAAACTAAATATTTTGAAGCTGTTAAAGGTCTTTCTTTTGAAGTAGAAAAAGGTCAGATTTTAGGTATCGTCGGCAAAAACGGAAGTGGTAAATCAACACTTCTTCGTGCAATTGCAGGTATCTTTTCACCTGACGAAGGCGAAATCGATTTGCACGGAAATTCCATTTCACTTCTTTCAATCGGTGTTGGTTTCCAGAATGCCCTTTCAGGTCGTGAGAACATTTATCTTTCAGGTATGCTTTTAGGTTTCCAGAGAGATTTTATTGAAGAAAAAATCGATGAAATTATCGAATTTTCTGAATTAGGCGATTTCATTGACCGTCCCGTAAAGTCATATTCAAGTGGTATGTATTCAAAGCTTGCTTTCTCAATTACTGCAATTCTTGAAACCGATATTATGCTTATCGACGAAGTTTTAAGCGTTGGCGATGCCAAGTTCAAGAAAAAGAGCTATGCAAAAATGAAAGAGCTTATCTCTAAAGAAGACAGAACAGTTCTGATTGTTTCTCATAGTTCTGACACAATCAGAAACCTTTGTGATAATGTTCTCTGGATTCACGATGGTGAAATGAAAATGTACGGAACAACTGAGGAAGTTCTTCCAAAATATGATGAATTTATGAAATAAGTTATGAGTATTGAAAATAATAAACCAATAGATTTTGTCATGATATGGGTTGATGGCAATGACCCTGAATGGCGAAAAGAAAAAGCAGAATATGACGGAACAGTTATAACAACAGCCAATAGTGAAGTGCGCTACCGTGATTGGGACAATCTTCAGTATTGGTTTAGAGCTGTTGAGAAATATGCACCTTGGGTTAACAAAATTCATTTTGTGACCTGGGGTCATTTGCCGTCCTGGCTTGATACGACAAACCCAAAATTAAATATAGTAAATCATAAGGATTATATCCCTGAGGAGTATCTTCCCACCTTCAGTTCACACACAATTGAGTTGAATTTACACAGAATTGAAGGTCTTGCCGAGCAGTTTGTATATTTTAATGACGATACATTTTTAAACAAGCCTGTTTCTCCTGACGATTTCTTCAAAAACGGATTACCTTGTGATACAGCAGCAGTTCACTGCATTTATTTTGCAGACGATAGCGCAGGTCATTTTCATGGCTCGGACATTGAAGTTATTAACGATAACTTTAATAAGCACCAATGCATGAAACGTGACTGGAAAAAGTGGTTTAACCTGAAAAATGGCTTTAAAAATGTTATCCGTACTGCATTACTTTTTCCTTGGCCCTGGTTCCCCGGAATGTACTGTCAACATACACCAAACAGCTTTTTGAAATCCACATTTGAAACTGTTTGGGACAAAGCTTACGATACTCTACACGAAACCTGCTGTCACAAATTCCGTAAAAAGAGTGATGTTAACCAATGGGTTATGAAATATTGGCAGATGGCAGAAGGTAAATTTTCCGTAAGAGATGCAAATTTTGCACAATGCTATCATATTGACGATGAAATGTTTAAAAACCTTTGTAAAGAATTAGAGATAAAAACCCATTCTATGATTTGTATCAATGATACCATTAATACTGAAAATTTCGAGGAAAAGAAGCAGACGGTTATTGATGCTTTTGAAAGAAATTTCCCCGACAAATCATCGTTTGAAAAATAATAAGGCGAAAAGAGGATTCATATGAAACCTGATATAAATAAACCGATAGACTTTGTCATGATATGGGTTGACGGAAGTGACCCCGAATGGCGTAAAGAAAAGGCAAAATATGATGGAAGCGTTGTAACAAGCTCGAATAGTGAGGTAAGATACAGAGATTGGGATAATCTTCAGTATTGGTTCAGAGCTGTTGAGAAATATGCACCTTGGGTTAATAAAATTCACTTTGTAACCTGGGGACATCTCCCTCCTTGGCTTGATACTACAAACCCTAAACTTCATATTGTAAATCATAAAGATTATATTCCTGAAGAATATCTTCCTACATTCAGCTCACATACAATCGAATTGAATTTACACAGAATTGAAGGTTTGGCAGAACAATTTGTTTATTTTAATGATGACAACTTTATAAACAGACCTGTAAAGCCTGAAGACTTTTTCAAAGACGGTCTTCCACTTGATGTAGGTGCAATAAATTGTATTTATTTCGGTAAAGACAGTGCAGGATTTTTCCATGCTGCAGACCTTGTTGTTATCAATTCTCATTTCAACAAGAAAAAGGTAATGAAAAAGGACTGGAAAAAGTGGTATAACCCGAAGAACGGTTATATGAATGTAACCAAAAACATCTTACTTCATCCTTGGCTTTGGTTCCCAGGCTTTTACAATCAACATGTTTCAAATAATTTCCTTAAATCCACATTTGAAACTGTTTGGGCAGAAGAATTCGACATACTTGATGAAACATGTCGCCATAAATTCCGTAAAAATGGCGACGTTAATCAATGGGTGATGAAATATTGGCAGTTGGCAGACGGCAAATTCAATGTAAGACGTGGCGATTTTGCTTTCTGCTACCATGTAAAGAGAAAAAATTTCAACCGCCTTTGTGAAGATTTGAAAGAGCAGACTCACGCACTTATCTGCATTAATGATAATGCAAAAACAGATGATTTCGAAGAAAAGAAGCAAAAAATCGTAGACATTTTTGAAGAAAAACTACCTGAAAAATCATCATTTGAAAAATAGCAGATTTAACAAAGAGTAATTTAAAAAGGATAGATGGATATGGCGAACTATAAATATAAATTTTCTATTGTGACTGCAGTTTACAATGTTGAATTGTATGTTGCAGAAACAATAGACAGCATTATTGCTCAGGACATCGGCATTGAGAATATTCAGCTTATTCTTGTTGATGATGGTTCACCTGACCGCAGTGGCGAGATTTGTGATGAATATGCAAAAAAATATCCTGACAATATATTCGTAATACATAAAGAAAATGGCGGTGTTTCCTCTGCAAGAAATGCAGGACTTGAATGTGTTGAAGGTAAATATGTCAACTTTATTGACTCTGACGACAAATTCACAACGGATACGTTGTCAGAGGTTTGGCGTTTTTTTGAAGCGCATTATGACGAAACAGATGTTGTTGCCATTCCTTTGAAATTTTTCGATGGCTATAAGGGTACGCATCCTCTGAATTATAAATTTGCCGATGGCGAAAGAGTTGTTGACCTTAAAGAAAATTACAATTTTATTCAGCTATCAATGTCAAGCACATTTGTAAAAAAAGAGCTTCTTGAAACTCTTCGTTTTGACACACGACTTGCATACGCAGAAGATGCTCAGGTTATGCAAAAAATATTGTTAAACAAGCAAACTTTGGGTATCCTTCCGTCTGCACAATATATGTATCGTAGAAGAAGCGAAGGTGTCCTTTCTGCAATTCAGACCTCCGCAGAAAATCCAAAGTGGTATTTACCATATATGAAGCATTTCCAGCAAGAAATCATTAATTACGCTTTGGAAAAATGTGGTGATGTACCAAGGTTTATTCAATATACACTCATATATGACCTCCAGTGGAGATTAAAAAAGCCTGAACTTCCTTTTGAACTTTTGTCAGATGACGATGTTGAAGAATATGTGAAACTTGTAAAATCTTCACTTAAATATGTCGATGATGATATTATTATGGCTCAAAAGAACATGTTCCGTGAACATAAAATTTTTGCTTTGAGGTTAAAATATTCACAGGACCCTGAAATAATTGAAAATAAAAACGACCTAATATATAAATTTTCTGAAGACGCAAAATTCAGTTTCTCAAAATGCCGTGTCAATATAGAATTTATAGATGTTAAAAACAGTATTTTAGAACTTGAAGGCTTTATTTCTATCTATAATCTTCAGTACAAAAATATGAAGATTATGTTATCGGTTAACGGAAAAACCATTCCTTGTGAATATGTCGAAAGAGATAAAATAACGCTGTCCTGGGGAAAAGAAATATCAAAAATATACGGATTTTCTGTAAAAGTTCCTCTTGACTGCAACGACTACAAAATGAGCATTATTGCAAATGTAGACGGAAAAGATGTTAAATTAAGCAGACTTTCTCTTAAGTACTTTGCACCGATAAGCGCATCATTCAAATATTCCTATTGCCAAAAAGAAAACTGGATTATTTCAGTTGACAAAAATATCATTCATTTAAAAAAAGCTACTTTTGTAAGAAAAATTGCCCGTGAAATAAAGTTCCTTGCAGAGCTGTTTATAAAAAACACTTATAACGGAAGAAAAGCTGCTTTAACTCGTATTTTCATTCCTGTATATAAGTTTTTCAAACGCAAGCCTGTTTGGTTAATTTCTGACAGAGCTTCTATTGCCGGTGATAATGGTGAAGCTTTCTTCCGATATATGCGTGAACATCATAAGGAAATCGACGCTAGATTTGTCCTTCTTCCTGAATCAACTGATTTTGCAAGACTTAAAGCAATTGGTCCGGTAGTAAAAAAAGATTCTAAAAAACATCAGTTCTTGTCTCTTGTGTGTGACTATATTATTTCCAGCCATGCAGAGAATGAAATCTATAACCCTATCGGAAAACGCATATGCACATTCAAGGATATCTGGAGCGATTGTAAATTTGTTTTCTTACAGCACGGCATTACTCAGAATGATGTTTCAAAATGGCTTGGAAAACATAATAAAAATTTCTATGGACTTATCTCTGCAACTAATCCTGAATACAAATCATTCATAGAAGGTAACTATAATTATACTAAAGATAACATCTGGCTGACAGGTTTTCCAAGGTTTGACCGTTTGTACGATGATTCACAAAAGCAAATTACAATAATGCCAACATGGCGTAGATATCTTGCCGACAAATGGGATTTAAAAACAGATGTATGGACACTTGTTCCTGATTTTAAAGAAAGTGCGTTTTTCACTTTCTATAACGGATTGTTAAACAATGAAAAGCTTATGAATGCTGCAGAGAAATACGGCTATAAAATTGCCTTTTTCCCTCATCCAACACTCCAGCCACATCTTGACCTGTTTGACAAAAATGATGCTATTTCTTTCCTTGATGTTAAGACTGCATACAAGGATATTTATGCCAAGAGTTCGTTAGTTCTTACAGATTATTCTTCTGCTGCTTTTGACTTTTCATACTTAAAGAAGCCTATTATATATGCTCACTTTGATGTAGAAGAATTTTTTGGTGGGGACCATGTTTGTAAAACTGGTTATTTTGATTATACACGTGATGGTTTTGGTGAAGTTGAATATGACTTGGACTCAACCGTAAACCGTATTATCGAATATATGGAAAATGATTGTCAGTTAAAAGATATGTATCGCGAAAGAATTAATAACTTCTTTGCTTATAATGACCAGAATAACTGCCAACGACTTTACGATAAACTTATCAACAACAGAAAATAAGGTGATATTCCGTGATTTTTGATACTTTAGAAAACATAAAAAATTACGAAGGTATCGGCAGGGTTTATACTGCCTTGAAATTCCTTGCCGAAACTGATTTTACAAAAATGGATTTGGGCAGATATGAGCTTCAGGGTGATGATATTTTCTATATGGTTCAGCGTTATGAAACTGACCCTGACAAAACTATTTCCGAAGCACATAAAAAATATATAGACATTCAGTTTATGGTTGATGGCGAAGAAATAATCGGAGTTGCGCCTATTTCCTGTGAAAAAACGGAAACTGAAGCAAAACCACAGAATGATGTTTGGTTTTATGAATGTAAAACCGAACCACTCACTCTTATTAAAAACAGTTTTATGGTGCTTTATCCAAATGATTTGCATTGTCCAGGTGTGGCAGTTGACAAACCATTATCCTGCCTTAAGGTTGTTGTGAAGGTGAAAGTGTAATGAACGGTATGGAATCATTAAATCAACTGTATAGAATCGGCTGTGGCCCATCAAGTTCACATACTATGGGTCCTGAAAAGGCTTGTGTTATCTTCAAAGAGAAAAATCCTGATGCTGACGAATTCAAAGCAATTCTATATGGTTCACTGGCAAAAACAGGTAAAGGACATTGTACTGATACAGTCATTGAAAGCACATTATCCCCTGTTCCTTGCAAAGTTGAGTTTGACCTTGTAAAAACCGACATTGAGCATCCAAACACAATGGAGCTTTTTGCATATAAAAATGGTGAACAGACAGATTTTATTCGTGTTTTCAGCGTTGGTGGTGGCAGAATTGAATTTGAAGGAAGTTCTTCTGCAAAAGAGCCTATCGTATATAAATTGAGTACCTTTAAGGATATCAAGGACTATTGTAAAGAAAAGAAATATCGTTTCTGGCAGTATGTTGATGAGGTTGAAGGTGAATACATCTGGGAACACCTTGCAAATGTATGGAAAACAATGAAAGATGCCATTGAAACAGGTATCGATGACGAAGGAATCCTTCCCGGTGGACTTGAAGTTCAAAAAAAAGCAAAATACCTTTACAATATGGAGCATATCGGTGAAAGCGCTGAAACAAGAGAAAATCGTGAGGTCTGTTCATATGCCTTTGCAGTAAGTGAACAGAATGCTTCCGGTGGCAGAATTGTAACTGCACCAACCTGTGGTGCATCAGGCGTACTTCCTGCAGTTTTATACTATATGCAATTAAAACACGGCTACACTGACCGTCAGATTTTACAAGCACTTGCAACCGGTGGTCTTATTGGTAATCTTGTTAAGACAAATGCATCAATTTCAGGTGCTGAATGTGGTTGTCAGGCTGAAATCGGTACTGCTTGTGCTATGGCTGCAGCTGCACTCGGTGAACTTTTCGGACTTAAACGAGGTAAGATTGAATATGCAGCTGAAATTGCCATTGAGCATCATTTGGGTCTTACATGTGACCCGATTTGTGGCCTTGTACAGATTCCTTGTATTGAACGAAATGCAGTTGCTGCAATGCGTGCCATAAATGCAGTTAATCTTGCAAGTTTTTTAAGTGAAATAAGAAAAATTTCACTTGATAATGTTATTACAACAATGAAGAAAACGGGCATGGATATTCATGCTGCATATCGTGAAACAAGTGAAGGTGGACTTGCAACACTCGAAATATAGGAGAAAACTACAATGGCATATTTATTCGTACACTTTAAAGAAAAAATCACTCCTGATGGTGAGCAAGTATATTTTGGCATCAGTCGTGACGGTATGAATTGGGAACAAGTCAATAACGGAAATCCAATTTTGACCGCCGAATTAGGTGAAAAAGGTTGTCGTGATATTGAAATTGTCCGACTTAAAGACGGTAGTTTTGTAATCCTCACAACTGACCTTTCAATTGCTTACAGAATGGACGAAAACCACAATGTAAACTGGAAAGAGGTCAACAGCACAGGCAGTAAATCATTAAGAATATGGAAAACAGATGACCTTGTGAATTTCAGCGAAGAAAAACTCGTTCACTTTGGCAGAGATGACTTTGGTTGTATGTGGGCACCTGAAGTTTTCTATGATGAAATCAATGACGAATACCTTGTTCATTGGGGCTCAACTGTTGCTGAAGACAACTTTACTCATATGTCAATTTATTGTTCAACTACAAAGGATTTTGAAACTTTTTCAGAACCCAAACTCTTTTTTACAAAAGATAATGAAATTCTCGATACTCACATAAGAAAAATAGATGGTGTGTACCATATGTTCTACAAAAATGCTCATAATCCATCAATGAATATGCACGCAACATCAGATAATCTCTATGGTCCATATGAACACGATAAAGCATTTGAGGAATATATGGACAAAGAAGTTCATTGGCCAGGTTCTTACGAAGCAGGAACAAGTTATGTTTTACCTGATGGAAGATGGTGCATCTTGTTCGATTTCTTTGGTTGCGAAAGAGAAAAAATGGGTTATGTTCCGTTTATCTCACCAAAACCGGGTGATATGAATGTAACTCGTTGCCCTGATTTATTCACTTTCCCTTATGGTTTCAAACACGGTGGTGTAATTGAAATTACAGAAGAAGAATACGAAAGACTTAAAAATATGTAAAAATTAACCGTAGGAAATCCTACGGTTTTATTTTTGTCATTCAAATTTACTGAAATCTGCAGGTTCATCAATGGATTCTACAATTGCTGATTTGAGCATTTCCTGTCTGTATTTTTCTGTTCTTTCATCAAGCCAGGAAATTATATCAGTATGAACCTCATCACGGTTTGTTTCATTGAAAATCTCATGTCTTGCACCGTCATAAATTTTCATTGTCACATTTTTATGTCCCGTCTTTTTAAGTGTTTTATATACCTCTTTAACACCTTTACTATAATCGCCAACAGGGTCCATTGAACCTGACAGTAACAAAATAGGCATACTCAATGGTATTGAGTTGTACCAACGACGTGATGATACCTGCTTAAGGGTCATAAATAATGCTTTCATTCCGGTTACAGTATATTTATATCCACAAAGTTCATCAGCAATAAACTTGTCCACTTCTGCTTCATCACGTGATGCCCAGTCACATTCTGTACGCTTATTTGTTTTTCTGTTATATGAACCGAAAGCCATTGTGTCAAGAATATCTGAACGGTACATAGGACCGTTTTGTTTCGCCAAAGTATTTGCAAGATGAATACCTATTCCAAGCATAGGATTTTCACCACTTGTACCTGTGTAAACAACACCGTCAAGCAAATAACCGTATTTTGCAGTATACTTTCTTGCAATAAGGCTACCCATACCATGACCTATCATAAAAAACGGTAAATCGGGATATTCGCTTTTTGCAATATCTGATAATGTTTTTAAATCCTCAACAAATGTTTCTTCACCATTTTCACCGAAGTAACCAAGCATATCTTTGTCCTTAATAGATGCTCCGTGTCCAACATGGTCACTTACGAAAACAGCATATCCTGCTTTACAGAGTTCAAGAGCAAAACGAGAATAACGATTTGAGTATTCAGCCATACCGTGAGAAATCTGCACAACACCTTTTATTGAGCCATAGTCAATAGGTGCTGCACTTTGAGCAAAAATATCACATAAACCTGAGGCTGATGCAAAAGAATATTCTTTAGTTAAAAATTCCAAGAAAATCACCTTTTATTTTTTCATTAAGAAACCGATTAAGGTATTTTATCATATAAAAAGATAAATTTCTACAATTTGAAGCCAAATTAGGCATATATACCAAACATAAAGATGTTTTATTGGAAATAACCTACAAATCAAAACAGTTGAAAACAGATATCAAGTATGATAGAATAATCACATCTTTGGGGCATTAGTGCAACTTGGAGCTCAAGGTACTCCAAAATGCACCCTCATTAAAAATTTAATATCGTACTCATGGGGCATTAGCTCAGTTGGGATGAGTGCTTGACTGGCAGTCAAGAGGTCAGGGGTTCGACCCCCCTATGCTCCACCACAAAAATCCGAGGTTTTATGGCCTTGGATTTTTTATTTGTTTTGACACTTGAAGTACATATCGTAGATGTATTATGATAATAAAGGAGATGATAACAATGCATAAACTTCTTATTTGTGATGACGAAATAAAAATTCGAGAAACACTTTACGATTATTTTACTGCCAAGGGATATTCCGTATCGGTAGCAGAAAACGGCAAAACAGGAGCAGAAAAAACAGAGAACGAGGATTTTGATTTAATTATTCTTGATGTAATGATGCCTGTTATGGATGGGCTTACGGCTTGTAAGGCAATTAGAAAACATACAGACACTCCGATTCTTTTCCTGTCAGCATTAGGTGAGGAAGAGGATGTCCTCAAAGGCTATAAATATGGTGCAGATGACTATATTATAAAGCCTTTTCCACTTTCGGTGCTTAACGAAAAAATTGTAGCAATGATTAACAGATATAAAGGCATAAATCGAAATAATCAACTTTCTTTAAGAGGCATAACTCTTGATTACGGCAGCAGAAAAACATTCTGCAATGAACGAGAAGTTGTGTTACCTGATAAAGATTTCCGTCTGCTTGCTCTTCTGATGGAAAACAAAGGGATTGTTTTATCAAGAGAAACTATTCTCTTTAAAATCTGGGGTTATGACTATGACGGTGACGAAAGGGTTGTTGACACACATATAAAACGACTCCGCAAATCTCTTGGTGATAAAGCAAAATGTATTACTACGATTATCGGAACAGGATATCGGTTTGAAAGGGAGGATTAAAAATGACAAAGAAAAAAATAATAAAAATGGTTATATTAGGATTTGTGTTTTTTTCGATTGCGTCAATTTCAGCTAATTTTGTTATATGTACAGAACTGGTTTCTAATGATTTCAGAGATGATTTTATTCCCTTGCTTATCGAATTCAGTGATTTTTCCTGGGAATATGAATTAGACGAAAATCATAAAAAAACTGCTGAAAACTCGGGTATGTCGGATATAAATGTATTTATGCAAAAGTATCTTGAAAGCAATCAGAAAATACATAGTATTGATTATCCTTTTAGGCTTATGGCTGTTGATGAACAGGGTAATTGGTATGAAGCTTATTATAATTATGTGAGGGTTATTCTTGAAAACGAGGAGGTTTATATTAACCTTGATGATTATCTGAATGAAAATCAGAAAAAAGAACTGTATAAAATGTCAAAACCAAGTGAAGTCAGCATTGAGGATATCAAGCTTGGTCATAACGGACAAAATTATGTTCTTAATCAAATAACCTTTACTAACCTCGATGGATTAAAAGCTACATATACTTTTTCAACGCAAGAGTCTGTTACAGAAGAAAAAGCAATGACAACTTCACTACTCCTTAAAGAGATAGAGGTTAAGCCATACGATAAAATGCATCTTTCAAAGCTTTATGATGACATAGAAAAAGACTACGGATATAACCATAATTTCGGTTCAAGCGGCGGTGGTGCATATATAAGCAGCACAGAAGCAAATGGACATCACGGAGTGGAAATAGACGGAAAAAAATATCTTATATACTATGCCATGAGCCACAATCTTCCTATGCATATAATTACATCTGCTGAATTTATAATTTACACATTTATGTTTTTTATATTTTTAAGTATAGCGGGTGTTGTTTTCCTTATCTTTTGTCTTAAGCTCAATAAAAAAAGTGAGATAATTGAAAACTCAAAACGCATATTTATTTCTGCCGCTGCTCACGAGCTGAAAACACCTCTTTCTGTTATTCAAAATCAGTGTGAATGTATAATCGAAAATGTGTTGCCTGAAAAAAACAAAGAATATATGGCATCAATTTATGATGAAACCTTACGGATGAACGACATTGTGACGTCACTTTTAACATTTAATCGAATTTCGACAATAGATAAAATTACAAAAGAAAAGTGCAACCTAACAAATCTTGTATGCACAGAAACAAATAAATATTTATCCTTTGCCCAATCCAAAGGTGCAGAAATAACACTTGATGCAGAGGAAGATGTTTTCGTGATGTGTAATGCAGAGCTTATGGCATTGGCAATTGATAATTACCTTTCCAATGCCGTGAAATATGCAACTGGAGCAAAGAAAATAAAGGTCTCTCTTTACAAAACAAAAGACGAGTTTAACCTGGAAGTATTTAATACAGGGACACCGATTGATGAGAAAAAAGCCACAGAGATATGGGGCATTTTTGAACGAGAAGATATATCTAGAACCCGTGACGGAAATTCAACAGGAATGGGATTACCTATATGCAAAAGAATTTTTGACTTACATGGATTCCGTGGTGAATACAAAGCAAAAGATGACGGAGTGGAATTTTCTGTGAGAGGTAAACTGTAAAACATAATTGAATCAATCAGCAAACCGTCCTATGATTGACTGTTGAAATCTTCTTTTATTTGTGTTATACTGTTGACATATTGAAAAGGAGAGAAAATTTATGAGCAAAACACAAACCAAGCCTCAAAATCCTTTGTGGCAGACAACAAAAACCGAAAGAAAAAGTTATTATACATATTTCTTCGGACAGAATATGATTTACAGTATGATAGCAAGCTATCTTACAACATTCCTTCTTCTTATTGGTGTTGACCCTGTAAAATCAGCAGCAGTTATGTTGGCAGTAAAAGTATGGGATGCTGTTAACGATGCTATCTTCGGCGTAATTTTCGATAAAGTTCAGTTCAAGAGTAAGCAGAAATACATTCCTTGGCTTAAAATCGCCTGTGCACTTACTCCTGCTGCAACCGTTGCAATCTTCATTATCCCGTCTGCAGCAAGTGAAACAGTTAAACTTATCTGGTTTGCATTGGCATATATCATCTGGGATACTGCGTACACACTTTGCGACGTACCTGCTTTTGGTATAATTACTGCAATGACAAGTAATGTTGAAGAAAGAAACACAATCCTTTCTCTTAAGGGTATTACTGCCGGTGTTGGTACTGCTCTTACTACTGTTCTTGTAAGTGTTCTTATCAGTGAGTTTATCGGTTTGGGCTATGGTCCTGTTTCAATTGTTGTTGCAATTGTTGCTATGGCAACTATGTTCCCTATCTGTAAGCATTGTCAGGAAAGAAATCAGACTATTGACGAAGAACAGTTTACTGTAAGAAGAATGCTCAAGTATGTTATCAGCAACAAGTATCTTCTTATCTACTATATCGGCTATATCTTCTATTCAGGTGCACAGACATACAACGCACTTCACATGATTATGGCATATTACATTTACGAAAATTCACTTGCTTCTCTTATTACAGGTACTGTTGCCGCATTGCCACAGCTTATTATGGCACTTCTCGTACCTAAAATCATCAGAAAGATGGATAAGACAAAGCTCTTTAAAATCAGTGCTCTTGCAACTATTCTTCTTTCATTCCTTATTCTTCCTACAAGAAGCAACTTCGTTCTCTTTGTTATTACATATATGCTTCGTTCAATTCCTCTTGGTATTATCGGCGTTCTTTCATTTACATTTACACCTGACTGTGCAGAATATGGTCAATACACAACGGGTACAGAAGCAAAAGGTATCACATTTGCTATTCAGACATTTGCAGTTAAACTTGCAGCGGCTATTTCAGGCTCAATGGGACTTGCACTTCTCGGTTGGTTCGGATTTAAGACTGAGTTTGAAGTAAATGGTGTTGTACAGGAAGTAAGCAGCTTTGCAGACCTTGAAGCCATTAACGCTATTGCACAGCAGACAAGCGAAGCACTTGATGGTCTTTGGTTTACATACAACATTGTGCCTATTATCGGTCTTGTTATCGCATTGGTTATCTGGAGTTTCTACAAGCTCAACGATAAGGATGTACAGATTATGGCTGATTGCAATGTTGGTAAAATCACTAAAGACGAAGCTGATAAACTCCTTTCAAGAAAATATTAATAGATTCACTACAAAAATCCGAGGTTTTACAACCTCGGATTTTTTTCTTATATTCTAAAATATTAAGTTTTTTAATTTCTAATTAAATTCTACCTTGATTTTATTGCAAAAAGTTGAAAAACAAGTACAATGAATACAGGGGTGACAAACATGAATATGTACAAATTCGGAAATTATATATGTAGGTTGCGTGAAGAAAAAAATCTTACTCAAGCAGAACTTGCTAATCAATTAGATGTTTCTGACAAGTCAATATCCAAATGGGAAAACGGACAAGCATTCCCAAGAATTGAAACATTTGAAAAACTTGCACTTGCATTAGATACAACTGTTGAGGATATTTTTTCTGCAAGCAAAGATGAAGTCAAAAGAATTTGCATAGCTAATAATTTTTATTATGTAATGCAAATTGATATTGACGGACAGTTACATTCCATTAGAGCTGATGAAAGCAAATGGATTGAAATAAATGATAAAACAGATTCAATAGTAATTAAAATTACAGGCGAATTTTTAACTGATGAATCATTTGGAGAATTAGATAACAGCGTTGCAAAACTAAAAGACAAAATAATGTTTAAATTCTTAAAAAAGGCAACAACCGAGTTAATGAACTTGATTTTACAGGTGGATTGTACATATAAGATTTCAAATATACATCCTGATTCATTAATTACAATTGAACATGATGGGTTTGACTTGGGTGACAAAACCTGGATGATGCAGGATTTTCAGATTATGTATCCGAAAATTGTTTGCGGAAATGGTATACAAGTTGAACTATTAGAAGCAAAAGGAAAGAACAGTAAAGAAATAATTAAAAAATATAAAAATTTAGGTTTACAATCTGATGTAGGATTGGGTTTCATTACAATGTTTCTAGCATATCCTTTAAGAGGAATGTACTTCAGACATTTATGCAAATCTAATGTTTTAAAGAAAAACATTCTGAATGTTGAAACTCACAAGGCAAACTCAGAAAAGCGAAACAGCGGCAAGAAAGTCGGTTGCTTGGGTATGTGCCTTTCCTTAATAGCAACTGTAGTGCTTTGGCTTATATTAGATTGTTTTGTTTTTTCTGTTATTTTTGTAAATTCTGAAAAGCCATATCTTGTTTCATCAGACTATTCATCAATAATCTACAAAGACAATGTTTATGTCAGAATAGATGAATTACCGGAATATGCTTATCCGAAAACGATACTTGGAGCTACAATTTGGGAAGATTCAAGAACAGACGGTCTTTCAAAATGGGACCAGTCTATGCAAGATGATAAAGTTCAACTATTTAAGGATGATGAAGGCAGAGAGTATCTGTGGTTGGTTGAAGATTATGTGGACACTATTCTTGGCGCACAAGACAATGGTGAAGATAAAGATTATGATGATTTTGACGAACATTATGTGTATGTTTGCGAAAACCCTTAATTAAATACAAAACCGAGTAGAATACAAAACTCTACTCGGTTTATTTTATTCTGCAAGAGATTTGAAGTAATTTGCTGCTTCTCCACGAGTTACAGATGCTGTTATGTCAAACTCGTAATCATACATTACCTGTAATGAAACAGAAAGTGTTTTAATCAGGTCTGAAAAGTCCTTTTCCACACCATTATTGACAACTGCTTCAGCAAAAGTCAACATATTCACCTGTGTTGAATCACCCACAGGCTTTTCAGTACCGTTAATAACGTTCATCGCCTGATTAAGTTCACCCTTATTAAGAATTCTATCAGGACTGAATGTCGTAGCAGATGTAGCATTCATAATATTATTCATCATCACAAATTCACAAGCATTGTAATACTTATGACCCGGTCTGATATCATCAAATGTATTGAAATAATCAGGATGAGGAAGAGCTTCGATAATCTTGTTTGCAATATGAACATGACCTGCTGCATCAGGATGACTCTCAACATAAGTTGTACCTGCTGTATCAACATAAGTATAACCAAACTTTTCAGCACCGTTAACCATTGGTCCGTTACCTATTGTCATAATAAAGTCAACAATAGTTGATGTAACAGCTGCTACTGTTTCATTCTGTTCTTCGCCACCATTTATAGGTTCGCCAACTAAACCGTCATAATCGAAATATTTGCCTTTGACACTATTATCACTCATACCGAGTACCATCAATGTTACATCGGGATTAAGGTCATAAATATCCTGAATCATAATATCCCAATTCTTATAGAAGTTGCCAAGACCATAGCTGAGTGCCTCAGGAAGTGTCTTAACGAGGGTAGGAAGTGCACCTGCAACGTGTGCTAGTTCAACAAGGTCCTCAATCTTGCTTAAATCCATTTCGTTTTCTTCAAAGATTTTTTCTAACTCTGCAGTAAATTTATCAGCAACATTTTCTTCTTCAAAAACATCAGCAAGAACCCAACCTAAATATGCACCCCAGTCGTTACCGCCAACACCGAGAGTGATAAGGTCAGCCTCTGCAACAGCCTTTTTATATGCTGTTCTGTATTCTTCACTACCGGGCTCACCTACTGCATTCATCTGTGCAGGATGGAACATATAGTCGTCAGCTTCTGCAAAATCGTCCTCAAGCATATAACGGATTTCAATCGTTCTGAATCCGGGTCCTGCAAAAGCTGTCATTGACTTGTCTTCAATAATTGCATTTGCAAGAACATCAGCATATGAACCTGGTACTCTGCAATATGCTGTTTCCTGATACATTTTGTTATACGCATCGTCATTACCGCTCATTACATCACGATAACCACTTGCAACACTATCACCGAGCAAAAGATAATTCTTATACTGTCCTTTATGAAGTGATACAGCGTCCTGATTAAGTCCTTCTGCAAAGCAGACAAATGAACTTGAAATAAGTGCAACTATAAGCACAATTGAAATTACTTTTTTCATCATATTTTTCATTTTAACACCCTCCTAAATGCACACGATGATTATTATGTTCAAGCAAATATTAGCACTTTATAATTAATTAGTCAACAATAATTTTGTTTTTCGGACACTTGTGCAAAAATGTCCAAAGAGATGTTATTGAAAAATTTGTCGGTATTTGTTATAATTAAAATAAATAAGGGAGTAGTCGGCACGTATAGTGCGATGAAGTCAACATCTTGGATTGATTCCTGGCATCATCTTAAATGACGAGACTTGTCTGTTTTCACAGGTAGGTCCCGTCTTTTTTATTATAGAAAGGTTTGAGAATATGGCAGATTCAAGTATTACTAAAATGGCACTTGCAAATTCGCTTAAAGCACTTATGCAGGAAAAAAGCTTCAACAAAATAAGCATAAATGACATCAGTGCAGGCTGCAATATGAATCGTAAAAGCTTTTACTATCATTTCCAAGACAAATACGACCTGCTTAATTGGATTTTCGATACAGAATTCCGTGAGTTTGCACTTCGCTCATCTTGTTTGGAAACATGGGATTTAATGCTAAGTCTGTGTTATTATCTCTATGAAAATCGCAAATTCTATCGCAAAGCATTGGAATTTGATGGCCAAAACTCCTTCCGCTCTCACTTGTATGACATTCTGTATGAAAAGTTTTACAATGAATTAGAGGTTTTGTTCATCGAAGATATTTATGGAACTTCACTTGATAAAATTCAAGCACAGTTTATTACTGATGGTGTAATGTGTGCCTTAGAAAGATGGCTGTTATCACACAGCAATATGACTGCTGATGAATTTATTGAAAAACTTCGTTCTCTTGTTGTTCGCTTAATTATAGCAATTCACAAAAGACATGGTTCAAACGAATAAAATTTACTCTTTCATTTTAATTTGTGAAGAATTAAGACATAAGGAATTTGTTGTCTAATGACTCTTCTTCAAAATAAAAATATAATCGTATTAAGGCGGTTGTTTAATTTTGAAAGGAAGATAATTATGGAAAAATCAATTAATTCTATGTCACACTCTATGCAGAGAAAACTTGTCAGTACATTAATTGACGGTGCATTGAGTAAGTTAAGCAAAAACCGTGAGGAATCATTTCTTAAAATCGTCGATATGGCAGAACAGTTCTGGGATGACGATTTTTCGGATGATACCTATGACAAGGTGCGAGAAGAAGTTAAAAACCCAAATAGTCGTTGGATGAATATGATTAATCACGTGCTTGACGAAACACATCCAAATGTTGCAAAAACAACCTTGCTGAATTTAGGCTATGAGGCATTTTTCAGAGGAACAAAGCAAATACGAAAAAATCGTAAAAAATACGGTTGTAATATTCCTTGGTTAATCCTCTTTGACCCTACATCTGCTTGTAATATGCACTGTGCGGGTTGCTGGGCAGGTACTTACGGCAACAAACATAATTTAAGCTTTGAAGCTATGGACAAAATCGTGACAGAGGGCAAAGACCTTGGTGTTTATATTTATATGCTTACGGGTGGTGAACCACTTGTTCGTAAAAACGATTTGATTAAACTTGCTGAAAAGCACTATGATGTTCAGTTTGCCATTTATACAAACTCTACGCTGATTGATGAAACGTTTTGTAACGAAGTAACCCGTGTTGGCAATATAGCTTTCCTATTATCCATTGAAGGTTCACCTGACACAAACGATGCACGTCGTGGCGACGGGCACTATGAAGCAGTTATGAGTGCTATGGACTTGCTCAAAAAACACGGGATTTTGTTCGGCACTTCAATCTGTTATACAAGTCAAAATATAGAAGCCGTTACAAGCGACAGCTTTTTGTCAATGATTTCTGCCAAAGGTGCAAAATTCGGTTTTTATTTTCACTATATGCCAATTGGCAACAAAGCTGTAACTGACCTTTTGCCAACACCTGAGCAGAGAAAATATATGCTTGAACGCATAAGATATATTCGTTCAGAAGAATGCAGTATCCCTTTCTTCCCAATGGATTTCCAGAATGACGGTGAATATGTTGGGGGTTGTATTGCTGCAGGCAGAAACTATTTCCACATTAATTCTGCAGGCGATGCAGAACCATGTGTATTCATTCACTATTCCGATTCAAATATACACAGCTCATCTATTCTTGAAATTTTGCAAAGTCCTTTGTTTATGGCATATCACGACAATCAACCATTTAACAATAACCATTTAATGCCTTGTCCTATGCTTGAAAATCCTGATGCTTTAGAAAAAATGGTAAAAGAAACGGGTGCAGTTAGTACGGATTTGGAGTCCCCAGAAACTGTTGAGCATTTATGTGAAAAATGTCGAAAATATGCAAATAAATGGCAACCCGAAGCAGATTGCTTATGGAATAATCAAATTTAATCTACATACCCTCAAAACTTCTTCTCATTTTATACACAATTTGATTATTCCTGCAGTACACCAAGGAGCATTTTTTCTTTAAAGATTTGCTCCTTGGTGTTAAAAATGAATTTCGCAAACGGAGAAATAAAATGTATAACGTCAACACCTTTAAAGAGAAGTTAGCCTGTTTTCTTGTAAAGCTCTGCTACAATCCAAAAATTTACTTTGAAGATGAAAGTGTTCAAAACAGAATACTTGATGAGCCTTTTGTAATCATTTGTAACCACACAAGAAAGACGAATAAATTCCGAGTTGCGGAAGCCGATGGACCAATTATAAGATATGCATTTTTCAACAGAAATGTCTGTTCACTTGCTGCTAAAGATATTATGGAAATGTTCCCTTGGAATTTTCTCATGAAAGACCTTGATTGTATTCCTGTTGACCGCTTTTCTGCCTCTACCAAATGGGCAAGAGATTGCTCAGACCAATTGAAAAAAGGAAAATCTGTTATACTTTTCCCTGAGGGAACAACACTCAAACAACAAGAAATAGGTGACTTTCAATCAGGATTTATTCTATTAGCAAAATCAGCGAATGTCAGAGTATTACCTGTCGTAATCCATCGTACTTTTGGATTTAAAAAACATTGCACGAAAGTAAAAATAGGTGTTCCTTATTCCATTGCTGATGAAAAAATAACAAAAAGTATACGAAGAAACGAAACTGACCGATTTAAAACCATAATAACAAAAATGTATAGCGATTTAGCCGGTGTTAAAATCAGTGATGCAACTGAAATTAAATCACATAATTATAAAGTATTTAAGGATACAGTTCCAAATTCTGCAAATTAAAAACAAAAATGCCATCCGATATGGATGGCATCAAATTATATACAATTTAATTTGTGTGATACTTTCTTGCAATTTTAAGTGTTGTTGTCTTTGGGAATTCAGTATCACGCATTGTAATTTTTGTTACTCTCTTGAATGCAGGCATTTCTGCGTTTACAGCCTTAACATCTGCATCAAGCTTGTCTTTGCAATCAGGATAATCTTCTTCATTAAGGAAGAATTCACCTGTTATCTTATCGCCTTCCTGATAAACAAGAACTTCCTTAATATAAGGGATTTTGTTCATAAGTTTTTCTTCGACTTCTTCAGGTGAAACATTCTTACCATTAGAAAGAATAATCAAATTCTTCTTTCTACCAACCATAAAGAGAAATCCATCTTCATCGATTCTTCCGAAGTCACCTGTCTTGAACCAATCGCCGTCGAATGCTTCTGCAGTAGCCTCAGGGTCGTTATAGTATCCAACCATAACATTTGAGCCTCTTACATAGATTTCACCAACGCCATCTTCATCAGGGTCAACAATCTTAATTTCATTACAATCAAGTGGAGTACCAACACTACCAAACTTGAATTTTCTTGGATGATTACAAGTGATAACAGGTGAACATTCTGTAAGACCATAACCATTGAAAACGTCGATACCAATATCATAAAGTCCCTTTTCGTATTTAGGGTCAAGATATGCACCGCCACAGATAATCATATCGAGATTTCCACCGAGATTATCGTGAACCATCTTGAAAATCTTACGACGCTTGTCAATACCAAATTTCATAAGGAAATTACTGATTTTAATACCTTTTTTAAGTAATTCTTCCTTGCCCATTTTGCGAGCAGTTTTCCAGATTCTGTCATAAACTGTTTCAACAACAAGTGGCACACCTGTAAAATTGTATGGCTGGAATTTCTTTATATCCTGCTGGATATGATTGATACTATCGCAAAGATAACCCCATTCAGAAACGATATATGTAGCATAAAGGCCGCTAACCCATGAAAGAGTGTGATGTAAAGGTAAGAATGCAATAGCATGACGACCTGTTAATACTCTTAAAGAAGCTGAACAGTTACTTGCAACATTCTTATGAGTGAGCATAACACCTTTACTCTTACCTGTTGTTCCTGAAGTAAATACGATAGCAGCTAAATCATCAGGCTTAATTTCAACCTTATCGAAATAGTCATTACCATCAGCAATCATCTTTTCGCCTTCAGCATAATATGTGTCGAACTCATCCATAAAGAAATATTCCATCTGAGGAACTTCAGGATTTGCCTTAATCTGCTCAACAAACTTTGAGAATTTCTTTGAATAAACAACAGCATCACAATCACAACGGATAATCTGGTCTTCAATATCTTCATAAGAAAGTTTTGCATCCATAGGAACGCAAACATTACCACCAACGATAATTGCGTAATATGCAAAACCCCAGTCAATGAGATTTTCTGAAACAATTGCAATCTTTTTACCGTCTTTTAAACCTTTACTGTAAAAATATGTGCTGAGTGTACGAATTCTGTAAAATGTCTGATTATAATTGATTTCCTGAAGTTCTTTGTTTCTGTCAAGAAACATAAACTGCTTGTTATTTCCGCCTCGTTCTGTCCCCTCAAAAACAATTTCACGAATTGTCTGATATTCAGGAATTTCAACCTTTGCCGCATTTTTGTGTGTTTTGTTCATCATCTCTTTTTATTTCCTTCTCTTGAACATTTTGCTAACTATATCCACTACCAAATTAACATCGTGTTCTTTATTTTTTCAACTTATGTCATTAATACCCATAAAACAACCATTTTAATATCAGTATGCATTATACCATTTATTGTGTTGATAATGCAAGTGTTTTATGATATAATTTTTATAAATCCTTAATTGGAATTTCTGGAAAAGAGGGATAAAATGGGAAAAAGAATCATTGTTGCCGGTGGTGGGCACGGTGGAATTGCCACTGCAATGCTTCTCGCAAAAAAAGGTTTTGACGTTACTGTTTATGAAAGAAATGCTAAAGACAAAATGGGCTACGACTGGACAGATATATTTGATAAAAAAGGCTGGACAGCAATTGGGCTTCCACTTCCTGAAAAATTCAAATTAAAGCAAGATATGACTTTCTATGGTCCAGCTATGGAAACTGCTCTTACTCAAAACACAGAGGATGACAAAAAAGAAATTCAGATGGAACGTCGTGACATATATGCTCATCTTATCGAACACGCTGAAAAATCAGGTGTCAAATTCCAATATGAAGAAAATATCGAAAAACCGATTCTATTTGGTAACAGAGTTGTAGGTATAAAAACAGACAAAGGCGAATATCTCGCTGACCTTGTTATTGATGCTTGTGGCCTTAACTCCCCTGTAAGAAGTGCTTTGCCATCATCAATGGGGATTCAGAATGAGCCTGTTGAATATGAACAATTCTATGTTTACAGAGCATTCTTCAATAAAACAGCTGAGGTTGAGGATAAGGATAAGTTTAAGCTTATTCTCCTTCCAAATAATGAACTGGGAATTTCTTGGGTTGCTACTGAAGAAGAACATACAGACGTCCTCATCGGTCGTTTCCGTTCGTTTGACCGTGAATATGCAATGAATCAGATTGATATGTTAAGAGAGTCAAATCCAAGTATCGGCACAGAAATTGTCCGTGGCGATAGTTTTGCCAACATTCCGGTTCGTCAGCCATTAGGTGTTCTTATTGCTGATGGATATGCTGCAATCGGTGACAGTGCATTTATGACAGTGCCTGTTATTGGTTCAGGCATTGCAAACGCATTGAAGGCTGCTAAAATCCTTGCTGATGCCATTACAAACGATTTAAGTGGTTCTTATAGTGCAGAGACCCTCTGGACATATCAAAAGAATTTTTACAAGGAAATAGGTGCAGCTTTAGCACCTCTTGCTTGTGTCAAGTTGTTGCTTACACGACTTGAAGGTCCTGAACTTGATTATATTTTTGCAAAAGGTATCCTCAATGCAGAAGATATGACAATTGACGCTGATTCTACAAGCCTTGGTGCAATGCTTAGCGGAATGTCAATGAACGACATTAAAATTAAACTTAACGGTCTTATTAACAATAAAGTTATTCTTGGTAAGGTTGTTAAAATGGGACTTCAGTTAGCAAGAGCAACTGCAGTAACTGCTGCAATGCCAACTACATATAATCGTAGGACAATCTTACGCTGGGTTGAAGAATATAATGCTTGTTTCAAGCATTAAACAAAAATACAGGACAAGGTTTGAAGCCTTGTCCTTTTTTATTTAATCAATTATTCCAAATTTTCTTAATCTTTCAAGAAATTCTGCAATATCTTTCTGTGCAGTTTCCTTGTCGATATCATATTCTTCAAGCATTTTATTGAGAATATCTTCTTCTGTTTTCACATCGGGAAGAAGCTTCCATATAAATGCACCTGTTTCTGTAACAACAAAAAGTCCGTTTAAATTAAGGACAGCATCAGCACCCGGAACAAGAATATTCTCGCCTGCGATTTCCCGAAGTATCATTTCTTTTTTTATTTGCATATCATTCACCTTGTTCTTTCCTGGTCAATTCATAAACACTTTTACTCATCTGACAGATATATTCAGGCACAAGGTCAAAATGTCCTGTTTCAGCATAACTCATAGCAGCACAAGCATGACAAATATTTGAATATTTACATGTCACGCACTTTTTTGGCAAACGAATTTCCTTAACCTGAGCCACAAGCTGATTCCAGGCATTTTCAAAGCCTTCTTCTAGAACATTTATCCGAATTTTAGGTAAAAGACCACAAGGTTGCATAAAGCCTTCGCTTGTTATCCAATATGCTGCTCTGCCTGCACGACAAGAAACTCTATCGCACTTTTCGTCGTCAGATTCCTCAAGAATTTTCTTCGCTCTTTCTGAAAAGTCACCATTACGAAAACGATATTTTTCGCAATTAACTGTGCATTGAGCAGCCTCAAACGGTGACATTCTACCTGAATTTTCACCAAAAGCCTTATCAAGACGCACCTGAGGATAAGCATAAGCTGTTGTGCTTAATGGTATGTCAAGTGATTCAGAAATATCTATTATTTCCTTATACTGATGGTTATTTCTGTTTGTAAAAACTGTATTAAGTTTAACTGATATTCCTATTTCCTTAAGTTTTCTGATATTTTCAGTTACTTGTGAAAATGCTCTTGTCTTACAAAGTTTCTCGTAAGTTTCATCGTCAGCACCATAAAGAGAAACATTTACTCTTGATGGTGGATACTTACTGAACAAATCAAAATGTTTATGCAACAGACTTCCGTTAGTATTAATCGACACCATGAAGCCCATTTTTTTCAGCTCTGTGTATAAATAAGGGAAATCGTCACGGATAAGAGGTTCTCCACCCGTAAGCAACAAAAAAAGAGTACCTGCTTTTTTTGCATCTTCTGCAAGACTTAACCATTGTTCTGTTGAAAGCTTATCTCTGCTGTGGCATTCGTCGTGAACATAGCACATTTCACAACGGAAATTACATCGTGATGTCAATTCAAAAGTGCCCGAAATAGGAATTCCCTTTGCAATAGCCTTTGAGTGGAGATATGTTGATAATTTTGGTTCTACGCTCATATTTCCAACTCCTTTTCAAGACATTCTACTGCCGTTTTATCCGGTAAACAATCAAGTCGGTACACAGGGACTGTACTACAGATTTTTTCTAATACATCTATTGTTTTCTGCGAAGATTCTTTTGTTATGCCTGAACGATAATTCCCTTGCATTAAAGCAACAAAAGCTTCTCTCTCACTTATTCTTCTGATTGAATTTTCTTTTGCCTGACCAAGGCACACAATAGCAGCCAATGGTGCAGAAATATTTTTACAGATATCGGATGAGCCTGAAAACGGAAGTCCGCCTGCAAACAGCAATTCATCCTTTAAACTTACAAGGGCTTTATCACCATTGACAATTTCTGCATTTGCATATTTATTCCACAAATCAGCCTGAGTTGACTTACCTGTCCCACACGGAGCAGTAAAAAGAATCATTTTTCCATTTTTCAGCACTGCTGAAGCGTGTAAAACAACGCCATTATGTTTTGCAATAATCTCTTCAAATCCTAAAAGATTAAATATTATGCCATTCCAAAGCTTACCACGATACTCCTCAATCACTTGAACACGATAACTTTCACCATCGAAAATCCGACAAGCAAAATAACCTTCTTTGCCATGATTTCTATACCAGCACATACTCGTATCACCATCAGTTGCAAAACTGATTTCGCTATCAGTGGTAATATTTTCTGCTAATTCCGGCAATTGTGCCACATATTCAAATGTAACAATGCAATCAGGTTTTTCCTCACTCAAAAAGTTAACAAAAGGTTCTTCGTCAACTATTTCTTCCGGGGTTATAACCTGAATAACAGTATCAAAAAACTTATAATTCTTACTCTGCATAAGTCACAAACAAAATACGACTTGAGTCCTTTAAATAGTGCTGAGTCTTAATTTGTGTTTTTTCACCTTTTTCAAGACCGTCAACATACGCTCTGTATGTTACACCATCGTCATAAACTCCGTCAGTAACATTTTTATAGTAAATATAAATTTTGCCTTCGACATCTTTATCGGAAATATTTTTTATTGAAATAAATCCATTAACACCATCAATTTCAAACACATCAGGATAACAGGAAAGTTCTTCCTTGAAAATAGCTTTATTTTCAACTTTCCATCCGTAATATACGGCATCATCATCAAAAATATAGCCATTATTACAGCGAAGAGTCGCACTTGCACCTGCTGTTAAGGTAGAAATCGGAAATTCGGCTCTACCATCACCCGTCATGACACTTAAAAGCGCATATTGAATGTCCTCGTCAGAAACATTTCTTACGAAAACACTGAGAACACCATCTCTTTCACCTATGCTGATAATTTTAAGAAAATTGTCAACAGTAACACCAATCTGAGAGTCTTTTGACTCTTTTGCGTCAAAATCAGAAACTTGTTCAACTTTGACCTCTTCAGTTACAACAGGAATTTTATCCATTGGCTCTTCATTTTTTATATCATCATCCTTATTACAAGCACAAAGACCTGCAATAATAAGAAAACATAAAAGAAGAACAGAAATCTTTTTTATATATTTCATAATCTAATCCTAAAAGCAACGGAGTTCACCATCACTATGACGAACTCCGTTTAAATTTTATTTATGACGAGAATACATTCCAGTTTGCTACAGGAACGTCGTAGCAAACGCTGTCATTACCACCTACCGGAGCAGTATCACATGGTGAGGAAATATCATCTGTGAAGAGTATGAAGCCTGAATCCGGGTCTGTTACCGGACAAACATACTGTGCAGACTGTGAGCCTAAAAGTGCACAACTTGCAGCAATACTTGTCGAAAGTTGGAATGATTCATATGCAATTTGTGGTTTAACATAACGTTTTTTCATTGTTCATATCCTCCTTCCAACTTTTAAGCCAAGCCAAAAATCTTTTTAAAGAAGTTTGTAATTGCTTTAATAATTCTCTGAATCCAAGTAAGTTCTTCCTGATACTCATCATTAGTATCATTTGTATCTTCATTGTCACCAGGAATGATTTCTGCACCTGCATCGTCATCTGTTACATCATCATCCGTAGTAGATTTTGTAGCCATCATTGTGTAAGCATCACTAACTGTTGACTCGCTTGACATAAATGACATTACAGAAGCAGTTTCACTTACATTTGCTTCATAGCGGCCATACTGACCAACACCTGTAAATGTCCACTTAAGACTTGTAATAGCAAGAATACTGTCATCTACTGATGTATTCTGAATAACAACTGTATTTGTTCTGTAATATGTTATACCATCAACTACAACTTCTGACCATGTAAGTTTACCATCAGCAGGAAGTAAGCCGTTGATAATGTAGTTCATTTCAGTTGCTGTTTTGATTTCCTTATTAGCAGAATTCCCCTCATATGTTACAGTAAATGTAGGAACACCCTGAGCGGACTTCATACCAATCTGAACTTCATCAGGAACTGCACTTGCCCAAATCTCGAATGCAACTGCCTGACCTTTTGCAAGGTAGAGTTCGTTGTTTGGACCTGCAAGCTTGAGTTTTTCAAGGTCATTATCAAGAGCAGCAATACCGTCGATGAAGACAATACCTTGTGTTGCTGAATCTTCTGAAAGCGAGTCAGCACCGATAAGCATATCCTTGAGTTCAAGGTAGTTTGGATAAGATTCATTATCGTACTTGTATTCAGGAAGGATTGTTGAGTCAACACCGTCATCCTTACCTGCTGGGTCATAAATACGGATAGCGTCAACATAAAGGTCGAACTGTCCAGCACCTGTATTATCAAACATCTTTGTGTACATTGGAGTAAGAACTACTCTGTATGTACCATAATCAAGACCTGTCTTCTTAATTACAGGAATCTGATAAAGACCTTCTGAATCTCCACCTACAACCCAACCGTAAGCGTAAGCGTAAGCATAAGCAACATTTTCAGTTTCTGTTGTTGTAAGGTTACCATCTGCATCATAATATGTTGGTGTGCTTGTGTATCCGGAACCTGAAACATCAAGGTATGATGGCTTAGTTACAATCACTGTTTCGCCCGCATCGTTAGTTGAATAGTAAGTTGCAACTGTTGTCACGGCTTCATTTTCGGCACTCTTGTAAACTGGCTTATCTGTTTCTGTAAGAGTTGTTTCACCGTTTTCATCTGCATAAAGCTGACCATATGAGTAACCATAGTATGTATCAACAACATTTCGTTTGCCTACACGAGTTCCGTTTTCATCGAAAATTTCCATATAGAACACGCCTGTTGTCTTATCTGTCAAGCTGATAACATCAAAGCCTGTACCAGTGAATGTAAATTCAACAGTTGGGTTTGTACCACCATTCTTAGTATTATTAGCAGCACTTACTGTTACCTTCTGTGCTGAGAAACCACTGTATTGTGTATAATCCTTAGTTGTGTCTGCACCTGCATAAACAGGGTCAAAGCCATAAGGATTAGCACCTGTGTCTTCAGCCATATCAGCAGCCTGAGTAGCGTCAGCGAAGAGTGAAGCATCACCAACTGTTTCCCAAACACCTAAACCTGAACCGTCACCTGCTGTACCATCGATAAAGCTAATGTCTGTACCAAAGTTATCTTCAAAGTAGATAGTTGTTGCAGGGATAAAGCCAACCTTTTCGTACTGATAGTAAACTGTGCCTTCAGCATAAGTCGGGTCGTTAGTAACCTCTGAACAAATATAGAAGTAATCCATACCTGTCATCTGAATTGTATTTGGTGTATATGAAACAGTAGCATCGTCAGCATTAGCATAATCAACATTTGTTGTCTTTGTTACAGTTGCATCACCGTATTTCATTTCATTGACAGTCAATGTTGTATTAGTGTCACTGAATGTACTGTCAAGACCTGCTTCAACATTGTCCTTATCGAAGTTAACGACGTCAGCAACAGCAGTATTACCAGGCATAACACCCATAAGTTCAATCTTTGTACCTGCATTCTTAGCATCCTCAGATACAAAGTTATCGCTTGTGATATTAAAGCTTTCTACAGGAAGACCAAAGTCAACAACTACTGTCTGGTCGTAAAGAAGAACATGTTCTGATGACTGCTGAAGGTTGAATGACATTTCGCAGTTAGAGTCTGTTGAACCACGTTCAACGTAATAGAAGCTGAATGTATGATAATCACCGTCAGAACGAACTTCGTCAAGTTTTTCAAGGGCTGCAAGTTCGTCACCGTTAAGTCCGTCGTCTGCAGTCTGACCATAAGAGTAAACTACGCTGTTTTCTGTTGTGCTTTCAACGAGACCGTCTTCAGCATCAACATTCATTGCATACTGATATGAGATAGTAGCATCTGTAAAGTTGATTGAAGCACTACGAGCACCGTGAAGACCGCCGTTATCAAGGACAAGAACATCGTCAATGTAAACAAGAACGTCGTCGTCACCTGAGAACTCGAAGACAACGTCTTCGCCGTCAGCATAAGTACCTGACATTGGAATATAGAATTCCATGTCATAGTTGAATGCATAGTGATAAATTGCATCTTCGCCTGTATATGTTGTTTTATCCTTCGTATAGTTGAATGGGAAGAAACCATTTCCTGTACCCTTACTATCAAGGTTGAGTGACCATGAATCAACTGGTGTCAAAACTGCATCAGCAGTATTGTTAGCATCATCGAAGCTTGCCTGGAAAATATATTCGGTACTTGAACTGTCGTAAACATAAGTGTTGATACCGTATTCGTTAGTAGTTGCAAGGAGTGGGAACTCAAGGTCCCAATATTTCTTTGCATAACCCTGAGTTGGGTCAGACTCATCAACGAGAACGTCTTCCTTCTTGAACATATCATTGATATGAACGCTGATGCCATCAAGAGCAGGAAGAGTAACCTCTGTTGAACTTCCGTTAATTGTTAATGTAACATCAAGACCATCAATTGTATTGAATGCTTCTCTGTTTGAATTATCAATAGCATTACCATAAGGAAGAGTTGCATAATCAGCATGGTCAACCGGTTGTCCGTCAACACGTAATGCACTGAAAAGACCCTGAACAGAAGCACCTTCTTCAGTTGATTCAGCAGCACCCTGTGTACCTGTCTTTGTCCACACATTCCATCTTGTTTTTGCAAAATCAGATACACCGTTTTCGCCTGTTACAGGAGCACCTGTAAATGAAAGTGAGTAAATCTGTGCGTATTTCTCAATTGCTGCTGTGAGAGCTGCATCAGCTTCACCGTCAAGCCATGTTGTGTTCGCACCATCGTAGTCAATAGCAGTCTTAATCTGTGCAACAAGGTCATCGTCAGCTGAGATTATTTCTACCATTGATGCATAAGTCTGAGTATTAAATGCGATACCACCACCGGCATAAGGTGTGCTTGAATTTGGATTATATCCGTACTTCCAAAGAGTTGACGGAATGTACTTATATTCAATTTCAAGACCTGCAATTGCAGTTGTAATTGCAGTTGTTGCATTTGTTATCTGTTCCTCTGTTGCAGTGTCGTCATTGAGGAGTGCATAACCTTCTTTAATTGCTGTAAAGAGCTCGTTATATGTTGTAGTTGAATATGTACCCGGAGCATACTGGATACCCTCAATAAGTGCATTGTAAAGATCCACCTTCTCCTCAGGAATATCAGCGGAAGAAATTGAATTTTCATTCTTGTAGAGGGTCATAATCTGGTTGTCACCAGCGCTTGTATATGAACCTGACCAGCATGAGAACATATTGTTTGCATCCTGGAAGTTATCGAAGTTGTATGAACCGCTGTAAATAACAACTCTGTTATCAGATGTACCATAAACAGTAAGTGCTGTCTGAGTGTCACTTAATGTAACTGTACCGTTACCTGAACCCATTGTGATATACTTGCCTTCACTATTTGTGATGTAATACTGATTTGTTGTACCATCAACAAGAGTGAATGTGTAAGCATCTGTACGAAGCGTTGTAATTACATCACTTACAGGAGTTTCAGCAACTCTTTCAAGACCTGTATATGTACCTGCAGTGTTAGTAACCTCTGTACCACCTGCGATATAGCTGTTGTTGTAAATTACATACTCACCGTTTTCAACAGGAGGAGCAAGTTCAGTTGAAGCAGTTGGAATCCACATTGTAACACCATCTGCTGATGTTGTAACAGTTTCAACCTTATAGAATGTGATTGCTGTACCCGGATTCCACTCACTGATAACGCTTGATGAGTTACCGTAGTAGTTGAGCTGATATGTGTTTGTTGAGTCACCGATAACTGCTGTACCGCCGTTGCTTGTAATTGTAAGCTTTGTGGCTGTAGTTGATGTTGTTACATTACCATCAGTAATAACAATATAATAGTTAGTGCCATTTTCTGTATAGTAAATATAATAATATCCGTCACCTGTAGGCTCAATAATCCATGTATTATTTCCGTCAGCTGTAAACGGAGCTGTTGTATTTGATGGAGTAAGACCGCCTGACTTTAACGTATGTGTAGCTGCACCATAAGTGTAAGCACCCTGGTCGTCAGAACCTGTGATAATATACTCACCATCAAGAGAACTTGTGTCAGTAACCTCAACTACAGTTGTTGTAGTCGGATAAGTTGTAGTTGTTGTTTCAGTTACTTTATAAACAGTAAGCTCTGTACCCGGAGCCCATTCACCAACAAGCTGTGTATTACCATAATAGTTCAACTGATATGAATCAGTTGAGTCACCTATAATAACCTTACCGTCACCATCATCGTCAGAGATAGTAAGGACAGCCGCTGTTGTTGATGTTGTAATATTTCCATCAGCAATATTGATATACTGCTTTGCACCGTTTGAATCTAAATAATAAATGTAGTAGCCACCTGTTGTAGCCTCAAAATACCACATTGTTGTATTATCAGCGGTGATTGTATTTGAGTTTGTCGGAATAAGACCACCTGAACCCTGAGTATGTGTCATAGCACCATAAGCATAAGTTCCTGTGTATCCGTCAGAACCTGTGATTACATAATAACCGTTACTAAGTGAAGCAGCTTCAGATGATGTAATAGCATCGCCAAGCTCATAAGTTGTAACAGTTGTACCTGTACTGCCGTCGCCTGATTCATCAACATAGTAAAGCTTGAGATTTGTACCTGTTGAGTAATAATATACCTGCTGACTTGTGCTACCACTGTAGTTAAGTAATGTTGAACCGAAGCCGATTGTAACATTACCTGCTGTGTCAGTAGTTACATCCATTGTATAAGGTGCTGTTGAAACATATATCTGGTTATTACTGATTGTAAGGTACTGCTTATCACCATTAGCATCTTCATAGTAAATATAGTATTTACCGCTGGACACTTTTTCAAAATACCAGGCATCTGAATCTGCTGCAGGAACACCCGTTGAACCGTCAGAAACGAAACCACCTGATGAATGTGTTTCGTGTGTCAATACACCGCTTGAATATGTACCTGTGTTGTCGTCAGCACCTGTGATAATATACCAACCATCAGGAATGTCTGTGTTTACTTTAGTTGTACCCTCAGGATTTGCTGAATAAAGCGTATAATCTGCTTCAAGCGAATTTTCACCGTCGCCGAGAAGCTCGCCTCTAAGAATTTCATATTCGTCATAAATTGTTGACTCATATACAAGGTTTTCAGGCTGTGGCATTGCTTCTTCAAATTCGTCAAGGTCTTCGCCCTTTGCAGCATCTTCAGCAGCTGTTGTAAATGTAATACCATCTACAGTAGCATCTGTTGCAGTTGCTGTGATTTCCACATCACCAACCTCTTCGTTTGTACGAAGAACAACAAGAGCCTTACCGTTAAACATCTGTACCTGAACAGTATTTTCGCCTGTGAATACAGAAGACTGCTGGAATTTCTGTGTTGCAACCGGATCACCGTTATCAACACCAACGAATACAGCTTCATTACCATTTAATGTGATATCAAGTGTTCCGTTATATGTGCTGTCAAAGTTTCCGTCAGCATCTTGTGCTGTGTATTCAATATAAATGAAGCTGTCACCGTCAGCAGTGTAAGTTGTATTTGCAGCAGCCCAAGTTGTTGGAACAATCTTTGTTGCTGTAACTGCTGAAATTTCTTTTGTACCTACTGTATCAGTGATTTCATTTCCGTCTGCATCATAAGCTTTAACTGAAATTTCACTGAAAGCTGAATGATTAACGTGGAACTGTGGGTAAAGAGTATTACCTGCTCCTGTGTAGAATTCTGTTGTATTTACATTTGAATTACTTGCTGTTTCTGTCCAAGTCTGATACTTGTGACCTGCATCTGTTGTAACTGTTGTTGACTGAGCAGTTGCGATAACATTTCCGTCACCAAGAAGCTCAATTCTTGCAGCATTACTGTAAACTGCTACATCAACATATCCGCTGCTATCAACATAAAGCTCACTTGAATCCCATGTTCCGGGAACAAGGTGAAGAGTTGTTGAATGTTCATTCCACATACTTCTGTAGAGATAGTATGTATCCTTTGCAAAACCTGCTGTATCAATAATACCGAAGTATGATGAAACAGGAGAACCTGCACCACCATTACCTGTTGTATTGTTATATGGAGTAGGCTCACCGATATAGTCGAAGCCTGTCCATACAAACTCACCTGAGTTCCAGTCTCTTGTTACAATGTTGTACCAGATAGCTGCAGCTACTTCACCCCAGCTAACCTTTGATGTATCGTATGCGTTAATATCTTTATTAGAGTCAGCAGCACTTGTCATTGTAAGAACAGTGTGGCTGTATGGAGTACTATAATGACCACGAGTTGACAATGCAGATGCTGTTTCAGTACTTACATAAGGCTTTGTACTACGAGCATCACTTGTGCCTTCCATAACACTAATCCATGAGCTTGTATTATAGTTACCACCGATAACGTCCATGAAATTATCAACGGATCCTCTTGTATTTGCAGAATCTACAGATTCACCGGGAGCGTTGTTACCCTGACAAATAGGTCTTGTAGGGTCAAGAACATCAATTAAATCCCTTAAGTTTTCAGCGATTGCATCAAAGTTACCGTATGAACCACCTTCAGAAAGCTCATTACCAACATCCCAGATTACAACTGAAGGGTCGTTACGGTCACGCTTAACTGACTGTGTTACAACAAATTCATACCACATCATATCAGCTTCTGCACCGAGGATTTCATTTGTTGCAGTATCGATTGTCTGGTCAAAATAAACACTGAAGTCGTTTGTGTTGGTATTCTTTGCAGTATCCCAACCATCAAAGAATTCATCCATAACGAGCATACCAACCTCGTTACAAACATCCATAAATACGTCAGACGGTGTTCCGTGTGATGTACGGATTGCGTTACAACCCATATCCTTAAGAATCATTACCTGACGGTAAATTGCGTCATATTCCTGAGAAGCGCCGAGAGCACCCTGGTCGTGGTGCATACAAACGCCTTCTAATTTAACGTTCTTGCCATTGAGAGAGAAACCTGTGTCTGCATTCCATTCAAACCAACGATAACCGAATTCTGTATCATAAGTATCGATTACTGTTCCGTTTTCAGAAATAGTTGTACGAAGAGTGTAAAGATTTGGAGTACCTAAATCCCAAGAATTCCAAAGAGCCGGATTTTCGAGCACAGGAGTAAGAGTTACTTCCTGCTTTGAATTAGCTGTCATTGAAATTGCATCAGAAGTTGCAGCTGTACCAACTGCAACACCTGTTGAGTCAAGAATTTCTGCCTTAACAACAACTTCCTTTGTTCCAGGGAATGCGTTTGCAAGTGAAATTACTGCATTAACAGTACCGTCTGTACCATTTGAACTTTCAAGGTTAGGTGTTGTTACATATGTACCGTAAAGGTCAACATGAACAGGGTCAACAATTGTCATTGTAACATCACGATAAATACCTGAACCTGAATACCAACGAGATGAAGGAAGAGCGTTTTCAACCTTAACAGCAATAATATTTGCTGTTTCACCATTACATACAAGATATTCACTGATATCGAATGAGAAGCTATTGTAACCATAATGGTTTTCACCAATAAGCTCACCATTGACATATACATAAGTATCCTTGTAAGAACCGTCAAAGTTGAGAATTACAGCCTTATCACGGGCATCAGAGGACATTGTGAATGTCTTTCTATACCAACCTGTGCCACCAGGCAAGCTTCCGCTTTCCGCTTCAGTACCGGCACTGTGAAAATTCTGTGAAATACTGAAATCGTGTGGCAATTCAACTATTTCCCAAGCTGAATCGTCATAAGCCTTAAGATACGCACTTGATTCATTACCAAGATTAAACTTCCAATTGTTATTGAAGTCTAATTCAAGACGGTCATCAAGTGATGCACCTGTTGCTGCGCTTGTCTTAAACAAATCGTTTGGCATCATAGCAAATGCTGACAGCACTATAATAGCTGACAACAAGATAGCCGTTGCCTTTTGCAAGCCTTTCTTCGTTGTTCTTTTCATAAACAGTCTCCTCTCATTGGCTATATTGTTCACATATAGCGAGAATTGTTCATTATTGAAAAATAATTACACAGATACATTGTATGTCTTTTTTCTCATATTGTCAAGGTTTTCCGCTGTAATAATTTGTAATGAATAAACAAAAAAGACTGATAGTGTTTAGTTATCAGTCTTTACTTTCTTAAATTATTTGTTATATTCCACTGTTTTGTCCGACTTAGAATACTTTGACTCTTACGATAAGCAGTAACCAAATAACATTACGAAGCAACAAGTCCCAGGAAAGCATAGAGAAACAAAACAACTTTATATTTTTTACACAAGAGAAAATGCCCTTTCTATTCACAAACCATAATTCTGTAACAGATTGTGACTGGTCTCATTTCTCTTCATGCTTATTTCCTTTTCCTATACCATGGTGATGATGTTTGGATTTTTTCTTACCGTACCCATAGCCTGTACCAAAACCATATCCATAGCCGGAGCCATAACCAGATTCACCATATTTGCCATACTTACCATATTTACCATAATTTTTGTATCCGTAATGGTAATTATGGTATGTCTTATATCCATAACCATAGCCATAATACCTATACCCATAACCGTAACCGGAATGAGCTGCTTGAGCACCGTTAAGAATGCACCCAAGAATTCTGATGTCTGTTGATAAAAGGTTATTAAAACCACTCTGAATTTTTGAAATTCTTACAGCATCCTGCAAAATAACATAGTAAGCTGCATCGGCTGCCTGCGCAAAGAAAAGTGCGTCCGAAACAAGTCCACAAGGCGGTGTATCAACGAGAATCAGGTCAAAATCGTCACGAACTGCATCAAATACATTCTTAATATATGTTGAGTTGACGTACTTAAATCTACTACCGTAACTTGTATTGAATACCATAAAGTAAATATTAAATTCCTTAAGATATGCAATTTTATAATTGTCTGTCACAATTTCATAATCAAGATTATCCGGGTCAATACCCAACAAAGGTGAAACAGAAGGATGTCGCAAGTCACCGTCAACAAGTAATACTTTTTTGCCTTGCTCACAAAGTGAAAGTGCAAGGTTTGTAACAACTGTTGTTTTGCCTTCACTTGGCGCTGTACTTGTACCCATGATTATCTTTTCGCCAGGTTTCAATGAATTTTTGAAAACATTTCTTAAAACTCTTACCGATTCGTAAAACGCCTTATCAACATTCGGATTAGTCCAAAGAATAGACCTGTCAATTTCTTTTGAATGTTTCTTAAAACTAATGTATGGAATCGTGCCCATTGATTCAGCACCAAGACATTTCTTGATATCTTCCTTGTTACGCATTGTGTTTCTGCTATAAACATATATGATTATTATCGCAAGACCTAAAACAATACCTATCAACATTGCTTTAATAACCGGATTTATATATGCTTTGCTATTGGATGGTTCTGTTGGAATTACTGGTGCTGTAATCATCTCAAGCTTAACATTACCAATAGCATATTTTGCAATTTTAGGATAATTTTCTATAGCAGAAACAAGAACCTCATATGCTCTTTCCGGATTTGTAGACGTAGCACGAATAGTAAACATATTTGACCCTGAAACATTTTCTGCACTTAAGGACGCACCTGGATACGTTCTGTTCAGGTCTTCACAAATTGCATCATAGAGCAAATTACTTTCAAGGATATGAGGAAATGTCTTAGATAACTGGTTTGCTGTTGCAGAATCATAATAGAATGAATAAACAGAAACACCACCGATTGAGGATGTGCTGTTCTGTGTACTTACTGTAAAAGTTGCTTCAGACGTATATTTGGGAACATAGGTAAAATGTTTGTATACATACATAACCAGCCCGAACACCACTGCAAGAGTTACGCAAATCCAACCAAATTTTTTAAAAGCAATTGCCACATCTTCAAAATTCAGTTTCAGCGTTTCTGAAGTTTTCTTTGATTTTGTTTTATTTTCAGTTTCGTTCATCTGTAATCTTTTCCTTTATATATCTTGACTTTAAGATTGAAGCCTACTTGCTATCTTCTGATTCCTTTGGATTTTCATATCTACTGTACTTTCCGTACTTGCCATACTTATTACTATACTTACCATATCGGGTTCCATAACGGAAGCCACTCTCATTGATACCTGACATAGAGAATAAATTAAACTCAGGGAAAGAATCATTGAGAATACAACCTGCCATATGTCCTCCAACCTCTTTGATTGTAGCGATAGCATCATTAATATCTGATGAAAATGCTGTATCTGTTCTTACAACTAAAATTGTTTGGTCAGCCATCTTGACAATGTCGGTAACAAAAGCATCAGCTACAATAGGTGAGGTATCCAGGATAACATAATCAACCTGTGCTTCAAAGCCCTTGATGACCTTTTTTAATTCTCCACTTTCTATCCAATCACCATATTCCGGATATGGTGTTGTGTTAAGAGCAAGATAAAGAGGTGACTGCTTGTATCTTTTTAAGCGAAACTCATTAGGTTTAATTTTTTTGTTAAGTAGATTACCTAATTCTGATTTTTCGCTATGTTTCTTTTCGAATATCTTATAAAGTGCCGGCTTTCTGCAATCTACATCAATAAGGATAACCTTGTGACCACGGTCAGCTAATGAAATAGCAATATTTGCAGCTGTTGTAGATTTACCTTCATTTTCAGCAACACTTGTTACAGCAAAAACCTTTGCCCCCTTACGGTGATTTATGTGCTCAATTTTTGCCGCAATTTTATGATAATTTTCTACAAAACTCAAGCTGATGAAAGCATTATTGTGAATAAGGAGTGCTTTCTTTTTGCCATGAAGTCTTTCTTGAATACTGAATTGTTTCTTTTCGTGAGGTACTGTACCAATAAGTTTTGCCTCAAGCTTATTTTTAAAATCTTCTTCATCCTTGACAGTATCTCGAAGAAGTGAGAAAACAACTATAAGAACAGCAACAAGTACCGCACAAGCACCCGCAATAAGAAGTCTGTTTCCTGTTGAAATCCCATTTGATGGGTAGTGAGGGACCTCAGGCATCTTCAAAACACTTATAACAACATTATCAAAAACAGAATCAGAAACCTGTGGATATGCCTCAATTACTGCAGTTAAAAGTTCATGGGATTTTTGTGGACTATCACTTGTAACTGAAAGTGTCATAAAGTTTGTGTCGCTTACAACAGATGCTTTCAAACTTCCGTCAAAACTTTTTTCTCCCAAAAGTGCCGCTGCTTTTTCCTGAACAGCAGGTTCAACAATAACTCGTGAAATAACATTTGACATTTCAGCAGAAAGAGAGAACAACGAATATGTTCCTGCACTAGAACTTTTTGCATTGACAACAAGTGTTGCACTTGCAGTATATTCCGGTGTGTAAATGCTCCTTGTTGCAACATATATGCCCATAAGACCGATAAGTGCTGCCATAAAAATAGCCCAGGCATTCTTTATCAAGTCTCGTATGATGCTATATAATTCAATTCTGGTGTTTAATAAATTCATAATCTCAACCTACGATTACATTAAGTATTGAATGCCCTTGAGCACCCTTTATATCAGTTACATAATAATGAACACTATATATGCCCTCGACTGTCATATCTGCTTTAGTTTCAATTCTTACAGAATCCAAAGGAATATCGTCCTGGATATTACTCTTTACGCCAACAAGAAATGATGCAAAGTCAATTTCCTCACCAACTTCTGCATAAATCAAGTATTCACTCAACTCAATTACAGGTGCTGAAAGGCTTCTGTCCTCAATAACAAGAGGCAGCTTAAGATTCGATGTATCACCTTTACTATTTGTAACAGAAACATCAATATTAAAAACACCTGCAACAGAACCTACAAGGTCTTCAGATGTAACAATAATGCTTCGTGAAATATCACCGTCAATACAGTCGTTTGCTCTTATAGCATTAGAGATATTGATTTTGTCGTAAATCGAATAACAAAGTGATTCATGAACAGTAAACTTTGGAGATTCATAATTCTTATATTTGATTTTTCTTGTTGCATTTGCCACATTATTATCATTATCACAAACAGCATAAACAACTTTACATACACCGTTTTCAAGGAATTTTGATACAGACTCAACAATAATTCGGTCAGTAAGGTCTTTATCTTTTTCGTCATAAGCAGTAACACCCTGAAGCAACTCCTCATCAGTTGCATTAAAGCTTACTTCAATCAATTCTTCCTCAACAGTTATAACAGGAATCGTATTGTCAGTTGTAACTCTTTCACCAACATAAAATATAACAAATAATGCTGTTGTAATGACAAACGCAACCATTATAAGCCATCTTAATACCCTCATTTTATCATTGCCTCCTGAAAATGGGTATATTCTCACACATAATTGATGCTATTATACCACTAATAACATTAAAAGTCCACACATTATGAATATTTTTTCATTATTTGTCGATTAAATTATCTTAACAAAAGAAAAAAGACAGAGTTTTTATACCCTGTCTTTCTTATTGTTATAAAATTGAAATTACTTTGAAGCTTCTTCAACAGCAACTGCACATGCAACTGTTGCGCCTACCATTGGGTTGTTACCCATACCGATAAGACCCATCATTTCAACGTGAGCAGGAACTGAAGATGAACCAGCAAACTGAGCGTCACCGTGCATTCTACCC
>JAZNWU010000005.1:0-9880 GCA_045593555.1 Candidatus Fimenecus sp. | reverse complement strand
GTCTGCGAAGCAGACTGATGAGGTGTAGGTTGCTTCAGCAATCGTTAATAATCATAATAAAACTACTTTTCCACCTCATCCGTCACCTGCGGTGACACCTTCCCCTCAAGGGGAAGGCAATATCCCGATAAATTATAATTTACATAACAAGATAATAATTACACTTATAATTATCATCCTATTACAAATAATCTTTTGTATAAATTTAACATCTTTGTCAAAAATATTGACAGAGGTGTTTTGAATTGAAAAAATCTGTACAACAGGAAAATGTTAAACGAATACTATACTCCGTTGTTGTTTTGATTCTTTGTTTTGTTACGCTTTTTGCTTTTTGGAAACAAAGTAACGACAATGATGATTTTATCCCTGAGGCTGACACAAGCACAACGGCTGCAACAGAAACACGACGAGAAATTGAAGCAAATACTCCAATTACCAATGTGCCTGATGAAAGGATAGACACAACAACCACAACTGAGCCGTTATTGACAGTCGAGTTTGCCTTTCCATTGAAAGGTACAATCGCAAAAGAATTTTCAAAAGATGAACTTGTGAAAAATGCTACCACAGGTGATTGGCGTATTCACAAGGGAATTGACATTAAAGGTGCTTCAGGTGACAGAATCAATGCTATTGACGATGGTGTTGTGACGGAACTTGTCCACAATGCTCTTTGGGGAACTGTTGTGACTATTGACCACGGAAACGGATTTGTTGCTGAATATTACGGTCTTCGCAGGGACAGTACAGTTAAACCCGGTGATGAAGTAGAGAAAAATGATAAAGTCGGACTTCTTGATGAAATTCCGATTGAAAAAAGTGACGGAATTCATTTACATTTAGAGTTATATAAAGACGGTGTTGCGATTTCACCATCTGATTACCTTGGAAAATCTGTTGATATATCATAACAATTATGGTACAATTTCATCGGTGATAAGATGAAAGTTTATTTCTTCCAAATGTCAGATGATATACAAATAGATAAAGAGAATCTGCCACAAAGTGTGCTTTCTCATTGTAAAAAGAGAGAGAGCTTTGCAGCGGCAGATGCACTTATCAGTATGGGTGTTGAAAATCTTCACTATAACGAGAAAAATAAGCCTTTGGCAGATAACTGTTTTGTGAGTATTTCTCATAGTGGAAGTATGGTTGCTGTCTGCAAAAGTGAAAATCCCGTTGGAATTGATATTGAGAAAATTGATTATGACAGAGATATAAAAAAAGTTGCCGAGAGATTTTATCACGGTAAGGAGCTTGAACTATTTCACGATAACCCGACCGCTGATATGTTCTTTGAAATATGGACAAAAAAAGAAGCATACAGCAAAATCGGTGGCGAAGGCGTAGGCGAAGTTTTCAAAGGCTTTGATGTGTTCAGTTTAAATGAATTCGAATTTCAGACTGAAAATGTCAACGGATATATGCTTTCTGTTTGTGAGAAAACTGAATAAAAAAATTAAGGGACACTCTCGTGTCCCTTTTGTTTTGGATTAATACTTTATTTATTTAATATATAATTTACAACTGCCTGGGCTGAACATTCAGGCAAGTCGATTTCTACTGTTGGTTCTACCATATTTTCAAGGTAATGAGCATCGGAATTGCGAAAATGCTTCATACCTTTTAACAACTCGTGTTTTTCTTCGTACTGAGGAATATATGCTTTATGGGTAAAACCCGCAGCAGTAAAATTCATTTCAGGGTACATAAATCCCAAAACTGAAAGCACAGAATATGATGCTCTGTCAAGATGGGCAGGGAAAACTGCACCATCAAATTTTCCAACTTCTTTGACAACATCATCAATACTTATTCCCGATGCAGTTGTGAGAAGGATATCTTCTTTACCAAGAATATTATCGGTATGGTCCATTATGTACTGATTTCCGAAAATGCTTTCGTCATTCATTACGGGTGGCATTGTGGTTTTCACATATTCTGAAAAATCCAATGCTTTGTCAATTGTCGGGAAAAGACAGACTGTATGAATTTCTTCTGATGTGCAAAGTTCCATTCCGGGCACAACTGTAATTCCTGCCTCCTCACCTGCTTTTATTGCAGCAGGACAATTAAGGCATGAGTTGTGGTCGGTGAGTGCGATAATGTCATAACCCATAAGTTTTGCCATATTCACAAGGTTATATGGTGTCATATCATTATCGCCACACGGAGAAAGACACGAATGCAGATGAAAATCATACTTTAAAATCATAATATTTCACCTAATTTATTAGCAAGTGTATAGGCATTTTCTTCAGAAGAAAGAATTGCTACGCCTTGCATTTCAGCACGAGCCTTTGCATCATCATCAAGTGTTGAGTTTTCACAAAGGACAATACAAGCACAATCAGCAAGAACTGAAACAGCAACAGCATTGATATTTCCCATTACTGTAAACCAGCAGTCACCACTCTGTGCTCTGCCCATTACCCAACTGAGCAAGTCGCCACAGTAACCACCTGTAATTTCACGGTCAGAGTCACCTTCAACCAACACTTTAAGATTTAATATTTCAACTAATTCTTTTACTATCATGATTTTTCCTCTGTTCTGAAAGGTTTTGGGACAACTGCACCGTCACGGTTTCTCATATTAAAAATACAGTCATTAATATCTGCTTTACCGATTACCACATCTTCTGCGAAACAATGGCAAGATGGTGAACCACACATACCACAATCAAGTCCCGGTAAAGTCTGTTCCAATTCTTTGATATCGCTCATTTTCTGCATAGCCTCAAAAACATTATCGGCAAGTTTCCAAGGTGATGCCTCAAGAGGTTTTTCCCAATACATTTCTTTGGGAATTGACTCATATTCAAGGTGATTACAGGAAACAGGCATATATTTACGAAGTCTTTGAAGTCGTGCTTTTGCAACGAATGGATTTTCAACGGTTAACGGTCCACCTACGCAACCACCTGAACAAGCGTTAAGTTCGATAAACTCAAGGTCGTTGAGTTTTTCGTCCTCTAATTCTTCAAGCACCTTGATAACATTTTCAATACCATCAGCAGCCAAATATCTGTCCTTTAAAAGTGCCGCTGACTCACCACCCGATGAAGCCCAACCGACACCGATAATTCCTGAATCACTCAAACTCTCAAGTTCAATAATCTTATCCATTTGCTGAACAAGAACAGGATAAATATCTTTAATTGCAAGGACACCATTTATGTATGATTTACCATTACAAATAGGTTGCTTGATAGATGAAATCTTTGCAGTACAAGGTGTAATAAAGAACACACCGATATCCTCATCAGGAAGTCCTGTTTCTTCTTTCGCTTTTATTCTTGCAAGTCGTGCAGCCTCTTCCATAGGTGCATTCAAATCGAGAACATTTTCGATAAGATTAGGGAAACGGACTCTGATAAGACGGACCACAGCAGGGCATGCAGAAGAAATCATAGGTTTTTTAGTCTTATTCATTGAGAGAATCAGTCGTGTTGCTTCACTGACAAGCTCTGCACCCTTTGAAACCTCAAAAACATCATCAAATCCAAGTCTTTTAAGCCCTGTCAACACATAGTCTGTATCGTCAAGGTTATTGAACTGACCGTAAAGTGACGGTGCAGGTACTGCTATTCTGTATTTGTAATCAAGAATTTCATTCAAAGAATATTTCTCGGCATATTTTGCATGGTGTGGACAAATTCTTATACATTCACCACAGTCAACACATCGTTCCGAGAGAATATGTGCTTTTCCGTTACGGACTCTTATGGCATTTGTAGGGCAACGCTTAAGACAGCTTACACAACCCTTACACTTTTCTTCATCAAGTCGAACGGAATGGAAATATGTTTCGTTCATATTTCAGAACTCCAATCATTTACAAAATAACCCCATATAATATGAAGTTTATTAAACAGGTCATTCTGAGGAATGGAATGACGAAGAATCTCCTTAGGCTAATTGTTTGATAAGAGATTCTTCACTTCGTTCAGAATGACAATGCAGGCGTGGAAGCCTGCCACTACACGATTAATTTATGCTGTAAACACCTTCAGATACATTGTTGTACCGACACCCACGGTTGAATCGATTTTCATTTCGTCGGTATATTTTTTAATATTCGGAAGTCCCATACCTGCACCAAAGCCCAATGAACGGACATTGTCAGGTGCAGTTGAATAACCCTCTTTCATAGCGAGAGCCACATCGGGGATACCGGGGCCTTGGTCAGTAAGCACCATACTGATGCAGTCAGGCGAGATTTCAACATCAATTTCGCCGCCACCTGCATGGATTACAAGGTTGATTTCTGCCTCATAAAGTGCGATTACAACCTTTCTCACGATTTCCGGATTAAAGCCTAAATCCTTAAGAGTCTTTTTTACTGAACCTGAAGCCTCTCCTGCACGAGTGAAATCATCACCCGGAACATCATAGTGAAGTTTCAAGTTACTCATTTCATTGCTCCTCCTCGAAGGCCTTTTTCATAAAGCATACCACAAGATGCAAACATTGCCTGCTTTGTTGTCATAAGGACAATATCTCTGTCCTTTGCCAGTTGAATGATGCCCTCATCAGGCCGTTTTCCACGGACAAACACGATGCACTGCATATCCATCATTTCAGCAGTTCTTACAACCTGTGGATTTACAAGTCCTGAAAGAAGCACTGCCTGTTCCTTAACATAAGCTAAAACGTCACTCATCATATCACTTCCGCATGCTGTAAAAACATCACGGTCCATAAACTCCTCACCACAGATAACCTCTGCGTCAAGGATGTCTTTAATTTCATATACTTTCATTTTGTTTTCCTCCCGACAAATGTCAGATAATATTTTATTATACACCAAAACTACATTCATTACAATGTTCCACTTTGCTGAATTATATTAAGTATATTTGTATAAAATGCAAAATGCAAGATATGAAAAGTCATTCTGAGGAGTTTTACGACGAAGAATCTCTGTTGGTTTATATATATCTTCAGGAAAGATTCTTCGCTTCGCTCAGAATGACATTCAGTCGGTTATAATGACAAAAAAGGCATCACCTTTCGATGATGCCTGATTTACTATTCAATTAAGAATTAGAGAATTGTGTATGCAATCTTGTTTGTAGCTTTACCTGTACCTGTGATTGAGAAACCAACCTTGAGTACCATCTTAGCTGAGAAACCGTAAGAGATTTCGAGTGACTTGAGGTTATCACCATCAGCTACTGCTACAAGAGTAACATCTGTGTACTGAACGTCTGTGCTGCTAACCTTGATAAGTGTTGTAAGTGCTGAAATACCATCAACAACTTCCTGATGTGTGAAGAAGTCATTTGTTGCACGGCTCATTGCATTCTTGCCATCCTTCTGAGGATTTGAGAAGTTACCAAGTTTAACTGTGAACTTGTTGCCGTTTGCAGTAGCACTCTTAACATCAGCTGCTGTAAGAGTCATAGCCTTAAGAGCATACTGTTCGTTCATGCCTTCAGGAAGCTTACCATTCTTAACTTCGTTGCCCTTATTACCAATTCCGAGGAATCCACCAACAACTGTATCAAGAGAAGCATTTTCATCAATACCCTGAATAACCTTGTTGAGAGTACCTGTTGCATTACCAACGTCGATAGCACCGTCAGGAGTATAAGCACATACACGAGTGAATTTGTAGCTACCCTTTGATGCAGCTGCTGTCCATTTGTTGAACTTTTCATGAGCATTTGCCTTTGAGAAAGCATTGCCAGCGTTGTCGCCTGCAGGAGCATCGTCACCAGCAGGAGCATCTGTTGTGTCATCAGCAGGAGCGTCTGTTGTATCGTCAGCAGGAACATCTGTTAAATCGTCACCTGCAGGAACATCTGTGCTATCTGATGGAACATTTGTGTCATCTGATGGAGCATTAACATCACCATTGTTTACTACTACATTCTGTCCAGCTGCTTCGATAGCTTTGTCAGCTGTTGACTTACCAAGTGCAACAACACCGAAAGTAAGTGCAAAAGCAAGAAGAACTGCTACGAACTTAATAAAGCCCTGTGATTTATTTTCTTTTTTCATTGCTTTAACTTCTGCCTGTTCAGGAGTTAAAGGTGTCTTATTTTTAGCCATAATTTAGTATCTCCTTTCAGATTTTACATTAAGCGAAGTTTGAGTATGAACACTCCATCTTACCTGCGCCAGTACCTGTAATGTTTACAACAGTTGCCTTAAGTTTAAGAGCATTAACTGTCATTGTGTAAGACATCTTAACACTCTTAAGAGTATTGTTTTCTACAACTGCAGTAATAAGAATTGCTGTATAATCAACGTCAAGAGAGTTGATTGTAACAAGGTTACCGAGTGAACCAAGACCCTCTGCAACACCCTGTGCAACTTCGTCCTTAGTAATAAAGTCGTTTGTTGCATGATGGAGAGCATTCTTGCCATCCTTTTGAGGAGACTTACAAGCATTAAGCTGAATTGTATATGTATTGCCTGAAACATTCATATCCTTGATGTCAGCTTCTGTAAGTGCGAAAGCTTTAAGAAGGAACTTATCCTTATTCATCTTACCTTCTGCAGGAAGCTTGCCCTTTGTTACCTGACCGTCCCATGCAGGGTCACTTTCTTTACCTGTGATTGAGAGGAATCCACCAACAACTGAATCAAGGTCTGCATTTTCGTCAACTCTCTTAATAATACCATTAAGAGTATCTGTTGCATTACCTACATCAAGTTCTTTTGTGAACCATGATTTTCTTGTCCATTTGTAGCTCTGCTTTGCAGCCTTTGCTGTTACTTCGTTAAGAAGCTTTGCAACTTCAGCCTTTGTTTTAGCAGCTGCAGGAGCATCTTCACCAGCAGGAGCATCGTCACCGGCAGGAGCGTCTTCGCCTGTAGGAGCATCTTCACCTAATGTAGCGTCGTCGCCACCAAGAAGATTTTCGTCTTCTGTAATAGGTGCATCTGTGCTACCTGAATTTTCATCTGTGTTTGTTGAACCGCCGTTGTTAGAAACAGCACCTGCACTTGTTGTTCCGACTGCAGGAGTTGTGAAAGCAATTGTAACGAGTGACCATGCAATTACGATTGCAAGGAAAACTGCCAATGCTTTTGTAAATGTTCCAAAGAAAACTTTGCAATTAGATGATTTTTTATCCATCTTTGCCTGCATTTCTTCGGGTGTGTAATTCTTTTTAGCCATAATAGGGCTCCCCTTTCAATATTATACACATTAAATTTACAACAAAATTCATAAAATGTCAATAAATTTTATAGTTTTTCTATAATCTTTTTGTAAACACTACTTACCGGCAGGCCCACCACATTAAAATAGTCGCCTTCAATTCCACGGATAAATTTCGAGGCAAGTCCTTGTATTCCGTAAGCACCTGCTTTATCATAAGGCTCATCCGTATTGATGTATTCGTTGATTTCCTCTTCGGTAAGTGGATAAAATTCAACCTTCGTTTCTTCTGCAAAGGTAAGTGATGTGCCATTACCTACTGCACAAACACCTGTAAAAACAGAATGAACTCTGCCTGAAAGACTTTTTATCATATTATAGGCATCTTCTTTGTCCTTTGGTTTACCGAGAATCTTATCATCAAGGACAACTATTGTATCAGCACCTAAAACAACTTCATCATCTGCACGCTCAACTGCAAGTGCTTTTCTTGCAGCAAGGAAAACAACTGCATCCTCAGGTTTTGTACCGTCGGGAATTGTTTCGTCCGCATCAGCAACTCTGACAATAAAGTCTATGCCTGCATTTTTGAGTATTTCGCTTCTTCTTGGTGACTTTGATGCAAGAACTAATTTCATATTTTACCCTCTTGTTTCATAACGTGAATTTTAAGAACCATTGTCTGTGTTTTACTGTCACGAAGCTCACCATTCATAACCATTTCAACTGCTTTTGTAAGTGGAATTTTATAAACCTCCAGAAATTCGTCATCATCAGGATTCTGTTCACCGAATTCCAAATCTGTTGCAAGGTACATATGGATAATTTCACCACAATAACCCGGTGTTGGATAAAGTTTACCTAAATCAACATATTTTTTTGCCACAGCACCTGTTTCCTCTTTAAGCTCTCGTTTTCCTGCTTCAAAGGGGTCTTCGCCTTTTTCAAGCTTACCTGCAGGAAGTTCAGTTACAATTTCCATATACGGATAACGGAACTGTTTTACAAAGTAAAGATTATCTTCATTATCAAGTGGTGCTACGCACACGCCACCATTATGTTCAACGATTTCTCTTTTTGCAGTTGTGCCATTCGGAAGAAGTGCTTCATCCACACGAAGATTTATAATTTTGCCCTGAAATTTATATTCATAACTTAACTGTTTCTCTGTTAAATCCATATTTCACACTCCGTATTTTTTTACCAATTCTTTATAATGACGACCTTTTTCTTCAAAATTCTTATACTCATTATAGCTTGAAGCAGCAGGTGACAAAATGCAGACACCGTCTTTTTTTGTGTTTTCATATGCAGATTTTACTGCTTCTTCAAGATTTTCTGCTTTAATCAGAGTTTTATTTGTACCATTTGAGAGCATCATATCGATAATCTTATGACCTGTGGTTTTTGTACCGATAATAACGCTTAAATTACTGTTTTCAAGGTTAACTGCAAAATCGGTATAGTCAATTCCTCGGTCCTTACCACCGATAATCAATGTATTTGCATTAATTGCATTGACTGCACACATAACTGCATGTGGAATGGTGGCAATACAATCGTTATAAAAAGTTATACTATTATATATACCGATATTTTCCATTCTATGCTCAATACCTTCATAATCATCAATGGCTTTCTTTGCAGCTTCGGCAGTTACACCGAATTTTGACGCTGCAGTAAAGGCATAAAGCACATCGTGACGGTTATGCTCACCTGCCAGATGGACATTATTGATTTCAAATGGTAAGTCTGCATCTTTATTAACTGAAATCACATTTGATTTTACTGTTTCTAAATCAAGATAAGGTGCAAGACCTTGTGTGCCATTATATATAAATGTATCGTTTTCACCCTGATGTCTTACAATATTAAGCTTTGAATTGACATATCCTGTCATTCCACCCTTGTAATGTTCAAGGTGTTCTTCATAAATATTTGTAAGAATTGACACATTCGGTGAGCTTCTTGTAAATTCAAGCTGATGTGAAGAAAGTTCAATAACAGCAATTTTATCTTCTGTCATTTCTTCGATATAGTCAAAAACAGGAAGTCCCATATTACCCATAAGTTCACAGTCAACACCACCTGCACAAAGCATTTTATATGTAAGTGTTGAAGTAGTTGTCTTACCCTTTGAGCCTGTTACACCGATTTTCTTACAAGGTGCGTATTTCATAAACAAATCTGTCTGACAAGTAACATAAGTACCGTCAGGGATGTCCACATTTGCAAAGGAAATTCCCGGACTTTTCATTACAACATCGAACTTGCCTATATGTGAAAGATAATCCTCACCACAGTAATATTCAACATTTCCGTCATCAATTTTCTGTTCTCTGCCGTCACCGATTCCAAGGATTTTTTCAGGCAGATACTTTCTTATATAATTGTATGTGCTTTTTCCCTCACGACCAAAGCCAAGAATCAGCACACTTTTATCTTTTAAAAATTCTATTACTGGAGGTAACAAAAATTCTCATCTCCTTTTTATCGCATACATAATTATTATACAGTCGTAAGAACAAAAAAGCAACAGAAAAAGGTCTTTTGATACAATTCTTAATTTGTAATGTGTAATGTTGGAAATTCAACGACAAATTGGGGTTTGTAGGGATGTTTTGTGTCATTCTGAGGAGTGTAACGACGAAGAATCTCTGTTGGTTGATAGGCTACTTTGTTAGAGATTCTTCGCTTCGCTCAGAATGACATACCAATTTATTCTCCTCGATAAATTATAATTTATATATTAAACTTCAAA
>JAZNWU010000004.1:0-3326 GCA_045593555.1 Candidatus Fimenecus sp. | reverse complement strand
CCGATTAAAGTGGTACGCGAGCTGGGTTCAGAACGTCGTGAGACAGTTCGGTCCCTATCTGCTGTGGGCGTAGGAAATTTGAGGAGCGCTGTCCCTAGTACGAGAGGACCGGGATGGACGCACCGCTGGTGCATCGGTTGTTCCGCCAGGAGCACGGCCGAGCAGCTAAGTGCGGATTGGATAAACGCTGAAAGCATCTAAGCGTGAAGCCATCTCCAAGATAAGATTTCCCATAGCATAAGCTAGTAAGACCCCATGTGGACTACATGGTTGATAGGCTGGAGGTGTACGCACGGTGACGTGTTTAGCTTGCCAGTACTAATAGGTCGAGGGCTTGACCATTATGCTTGGTTTATGTACAGTTTCTCTACAGGATAATATATCACCTTATCTTTGTTCAGTTTTCAGGGTACATACTGAAAGACCTTCAATTGAAGGTCTTTTTTATTTTTCTTATAAATATGTAATATAACTATTGCAACTGTTTTTTCTTTTTGATAAAATTATAATATAATGGCAGAGGATGTGATTTTTTATGAAAGCTATTATTAATGGTAAAATAATTCTTAAGGATAGAATTGTTGAAGATAGTGTTTTACTTTTTACTGATAAAGTCGAAGGTATAATTTCCAGAGATTTCATTCCTGATAATGCAGATATTATTGATGCAGACGGTGGTTATGTTGCTCCGGGTCTTATTGATATGCATATTCACGGTTATCTCGGTAAGGATGTCTGTGATGGCGAAGAAGAAAGTATCCGTACGATTTCAAAAGGACTTCTCGCTAACGGTGTAACGGGATATCTTCCTACAACTATGACTGAGGATATGAAAGTTATCCGTAAAGCACTTGAAGTTTGTCGTGATTTAAAAGAAGAGAGCAAGAACTGGGATGGTAGTGCAATTTTAGGTTGCCATGCTGAAGGCCCATTTATCAGCGAAAGCAAAAAGGGTGCTCAGGATGCAAAATATATTCTTAAACCGGATGCGTCTTTTGTAAAGGAATATAAGGATATTATAAAGACAATTACCCTTGCACCTGAAACAGATACAGAGGATTTTGGGGCAATTCGTGAAATCTGCCGTGATACAGATGTTGTGGTTTCTATGGGACACACATCTGCTGATTATGAAACTGCAATGGCAGGTATCAATGCAGGTGTTAAGCATACAACACATCTTTTCAATGCTATGACTCCGCTTACTCATCGTGGACCAGGTGTTGTTGGAGCAGCACTGAATAGTGATGTAAGTGCAGAACTTATTGTTGATACTGTCCATGTGAATCCATCACTTTATAATATGCTTTGGAAACTTAAAGGCAGAAAGCTTTGCTTTATTACTGACTGCTTGCCTGCAGGAGGTTTGCCTGTTGGTGAATATTCTTTAGGCGGTCAGAAGATTTTCTATGATGGTACAATCTGTAAATTGGAAGATGGTACAATTGCAGGTAGCGTATTACAGATTAATAAAGGTGTATGGAATGTTTATACTAATTCAGATATTCCACTTTATGAATGTGTAAACTGTGCATCTCTTAATCCCGCAACAGTTCTTGGTATTGAGAAAAATAAAGGCTCACTTGAAACAGGTAAAGATGCTGACATTATAATTACAGACAGTCAGTTCAATATAAAGAAAACTATTATTGGAGGAGAGGTAAAATATGAATCTTAAAGTTAAAGCAAAATTAGACCCGAAATTCCAGCCATTATCAGTTGTTGTTCGTGAAATGCGTGAGGCAACAAAGGAAAATGGTCAGGATGTTATTATTGCAATTGAAAGAAATAAAGGACAAATCAGTACATATAAAACAAGAATTTATCCTGATGGAACAAGTCACGACGAAGAAAACTTCCGTTTTATCGAAAGAATTGCAAAGTCACTTTTGTGGATTGCAGGTGGCTACAAGATTTTTATTGCAGGTAGTGAGGTTGTAGGTAACAAAATTCAAGAAGCATATACTCCAGATGGTATCCGTGCATTTGATGAGGATTATATGGCAGGAGTTTTTGAAAAACCATTTGAGGTTGTTGTTTGTTCATTGGAAGAAGCACCTGAAGATTATTATATTGCTGAATCAGTTGGCAGACACCTTGACGGATGCCGTATTGGTTTTGATGCAGGTGGCAGTGACAGAAAAGTAAGTGCTGTTATTGACGGTGAAAGTGTTTATTCAGAAGAGGTTGTTTGGTTCCCGAAGCTTAACTCTGACCCGGAATATCACTATCAGGGAATTCTTGAAGCAATGAAAACTGCAGCATCAAAAATGCCAAGAGTTGATGCTATCGGTGTTTCATCAGCAGGTGTTTATATTGAAAACAGAACAATGGCAGCTTCTCTTTTCCTTAAAGTAGGTAAAGAAGATTTCGATAAGAGAATCAAAAACATCTATCTTGATGTTGCAAAGGAAATCGGTGAAGATGTTCCTGTTGTTGTTGCAAATGACGGTGATGTGACTGCTCTTGCAGGTGCTATGGACCTTAATGATGACTCTGTTCTCGGTATCGCAATGGGTACAAGTGAAGCAGGTGGCTATATCGACCGACAGGGAAATATTACAGGATGGCTTAATGAACTTGCATTCGTTCCTTGTGACTTTAATGAAGAAGCAATGGTTGACGAATGGTCAGGTGACTACGGTTGTGGTGTTAAGTATTTCTCACAGGACGGTGTAATCAAACTTGCACCTTATGCAGGAATCGAACTTGACGAAAGCCTTTCTCCTGCAGAAAAACTTAAGGTAGTTCAAGGCCTTATGGAAAAAGGTGACCAGAATGCAGCTGATATTTATGATACAATCGGTGCATATTTTGGTTATGCAATCGCTTATTACAGCGAATTCTATGACATCAAACACGTTTTGATTATGGGTAGAGTTACATCAGGACAGGGTGGACAGATTCTTCTTTCTCGTGCACAGGAAGTTCTTGATGTTGAATTCCCTGAACTTGCAAAGAAAATAAAGCTTCACATTCCTGACGAAAAATCACGCCGTGTAGGTCAGTCAGTTGCAGCAGCAAGCTTACCAAAAATCAACTAAAATCGAATATATAACGGTAGGGCGGGGTCCTGACCCCGCCTTTGTTGATTTATCGCACAAATTATAATTTATCGGGGAATTGCCTTCCCCTTGAGGGGAAGGTGTCACCGCAGGTGACGGATGAGGTGGAAATGTTGTTTTACATTAATAATTAACGGTTGCTAACGCAACCTACACCTCATCAGTCTGCTTCGCAGACAGCTTATTACTCGCCTGTCGGCTCAGACAGTGCTTCTGCTTCGCAGAGGTGTCCACCGGACACCCGCACCCTCAAGGAGAAGC
>JAZNWU010000003.1:0-4568 GCA_045593555.1 Candidatus Fimenecus sp. | reverse complement strand
TTTCTGTGGTAAGGAAACACTGCTTCCCGATGAATGTACCGTAAAGGTATCGCACTCAAGGACAGTGTCACCAATAGTCTGCCTTCTCTCGTTTATCATCTGTGCCCTGCGTAAAAGTGCTTGCACTCTTATAACCATTTCATTAACATTTACAGGTTTTATCATATAGTCATCAGAGCCTGAAAGAAACCCGCGTCGCATATCGTCAAAAGCATCTTTAGCCGTAATCATCATAACGGGTGTGTTGTTGCCGAATTCACGAAGAGTACGAACAAATTCGTATCCATCCATTACAGGCATCATAATGTCAGAAATTATTAAATCGAAGTAATCCTTGTCAATAGCTTCAAGAGCTTCCTTTCCGTTTGCAACCTCTTTGACAGCATAACCGTTTTTTATGAGTACGTGGGCGAAAAGTCGCCTTAATTCACGGTCGTCTTCTGCGATAAGTATTTTAAACATATATACCACTCCAAACTGAACAACTTGTATATCTGGTCCGTTGTCTGCATTTAATTGTTTATTATACAAACATATTATAAATTTAAATTCAACTGAATGTCAACAAATGTTGATTTTCAGTTGAGTTTTATTTTATGCATCAAGGATATGATGAAAAAAAGAGAGGTGTTTTTTATGATTAATAAACAACAGAATTCAATGCAACGAAGGGCTATAGCAATGCTTATCGACCAAGCAATGAGTAAGGTTTCAAAAAATCGTGAGGACGCATTGCTCAAAATTGTTGATATAGCAGAAAAATTTTGGAACAACGATTATCCGCAAGAAATGTTTGAAAAGGTCAGGATGGAGATACGAAACCCAAATAGCAAGTGGATGAACATTGTTAACTATTTATTTGACGAGATAAATCCTAATGTAGCAAAAACCACGATTTTGAATTTCGGTTACGAAGCTTTTTTCAAGGGAACTAAAACCGTAAGAAAAAACAGAGAGATTCATAATTGTAACATTCCTTGGTTGATATTATTTGACCCGACCTCTGCTTGCAATATGCATTGTGCAGGCTGTTGGTCAGGTACATACGGAGATAAAGCCAACCTTTCATTTGATGATATGAACAAAATTGTTACCGAAGGAAAAGAATTGGGTGTTCATCTATATCTGCTAACAGGTGGAGAACCTTTGGTGCGAAAGGAGGATATTATAAAACTTGCAAAGATGCATAATGATGTTCAGTTTGCAATCTTTACTAACTCAACCTTAATTGATGAAGCCTTGTGTGAAGAGGTTGTCGAGGTTGGAAATATAGCCTTTCTTCTTTCAATTGAAGGCTCCCCTGATACCAACGATGCAAGACGTGGTACAGGACATTATAATGCCGTTATTAATGCTATGCATTTATTAAAACAATATGGAATTATTTTTGGTACCTCTGTTTGTTACACAAGTCAGAATATTGAATCTGTAACTAACGACAGTTTTCTTACTATGCTTTCCGAAAACGGTGCCAAATTCGGTTTTTACTTCCATTATATGCCTGTTGGTAATAAGGCGGTTACAGAGCTTTTACCCACACCTGAACAGCGAAAATACATGATAGAAAGAATACGCTACGTAAGGTCAGATGAATGCAATATACCGTTCTTCCCTATGGATTTCCAGAATGACGGAGAGTATGTGGGCGGTTGCATTGCAGGTGGCAGAAACTATTTTCATATAAATTCAGCAGGTGATGCAGAGCCGTGTGTGTTTATTCATTATTCGGATTCTAATATATATACATCATCAATACTTGAAATATTAAAAAGTCCTCTTTTTATGGCATACCACAACGGTCAACCCTTTAACAATAATCATCTTATGCCTTGCCCCATGCTTGAAAACCCTCATTGCCTTGAAAAGATTATCGAGGAAACGGGTGCTGTAAGTACAGATTTAGAATCCCCCGAAGAAGTTGAGCATTTATGTTCAAAATGCAAAAATTACGCAGAGCAATGGTCGGTTGAAGCCGAAAATATTTGGAATAAGCGGTAATCTGAGTTATGTATATATTATTAACAGTGGTAGCAATTTTGGTTTTTACTGCTTTCTTAGTGCTTCTGGCACACATTATACGGAAACTAAAAAACAGAAAAATCGTGAAAAGCAACAAGCTTGTTTGTGATTCTGATTTCTTGGAATTAAATGAGGGTGATTGAAATGAAAAAAAGCAGTTATCATAAGTATTTTTATATATTTGTTGTTTGCTGTGTTGTCGGTTTTATAGTTGAAACCCTTTGGTGCTTCATAAAGAACGGTTATTGGGAAAGCAGAAAATCGCTTGTTTACGGACCATTCAGTGTTGCATACGGTATGGGTGGTGTGTTATTAAGTCTGGTTTTAAATAAATTCAGGGCATCATCTCATCTAAAAGTTTTCTTGATTTCCTTTCTTACCGGTACAGTAACGGAATATATATGTTCTTTAGGGCAGGAAATTGTTTTCGGTTCAGTCGCATGGGATTACAGCCATCTTCCGTTAAATATAAACGGCAGAGTATGCTTGTTATATTCAATCTTTTGGGGTGCTTTAGGTATAGTATGGGTTGAGCTTATTATGCCGTTGTTTGATAAATTAACTGATAAAATACCGTTTAAAATCAGCAAAGTTCTGGTGCTCTTTTTAACCGCATTTTTGATTTTTGATGCAGTTATATCTGCATCTGCGGCTATCAGAATGAATGAGAGAGAAAATGGTCTTGAACCATCAAATTATTTTGAAGTATTTCTTGATAATCATTTCCCCGATGAAAGAATGAAAAAAATTTATGCAAATTCTCGAGAGGTGGAATAATGTAAATAAGTATGCTATAATAGTTATAACAAACATATCGGAGGTGTTGTTAATGAAAGTGCAGTTTATAGGTGCAACTCATGAAGTAACAGGAAGTTGTACACTTTTAGAAGTAAATAACAGATATTATTTGGTTGATTGCGGTATGGAACAGGGAAAAGATATTTTTCAAAATATAGCTTTACCTGTGGCAGCAAGTCAAATAGATGCAGTGTTTTTAACACACGCCCACATTGACCATTCCGGTATGTTGCCGAGATTGTTTAAAGAAGGTTTTGAAGGTAATATATATGCAACCGATGTGACCTGTGACCTTTGTAATATAATGTTGCGAGATTCTGCACATATACAGGAATTTGAAGCAAAATGGATGTCCCGTAAAGCAGAGCGAGCAGGCTTAGATACCTTTGCTCCGGTTTATGATATGCAGGATGCTCTCGGAGCTATTTCTTTATTCCGCAGATGTAATTATGGTGATATAATATATCCTGCAGAAGGAATTAAACTCCGATTTACTGATATCGGTCATCTTCTTGGTTCTGCCTGTATTGAGCTTTGGCTTACCGAGGGTGGTGTTTCTAAAAAAATCGTTTTCAGCGGAGATGTGGGAAATACCAACCAACGGATTATTCGTGACCCGCAACAAGTAGAAGAAACCGACTATTTGGTTATAGAATCAACATACGGCAACCGTTTGCACACAGCTGACCGCAGTAATGTTGTAACAGAGCTTGCAGGCTACATACAAAGAGCACTTGACCGAGGCGGTAACGTAATTATTCCGTCATTTGCAGTAGGACGAACACAAGAGATGCTATACGCTATACGCGAAATAAAGCAAAACGGATTGATTAATGGACACGAGCATTTTCCGGTATATGTTGATAGCCCTTTAGCAGCAGAAGCGACAGCTATTTTTATGCAATGTAATACTGTCTGCTTTGATGAAGAAACCCTGGCCCTTATAGAACAAGGCATCAATCCTATCTGGTTTGATGATATACGTATAACAACTACCTCGGAGGAATCAAAGCAGATAAACTTTAACAACGAACCCAAGGTTGTTATTTCTGCCAGCGGAATGTGTGAAGCAGGACGAATTCGCCATCACCTCAAGCACAACCTTTGGAAAACAAATAACTTGATTCTTTTTGTTGGATATCAGGCAGAGGGTTCACTGGGCAGACGCCTTTTAAACGGTGAAAAAAGTGTGATGCTTTTTGGTGAGGAAATCACGGTGAATGCTGAAATTTGTTCTTTACAAGGCACCAGCGGACACGCAGATCAAGCAGGTCTTTTTTCTTGGATCGAGGGTTATAAAAACAAGCCAAGTATGGTATTTGTAAACCACGGAGATGAAAATGCCTGCGAAGATTTTAAAAAATTACTGTGTCAGAACGGTTACCGTGCAGAAGCACCCTATAGCGGAACCGAATACGATTTGATAACCGGTAAAATGACAATTTATACTGAGGGTAAAATTATTGACAGACCCAATATATTCAAGGGTAAATCTCGTGCTGATATGATTTACAATGAGCTTGTTGCAGAAGCCGAAAAGCTCCTTTCACTTGCTAAAGCACGCAGAGGTAGACCCAACAAGGATAATGCAAGGCTTACATCTCAGCTTCGTGAGCTTTGCAAAAAAATGAAAGATTAAATTTGATTATGTTCTCGGTGGCACAATTCTTGTGTTTATTGGTTTAGAGATTTTTATAACAAGTTTGGTTTTAATGTCAAAAAGCTTTCGGAGATAATATTGTATGTGGTTT
>JAZNWU010000002.1:0-103899 GCA_045593555.1 Candidatus Fimenecus sp. | reverse complement strand
CTGCGAAGCAGACTGATGAGGTGTAGGTTGCTTCAGCAATCGTTAATAATCATAATAAAACTACTTTTCCACCTCATCCGTCACCTGCGGTGACACCTTCCCCTCAAGGGGAAGGCAATATCCCGACAAATTATAATTTATTGAGTCTGTCGTTTATTTTTTTGTGAAGTGTACTTACTATACCATATGTGAATACAATAAGGATGAATCCATACGAAACGTAAGAACCAGCCCAGAAACACAGTGTAAGACATCCCAAAAGTGCCAAACCATATATCAAATGAAATATCTTAATTCGCTTGTATGCCTTTTCACCAACTGAAAAGAGTGTAGAAATAATTACAGGTATTGAGAAAACGATAACACAAACCATTGTAATTACAGGGAATAAATATGATTTATCGACGAAAATTGTATCAAGAGATAAACTGCTATTGATAATTCCCATAATCACATTTATAAGTGTTACATTTGTGTCGTCAGCAGTCTTGAATGTTGGTAAGCACATCCATAAAAGAGGTGAAAACATCAGGACAAAACGAGTGATTTGTAATGGTCCGCCGAATGCAGATACTTTAATGTTATTGAGCACTCTGTCAACTGCTTCCTGTTCTTTCATAGCCTGTATATGGTCAGCCTCAAGTCGCTTATCAAGGTCATAATATACAAGATTTGTGTTGCACCTTGGACAGTTTTGTTTCATATATAATGGTGAAAGTTTTTCGCCACATTTTGGACAATTACTCATTTTCGCCACCTCCCGAAACTTGTGCTGAAAGTGCTTGTCTGCGTTCTGCCATTTCTTCACGAACCTGCTTGAGCTTGTCACCTGTAAGGTCATACCAGATATATGGAATAAGTGGAAGAAGACCTAAAATTGCAGGTGCTAATGTAAACATTCCCCAAATGAGCAAGTCTGTCTGCTCATAAGCTTTAACCGTAACTGTTTCAGTTCCCATTGTTACAAATGAAAGACCTATAACAGGAAGCAAAGCGTTACCGATAGTACCTGAAATTGAACCTGTCAGTTTGCCGACGAATGTAAGTACAGAGAATGAAACACCTTCATTTCGCTCACCGGTTTTCCATTCCATATAGTCGATTGTGTCACCAATCATTTCAGTAGGAATGACCATATTGATTGTGTTGAAGAAACTGAAAAGAAGATTCTGTACCATAAGAAGTGGTACAACAACCCAAAGATTTGTAAATGCTTTTACACCAACAATGAATACGAGAGTACCCATGATAAGTCTTGCAAAACCATTCAGGAAGATAATCTGACGATTATCAAATTTCTGCTTGATTTTTGGAATGAGCAAGTATGTAACAAAACCTAAAATTGTACCCGGAAGTGCAATTACAATTGTCAGTGAATTCATATTTACAACTTCTGAATAGTAATATGCCTGGAAAAATCCACCGATACCACTTATTGCAGCAAGAACATTACCGATAACGATTAAAAGTAAAGGCTTATTCTTGATAAGTGCTTTGAATCCGTCAAGAATGCTTGGCTCTTTAATCGTCTGTACAACTCTTTCTTTTGTGCATGTACCTGCCAATGAGAAAAGTGCCATACCGAATGTGCCTGAAATTATTGCCATAAGCAAGAATACCTGTGACAATGAAAGTGGAATTGAACCATTGTTACTTAAGTCCATAAGTACAACGAGAATTGTTGTTGAAAGTCCACCGATAAGACCAGAAATAAAACGAGCAGAAGAAATGACCCTTGTTCTGTCAGATGGTGACGGACTTATTGCTGCACTCATTCCCCAGAATGGCACATCACCTAATGTGTAGAAAAGTTCCCATATGAAATAGGTGATGAACATATAAATGATTTTTGCAACATTTTCCGTTTTGTCACCGAGAAGGGCAGGGCCTGCAAAAAGCATGATTGTTGCAAGACCTAACGGAATCGGAACGATCAAAAGATATGGTCGAAGTTTTCCGTATCGTGTTCGTGTTCTGTCAATAATTGAACCCATAAGAGGGTCATTGATTGTGTCCCAAAGACCTAAAAACAGCATCATTGCTGCAACTGCTTCAGGGGGGACACCAAATACTTTTGTAAAGAAAAGTGAAAGGTAACTACCTGCGATAATATTATATCCAAAGCATTGACCTGCATTTGCAATACCATAAGCAAGTGTTTCTTTCACACCGACATAACGGATGTCGCCTTTGTTTTCAGACATTTTCAGTTTCTCCTTCCCTTATTTCTGTGTTTTATTGCTCCACCTTTGTCGTTGAGCAAATATGAATTTTTACAGTTTAAGTATGTAAGTTTTTCTTTGAGATTTTCCTTGTAAGTGAACTGACGACCTTCAATTTTATCATAAAGGTCACAACTGATTTCACAGAATTCCTTTTCTGTATCTGCAACTGCAGAAAGAACGATAATGTCCTTATCAACAGGGAAGTTAAGTGTATCGCTGTTTTCTGTTTCAACTTCCACGTGCCAGAAGAATAACTGTTCACATTGAGCGTCACCGTCTGCAGTATGTGAATGAGTAAATTCGTAACCTAACTTACCTTGTTTCGTAAAGGCAACTTCTTTGAAATCGTATAAATCCCAACCTGCATAATATTCCTTGATATCATTGATTTTGTATGCATAATCATTGATTTTAACGGGCTTGTCGCCATTAAGTGATGCTACGAGAAGATGAACTTTTTTTGTGTCTGTCGGTAAAAGAAGACTCTGTCCGCCACAAATCATAGCTTTGTCGGAAATCGGAAAATCAACTCCACCTGAAGAAATAACATCAGGAGCAATTTCTTTTGGAATTGACTTGTTTATAACAGGGAGGTTGCCTGTTGGCTTTGCATTTATTGAGAATGGGTCAATGTTTCCTTGAAGAGGAATGCTTACCTGATTCTGTTTATTATCTGCAACTTTAACCTTAATTGCAAAAGACTTGATTTCATAAGGCTTTAAGTCAAACACGAGTTTTCCGTCGGTAAGTGATACATCTGAAATATGTTCTTCGGATGCATAAATCTCTCTTGCAGAAAGAATTTCGCAGTTAAGTGAGAATGTAACATCTTTTTGTGATTTCTTTTCGCTTTCGCCGATACGGACAACAATTTCATCACTGTTTTCAGCTTTTTTCATAGCTCTTAAAATTGCATTTCCTGAAAGTGAGCCAAATGAATATTCAGTATAAGCACCTTCGTGTTTTGAAACCATAAATGATGCCATAGGCATTACAAAGTTTCTTGCTTCTGTTTGTGTATCGTGTGCAACAGTATTTTTGTGAGAATAAATAGCATAAGAATATCTGTTAAGTCCCAATTCCATCATTGACTGCATACTGTCAACCTTGTAATTCTTGTATGGTGTGTGCATAAGAGTAAGACGGAGAGTGCTGTTGTCAAACTTATCCCAACCGTATTTACATTCGCTGATAACAGAAACGCCAAATTGCTCGTCTTTATCTGTAATGTCAGCCCATTTCTGTGCAGGAACTTCAAAGAGCTTGTCGTTCATATTGCCTCGTTTGATTGCACCAAGGCCAAGGTCGTATGTTGCAACGGGACTTTCAGCAGTAAATGAGAAGATTTCCTTTGCAAGATGTCGTTTGCTACGCCATTCAGCCTCTGTGTAAACCTCAACAGTTTTTCCACCACTACTTAAAGCTACGATTGATGTAAAAGTACTGTCACCAAAGGCTTTTACAATTTCAAGGGCAACTCGGCATGGACCATTTTCAACGACTTTAATTGTCTTGATTTTTGTAATATTCTGTGGCTCACGGTTAAGCTCATTGAAATTCAATTCCCAAGCAGGCCAATCCTTACTTCCGTTATAATCAAAAATTCCTGTTGTGATTGGTTTCTGAAGAATTTCTTTTTTGAGTTCTTTGTCGAAAATTGATGAAATATCACCATTACTGTTAAATCCAACTCTATACTTTTCATTTTCAAGCATCTGAACAGATGCAAAAAGCTTTGATTTAACCTGACATTTTCTGTTTCTGATATCAAATGCCTTGTATCCCATTGGTGGAACAGTTACATTCATAAGAACAGTTGCAACACCATTTTTAACACTTGAAATCTGTGCTGCATATTCTTTTCCGTCACTGTCAAGAACAGTTATGTTTCTTCCACAGAATTTTGCAGGAATTTTAACTGTTACAACACCTGTTCTTTCATATTCCATAGGGTTATTAACGATTACTGCCGTGCCTTTGACAAAAGATGTGTCAATCATCGATGCGATTGATTTGACAGCACCTTCATATTCATTTGTGAACTGATTAAGTGACATTGCATAGTCATTCCAGCTTCTTCTGTACGCACGCTGAACTGATGTTCCCGGTAAATCGTCGTGGAACTGATGAGAAACAACTCGTTTCCAGGCTTTTGTAAGTGGTATTTGTGGGTATTTATAGCCATTCGTCACCATTGCAGTAACACAAGCACGTTCTGCCATATCTGCAATTTCTTCATTTCTTCTGTTCCATCGTTTACCGATAGCACGGGATGTGTAACCACCAACAGCGTGATTTGTCATAACAAGTTCGTTGTTCCATACAGGTAGTTTTTGCTTAATATCTTCAGGTAAAGTATCAATATCACGGAAAATCTGGTCGGCAGGAGCAGACAAAACTTCAATATCATTTGTATCATTTTTTGCAATTTCATTACAAACAGTTTTTACAGAAGGCTCTTTCGGAGCACCACCACGGTCACCGACACCGTGGAAAATTGCAGTCATATCAAGTTTATATTGGTCATTTTCGTTAAGCTTTTTAACGACATTTTCGTTTTCTCTTACTTTTGTGAGGGATTTATCATATGAACCCGGATTTGTATTGGCATAAACATAATTTCCGTCAACACCATACCACTTTCCAAGGTCAAAAGGTACACCATAAGCAGAACCCCAAGTAAGCTTCTGTGTTGTGAAACCTTTAAGATTTGCATGGTGCATAATTGATGGTAAAGCGTATCCGAAACCAAAACAGTCGGGTAAGAAAATATCACAACTGCGTTTGCCGAAATTCTTCTCGAAATACTCGTTACCTAAAAGAATGTTTCTGAAAAGTGCTTCAGGGGATGGTACATTCACATCACCATTTTCAAATGCACTTCCGCAGACATTCCATCTGCCCTGTGCAATATATGACTTCATCTTTTCCCACAATTCGGGATAATATTCTTTCATAAGCTCATAACGATATGAGCCTTCAAAATTGAATTTGTATTCAGGATACTTCTCAAAATGCTGAAAATTTTCATTGAGAGTGTTGTATATGTATTTGCTTACTGTTGTTTCAAAGTCCCAACTCCAGATAGTGTCTAGATGGGCATTTGCAATAGTATAAACCTTCTTTTTCATGGTGAAAAATCCCCCAACAACCGAGTATAGTTTGATTATATAGTTTGTGATGAAAAAAATCAACTGAACAGGCTAAAAAATCTTCAAAAAACACTCGACATATTAAATATTTATTGGTAAAATATATAATAGTATAATATTGAGTTGAAGTAGGTGACGGATAGTGAAAAAAGTAATAGCATTAGTTTTATCGGTTATGGTGATTGCTTCTGCTTTTGTTTGTTTTACAGGTAGCAGTGTGTCTGAAAAGATTATTCCGTCACTTAATATCTCTGCAGATAATATTTCATATTCCGTAAGTAATAATCTCTATGGTCTTACTCTTGAAAATAAGGGTAGTGCTGTTGACGGTGGCATTGTTTCAAATCTTGTTAATAACAATTCTTTTGAGTACAGTAATAACCCTGTGGCAGGTTGGAATATTTCTGCTGAAACATACAGTATAATGTCGTTTGAAGGACTTAATGAAAATAACGCAAATTATCTTTCCGTAACTGTTAATGGTAACGGTGCAATCAAGAATTTGGGTTATACAGAGTTTTATAACTACAAAACTTATCAGGTAAATTCAAAAAAAGCAAATAGTCCTGATATGTCTTTTAAGAAGAATGAAATTTATCAGTTTACAGCATATTTCAAAAATATTGACTATACAGGCACAATAACAGCATCACTTTCTGCAGAGGGCAATACAGAAAAATATCAGTTCAATATTGACCATTGTGCAGAATGGATGCCAATAACACTTGAAATCAAGTCGAATGTTACTGCTGACGGTGCTTTGCTCCTGAATTTTGAAGGTACAGGCAGTTTCTTTATTGACCAGGTAACACTTGTTCCTATGAGCAGTTATGGTTTCGGCAACAGTACATGGAAATATGTTTCTTTAAGAAGTGACCTTATAAGAGCAATTTATAATCTTTCACCATCATTTGTCAGATTTTCTGCAGGTGAACTTGATTCTTCAATGATTATCGAGAATATCGGTAGCTGGAAGAATACAATCGGTCCTCTTGAAACAAGAAAACAGAGTTTTACTCATGTTAATAAAAATGTGTATTCAGTAAATTCAAACTCAATGGGTATGTACGAATATCTTCTTCTGTGTGAAGATATTGGCGCTGATGCAATTCCTGTAATCAACGGTGGTATTGTTACCGATAAGGTAAGTGATTATAAGGAAAACAAGGAAGCATATGAAAAGGATAAGATGACTGCTGAAGACTGGCAGAGTTATCTTGACGGAATTTCATATTGTCCGGGAACGGAAGGCTTTGACCAGTATCTTCAGGATGTTCTTGACCTTATTGAATATGCTAATGGTGATGAAACAACCGTATGGGGTGCAAAGAGAATTGAAGACGGACATAAAAACAGCTTCAATCTTAAATATATTGCCATAGCAAATTGTGGATATGGTGACTTATTCTGGCGAAATTTTGATGAGATTTATAAAGCGATTCAGGGTAAATATCCTGACATCCAAATTATAATCTGTACCGATTATAACGGACAAAGTGAAGAGATTGTTGAGAAAGCAAAAGCACTTTACAGGGATGTTATTGTTGACGAGAGTTATTGTGTAAACGGTGGAAAGCTTTTTGGTAAGTCAACGATTTATGATGAAAAGACTCGTAGTGGCTTGCAGAGAAGTATCAGCAGATATTCAGTTGACACGACAGTCGGAGATACTATTACAAAGAATAATATCTGGTCAGCTATTGAAAATGCAGCCTTCTTAACGGGTGTTGAGAGAAATGGTGACCTTGTGCAGATGGCTTCTTATGAAACGACTCTTTCAAAGGTTAATGCACAGACAGAAGATACAAGTCTTATCTGGTTTGATTCTCATAAATTAGTCCTTTCACCTGATTATTATATGCAAATGATTTTTGCTAATAATGTAGGTACTCATTATATCACCGTTGATGATGAAACTCAAGAAGGTGTTTATCGTTCTGTTACAGTTGATACAGATGAAAAAGTTATTTATGTAAAACTTGTCAACAGCACAAAAACACCTCATAGAATAAGCATAAATATTGACGGATTTAAAAATGTTAATAATCCTACTGCACAGGTTATGTCATCGAATTTCAAGTCAGCATGTAATGAAATAGGTGGAGATTTGCATGTTGCACCTATTCAGACAGAGCTTATGCTTAAGGATAATCAGATTATATATGATTTGGGTGGTTATTCCATAAATGTAATCAGAATTCCTTATAGCTCAAATGACGGAACATCACTTTTTGAATTGCCTGAAACAGATTTAATTGTACCGTACATTCCGGCATCTGTTGATGTTGTTATATCTTGTGTGCTTGTAGCGTTTGTCCTCGTGACAGGATTGGCAATTCTTTTCACAAGATTAAAGCACCATAAGAGAATCCGAGATAAGCAGAAAGATAAATAAAGAATAACAAAAGGCGAGGATGTAAAAATCCTCGTTTTTTCATATGTCCATACAAATTGGAGTTTGTCTGTTAAATGCAAAATGCAAAACGCAAAGTGCAAAGTGTTGGAACTGCGTTGCAATTATAAATAGCAGGTCATTCTGAGGAGTGAAACGACGAAGAATCCCTGTTAGTTTATATGTTATTTGGATAGAGATTCTTCGCTTCGCTCAGAATGACACATTATTTCAATCATCTCGATAAATTATAATTTGTGTGCATGATATTTTTAAGATTTGTTTAAGAAAAAAGTAAAAATTTTAAAAAACTGTTGACAAATGGAATTTTATGCTGTATTATCAAACTGTGCTAACTGAAATAGCACAGTTAGTACAGTTGAACAGGAGGTGATACACCGTGAATATTTTTCTTGATTATCATTCCAGAACCCCGATTTATGAGCAGATTAAAGAACAGATTGTTCTTGACATCAGCAGGGGAGTGCTGAAAAAAGACGACCAGCTACCGTCTTTAAGACAACTCTCAGCGCAACTGGGCTTAAATATCAACACCGTCAAGCGCGCGTTGTCGGAGTTGGAGGCTCAGGGAGTTATCTATACAATTGCAGGAAAAGGCGTATTCGTAAGCGGTGATACAAAATCTCAAAACATCTTCCTTCAGCAGTCTTTGGATGCAGTAAAAGCATCTTTGGTTAATGCCAAGGCTATGGGTGTTGACAGAAAACAGGTTGAAGGACTTCTTAACGAAATTTTCAAAGGAGTTGACGATTGAAATGATTGAATTTGTAAATGTTACAAAAAAATTCGGCGATTTCACAGCAGTTGAAGATATATCATTTAAAGTCCAACCATCATCAATTTATGGTCTTATTGGCTATAATGGTGCAGGTAAGACAACACTTTTAAAAACAGCAGCAGGAATTTATAAAGCAGATGAGGGCAAAGTTCTTATGGACGGAGCAGATACATTTGATAATGATACAGTAAGAAAAGACTTGTTCTATATTCCTGATGACCTTTATTTTCCGATGAATGCTTCAATTTATTCAATGGCAGATTTTTATGCTGATTATCATCCGGATTTCAGCAAGAAAACACTTAAAAATCTTCTTGAGGTCTATGGCCTTGACGGTAAAAAGAAAATCAGAGGTTTTTCAAAGGGTATGCAAAGACAAGCAGAGATTATTTTAGCACTTTCCTGCAATCCTAAGTATTTACTTCTTGACGAAACATTTGACGGACTTGACCCACAGAAAAAGGATGTTACAAAGAAACTTTTTATGGAATATATGGCAGAAACAGAAGCTTCTCTCATTATTTCATCACACAACTTGTCAGAGCTTTCTGACCTTTGTGATAATGTTGGTCTTATTAACGGTAAAAAACTTACAATGGACTGTTCTGTTTACGATATTTCACAGAATTACAGTAAGTTCAGACTTATTTTTGACCGTGAAATCACAGAAAAAGATTTCAGAAATATCCAGTATAAGTCACTTGAAATTGACGGCAGAGTTGCAATGATTATTTTTGATAAGAATATCAATGAACAAAGACAAAAGCTCAATTCTCTTCTTCCAATGGCTATTGATGAATATAAGCTTACAATGGAAGAGGTATTCTTAAATGAAATGGAGGATAAGAAATATGACATCACAAAAATCTTTGAAAAATAATGTGAACAAAAACGATTTCAAGCGGAGTCTTTTAGGCTCACTTCCATTTCCTGCAATGGCACTCGTAGTGCTTTTAATTTACCTGACAATTCCTGTTATTCAGTATGTTACTAGTGAAGAATTTGTAATGTCGAGGGAACACCTTGAATACTCAATGTTCATAGCACCACAGTCATCGTTTTATTATTCGTTTCATTTGCTTCCAATGGGAATGGTTGCTTGTGGAATGTTGGTAGCAGTAAAATCATTCTATTTTATGCTTTCAAAAAAGCAGGTTAATGTGTATTTAAGCCTTGGTATCAAGCGAAACACAATGTTTACAAATCGTTTGGTTGCCGGCATTGTAACACTTTTCCTTGCAGTATTTGTTCCGATTCTTATTATTTACATTACAAATATTGTATATTTCGGAATATCGGTACATCTTACAAAGCTGTTTATCTATTTTGTATCATTACTTTTTGTTTGCGGACTTACAGGCTTTGCAATCGCATCTGCAATGATGATGGTTTCAGGTAATATTTTTGAGGGTGTGATTTCTTCACTCGCCTTGTCAGCAATTCCATTATTTACATTTGGTACAGTTGTTTCACTTATCCAGACTTATCTTAAAGGATATATCAGAAGCTTTGATTTTGAGTCTTTAATGCTGATTTTTACACCTTGGACAATGGCAACGAATATAAATGAAGAATACATAGATACAGCTAATGATGTGATTTATGGTTATTCAAATCGTATTACACCAACATCAATATTAACCCTTTTAACAAGAGATACAACAGCTGATAAATTCAAGGTGCCTGAATACTTGAATGTTGATTGGGGATTTGTACTTCCTGTTGTAATGTGGCTCGTAATTTCTGTTGCTTTAATAGGTGTTGCTTATTATCTTTTCAATCAGAGAAAGGCAGAACACGCAAATTCTCTTGGTAAATTCCCTATTTCAAGAGCGATTATCTGTACTTTTGCATTTACTGTAATTACCTATGTTGGTTCAGAGTGGTTCGGTGGCAAATACAACATTTCCGTACTCTTTGTTCTTCTTACAGCTGTTACATTGGTTGCATGTTTCCTTATTCAGCTTATTCTTACAAGAAAACCAAAGATAGCACTTAAATCAATGAAATGGTGTGCTGTACTTGTTGGTGCGTTGGCAGTTTGGTCTATCTTAATCAACACAGGCTTCCTTGGAACATATAACAGAATCCCTGACAAAGCCGATATTAAGAGCGTTACAATAGAAGCAACTGAGCTTGAAGTATATCCACATTATATTTATCCATGGGATTATCCTGAAAATTTTATAGAAAGTTCAACTGATGAAAGTAAACAGGCAATTCTTGAGATTTATGAACTCCTTAAAGAAGAAAAATATGAATATGATAAAGATTTTCTTGCATCAATTACCCTTGGTATAAGAGATAATGAAGGAAAAATAAAATATCGTAATTTTGACATATATGCAGAAGAAACATATATGAAATATATTCAGCTTGTTTACGGCTCTGATTACTTCGATGCAATTCTCAAAAATTACCTTATTGATGATGTTCCTGAAAACCCACAGAACGACTCAACAGGTTATCTTAAAACCTTTAACTGGGCATATACTGACAGCGATATGATTTACAAGATTGATGACGGTCTTGATTATATTGTACATGTTGACGCACTTTGTGAAGCACTCTATAAAGACCTTTCAGTAATGAGCGTTGATGAACTTTTCAAAAATGCAAATCATCCTGTTGGTGTGCTTGTAAGATGTTATCCTGACACAGATTTTATGGGAACAACGGCTGCTTATGCCGAAAATGTTTGGTATCCTAACAGCGACAGAGAGGGTATCGAATATATTGTCGATGAAGAATACAAAGAAATTGAACTTGAACACGCACTTTTACATAATTCTTTTATCCCTGTTTATCCTGAAATGACAAACACTATAGATTTTCTTAAAGCAAATGGTTATGAGCTTACAGAAGAAACTATGAAAATCAAGGAAGTTTTATATACAGACGAACCGTTATCAATTACAGGTGCAAGATGGAAATTTGCAGAAGCAAATAGGAAAGATTACAGAGGTTGGGGAGCATGCACATCTATGATTTATGATAATGATGGAGCAAACTTTGATATGTTGCCAATGAGCTTTGGTCATAATGATGTGATTTCTTATTTCATTGACGAACCTGCAACAGAATATGAAATTTTAAAGATGCTTTATGAAGATGCAGGTCATCCGCTTACATCCGTAACAGACACAGAAAAAGCACAGAAAATCATTGACAAAACAGTTTCTCAATATCTTACATTAAATGACAACGGCAGATATGTTTATGTGGTATATGAAGAAGGCCCAATGGCTTGCTACTATCTCCCCGAAGCAAATTTAAGTGTAATTAAATAATTGCATAATTAAGGCTCCCCTGACAAGGGGAGCCGATTTGTTTAATATCTGATTTTTATGCCTTAAGTTTCTTTTCAAGTAACTCCTTGATAACTGCAGGGTCGCCTGCACCACGGAGTTCCTTCATACAAGCACCGAACAGAGCCATAAGAGCCTTTTCTTTACCACTCTTGAAGTCTGCAACTGCTTTTTCATTTTCAGCGATAACCTTATCGATTACGCTGTCAATTGCTGATGAATCAAACTTCTTGTCAAGTCCTTGTGCTTTAACAAACTCTTCAGGGTCAGCATTATCCTCAACAACTGCAATAAGAACTTTCTTACCTGCATTTCTGTTAATCTTACCACTATCAACCATCTTGATAATGGTAGCAAGAGTTTCTGCAGTCATTGTAAGGTCGTTAAGTGTCTTGCCATCTTTACGAAGAACACCTGCACAGTCTGTAAGAATCCATGTTGCAGTATCCTTTGGATTACATCCCATAGCAACGATATCATCAAGCATTTTTGCAATTTTGTGGTTAGAAATGAGCATATCAATTTCCTTTTCGGAAATGCCGACCTCGCGGTAAGCATCAGCCTTTTCATCAACTGCAACAGGCTTTTTAGCCTTGATTTCTTCAAGCCATTCATCGTCAATAATAATTGGCATAAGGTTTGCATCAGGGAAATAACGGTAATCTGCTTCAGTTTCCTTATTTCTCATTGCAAATGTCTTACCACTTACATCGTCAAATCTTCTTGTTTCCTGAACAAGCTCTTCAATTTCGTATTCAATAGCATCAATATGACGCTGTGACTCGTACTTGATTGCTCTCTCAATTGCTTCAAATGAAGCCATATTCTTGATTTCAGTACGAACACCGAATTCAGTACTTCCTTCAGGACGAACAGAAATGTTTACGTCGCAACGCATAGCACCTTCTTCACATTCTGAAATGCCACTTGAACGGAACATAGACTTGAGCTTATTAAGGTATGTTATAACTTCTTCAGCACTACGGAAGTCAGGCTGAGTAACGATTTCGATAAGCGGAACACTTGTACGGTTAAAGTCAACAAATGAAGAATTACCGCTGTGAACGAGTTTGACTGCATCTTCTTCCATGTGAATCTGTTTGATTCTGATATCTCGTGTGCCTTCACTTGTTTTAAGTGTTACGCAACCGTTAGTGCAGATTGGGTGATTAATCTGTGTAATCTGGTATGCACAAGGAAGGTCGGGATAATAATAATTTTTCTTATCAAATGTTGTATATTTATTGATGTTACAGTTGAGCATAAGACCTGCTGTAACTGCAAGCTCAACAACTCTCTTGTTCATAACAGGCAACATACCTGGCATACCTGAACAAGCAGGACAAACACAATCGTTTGGTTCGTTTGCAGCAGAATGACCACCACAAGAACAGAAAATCTTTGATTCGGTGCTTAACTCAACGTGAGTTTCAAGGCCCATGACAAGTTCGTATTTCATATTATTTGCCCTCCTTTTCAACGCTGTGAGCAAGACTTAAAAGTGTGCTTTCAGAGAAGTGATTACCCATAAGCTGAACACCATTTGTAACGATAGCAGGAATACCAATAAGATTTGGTACTGCTGTAAATACACTTTCCTCGAATACTTTTCCGAATGCATCTTTAATGTCATAAGCTTCGTATTCTGCTTTACTGCAAGCAGGAGTTAAAACTGCATCAAATTCACTGAATGCTTTCTGGAGTCCTTCTGCAACTACACGACGGATACGAAGTGACTTGTCAAAACAATCTTTATAACGAGTCTTTGAAAGAACATCAGAGCCATAAAGGATAACTGCCTTTGTAAGGAAGTTAAAGCCTTCTGTTCTTGTGTTTACATATAATTCGTCAATGTTCTTGTATTCCTTTGCACGGTAACCGAATTTGACACCGTCATAACGAGAAACATTGTTGCAAGTTTCAGCACACATAAGAATCTGCCAAGCTGTGTTTGCGATTTCAGCCATATCACAACTGATTTCAGTAACTTCAACACCATTTGCACGAAGACTATCTGCAAATGCTAAAACCTTTGCTTTTGTTTCATCGTCTGCTTTATCAAGAAGATACTTGTTAAGAGCAACTTTTTTGCCTTTTACATCTGAAATAGTGTAGTCATAAGTGTCATTTTTAAGACTTGTGCCGTCTTTGTCGTCGTGACCTGCAATAACACCCATAATTTCAGCAACTTTTTCTGCATCCTTTGCATAAACACCAACTTGTTCACCTGATGCTGCACAAGAAATAACGCCATAACGGGAAACTGTACCGTAAGTTGGTTTTAAGAAATCAACACCTGCTAAAGCAGCTGCTCTACGAGTTGAACCATTCATATCTACACCAAGTGCTGCTTCAACTTCACCGTTTGCAACGAGTGTTGCTGATGAGCCTTCTAATTTGCCTTCCTGTGGTTCATAGTATGAAAATTCACCAACAAGGTCAAGACCAAATTCACCAACATTTGTTTTTCCTGCTAATGTGTAGCCTTTGCTTTCAAGTCTTGTAACTGCTTCTGCACTGAAAAGTGGCTTGAATCCATCTAAAATGTGAGAACCTGCAGTTGTGACTACATCTTTGACAAGGATTGTATCGTCAATTGCGATATTACCTTTATCACTAACTTTAGTTGCATAATATTTCATTACTATTCACCTCACTTTACAAGTCTTGGTACTTGCCAGCTGTCTTCGTTTCTTTCAGGAGCTCCTTCTAAAAGGCTTTCTCTTGTGAATGGCTGTTTACGAACATCTTCACGAAGTACATTTGTCATTGGCATAACGTGTACCATTTCTTCAACATTTTCTGTATCAATAGTTTTAAGTTTTTCTTCGCTGTCTTTCATTGCAGTGAAAATTCCCTGCATAACTGCTTCTTCATCCTCAGTGAGTGACAACTGATTTAACTGCTGTGCATTTGAGAATGTTGAGCGTTTGCCACTTGCTTTCTTTGAAGCACCACCGACAGCTGCCTGACGCTGTGCCAATGCACTACCATTACCAAGAAGGTGAACATCTTCAAGCTGTTGGTTAGTAACTTCACTTGGAGCACCAAGCAACAAGTCTTGTGCATTACCGTTAAGTGGGAATGCAATAACATCAAGAATTTTTTCTTCGTCTGTAAGGAGCATTACCATACGGTCGATACCGGGTGCCATACCTGCATGAGGAGGAGCACCATACTGGAACGCTGTATATAAAGCATTGAAACGGTTTTTGAGTTCTTCTTCGTCATAACCTGCAATTTCAAATGCCTTTTTCATAATGTCAATATCGTGGTTACGAACAGCACCTGATGCGAGTTCTATACCGTTACAAACAAGGTCATACTGATAAGCAAGAACTTCAGTAGGGTCTTTTGTAAGGAGTGCTTCCATACCACCCTGTGGCATTGAGAATGGGTTGTGAGTAAATATTGTTTCACCTGTTTCTTCGTCATTTTCATACATTGGGAAGTCAACAACGAAACAGAATTCAAATGCGTCATCATTGATTAAGTTAAGCTGGTCAGGACGAGCAAGATATGAACGAATCATACCTGCTTTCTTTTCTGTTGTATTTTTCTTTTCGTCACAGATAAAGAAGAGTGTTTCGCCCTCTTTAACACCTGTAAGTTCAGTAATCTCTACTTTCTGGTCTTCACTTAAGAATTTAGCAATAGGACCTGCAAAAACACCGTCTTTAAGTGTGATATAACCAAGACCACCAAGACCAACTTCAGCAGATGTAGCGTATTTAAGTGAATCTTCAAAGAATTTCTTTGATTTGCCCTGACAATCGGCAACGATACCACGAACAGGTTTACCCTTGAATGCAGGGAAGTCAACACCTGCAAAAAAGTCTGTCAAATCACAGATAACAAGAGGGTTACGAAGGTCAGGTTTATCTGAACCGTAAGTCATCATAGCATCAGCATAAGTGATTCTGCGGAATGGCTTCTCGGTAACCTTTTTGTCAGAGAATGATTTGAATGTATCGTAAATCAAATCTTCACAAACATCAAGAACTTCTTCCTGAGTTGCAAACGCCATTTCAAAGTCAAGCTGATAGAATTCACCGGGTGAACGGTCAGCACGGGCATCCTCATCACGGAAGCAAGGTGCAACCTGGAAATAACGGTCGAAGCCTGAAACCATAAGAAGTTGTTTGAACTGCTGTGGTGCCTGTGGAAGTGCATAGAACTTACCGGGGTGCTTTCTTGACGGAACAAGGAAGTCACGAGCACCTTCAGGAGATGATGCAGTAAGAATTGGTGTCTGCATATCAAGGAAGCCTTTTTCTTCCATCTTATTACGAAGATGACGGATAATCATTGAACGCTTAACAAGATTGTCGTGGTTCTTTGGATTACGAAGGTCAAGGTAACGATATTTAAGACGAACTTCGTCCTTGCTTTGTCTTGATGCTCTTACATCAAATGGGAGCATATTCTTACTCTTACCTAAAACCTGTAAGCTGTCGCAGATAAGTTCAACATAACCTGTTGCGATTTTTTCATTAACTGTGTCAGGGTCACGCTTTTCAACGACACCACTCACTGAAATAACAGTTTCACGGTTTACATTTTTGAGTAATTCCTCGTTGTGAATAACAACCTGTGTAACACCCGTATAGTCACGGATGTCAACGAAGATAACGCCACCGTGGTCACGGACAACATCAACCCAGCCTGCCAATTGAACAGTCTGACCAATGTGCTTGTCACAGATGTCGTTACAGAATAGTGTTCTGTACATTTTTTCTACCTCCAATTTATCCCGAGAAAAAAATAAGTCCCGGGAATACTTAAATATTCCCGGGACGAGTAATTAAAATAAATACCCGCGGTGCCACCCGCATTGATATGTAAAAACATATCCTCTTTTAAATATTAAATTAGTATTGCATTTGAAGTGTTCCCAAGCTTACTACTCATCTCAAACACGCTTTCAGTCGGTGACGCGTTCTCCCTGACAGACTTTCCATAAAAGCCGAGTCTTCAATAGGTATTATAGCAAAATTTCAATTTTTGTCAACTGAATTTTCATTATTTATTGTATGCAAAATATATCATTTTAGTCAAAAAAATCCCACAGAAAAACCTGTGGGAATAATTTTGTTAGATTTGCTTTAATTTACCAAGATTCTTGATAAGGTTTGGAATACCCTTAAAGATAATCTTAAGACCTGCACCCATTTTGTCTTCGTGAAGAATGAGGATAAGTCCCTTTGCCATTTCAGGGCTGAAAAGACCGAAGCTCATTGAGATGAAGTTCTTGATAGGAAGCTGAGTAGCAACACCGGCCATCATTGTGCCTTCACCGAGAATCTTAATGAGAAGTCTGTAAATTCTGCCACCCCATTTGCCATCTTTTGCATCCTCGATTGTATTGAGAAGTGTGAATGGAGCATTCTTATCTCTTACTGATGGTGGAAGTTCTTTACCATAAACTGCTTTGAATTCGTCAGCAGGTACATTCATAATGTTTGCACCGTAATATGATGGAGCAGTCTTGCTATAATCAGGAACTTTAGCATCAACAGTTGATTCAACATAAACATTAGCCTCAAGTCTGATGTCACGGCTTGATGAACCAACGAGAATCTTGAAGTCACCACTTTCAACGTGCCAGTCACCGAGTTCAACATTGTAGTATGCAAATGCACGCTTATCGAGTTCAACTGAAATTTCTTTTTCTTCTCCTGCCTTTAAGAACACTTTCTTAAAGCCACGAAGTTCCTTAACAGGACGATAAATTGTGCTTTCCATATCGCTTACATAAACCTGAGCAACTTCAGCACCGTCAACAGCACCTGTATTCTTAATTTTGAATGAAACTGTAACTGTGTCTGTATCCTTAATTTTATCAGCGGAAACTTTTACATCACTGTATTCAAATGTTGTGTATGAAAGACCGTGACCGAATGGGAATGCAACCGGTATGTTTGCTGTGTCATAGTATTTGTAACCAACATAAACACCTTCTCTGTATTCAACAGAAACAGATGTACCAGGGAAGTAATTGTAGCTTGAGTTATCTTCAAGAGCACATGGATATGTTTCACTGAGTTTACCACTTGGGTTAACATCACCGAAGATAATGTCACAAACAGCACTGCCACCAGCCTGACCAGTAAGGAACATATTAAGGATAGCAGGAACTTTGTCTGCCCAAGGCATTGCTACAGAAGCACCACCTGAAAGAACAACGATTGTGTTAGGGTTAACCTTGAGAACTTCTTCAACAAGAGTATTGTGAACAGGTGGAAGGTTGATGTGGCTTCTGTCGTTACCTTCTGTTTCGTAGTCATCAGTAAGACCGATAAACACAACTGCAACATCAGCATTCTTTGCCTTATTCTTTGCTTCATTAACCATTTCAAGTTCTTTCTTGTTCTTGCCCTTGAGAGTATAACCGGGTGCAAATGAGAAGTTGATTCCCATTTCTTTCATTGTATCGTAAGCAGAATCAAGCTTGATTGGGTTGATAAGTGATGAACCTGCACCCTGATAACGAGGTGTGTGAGCCATTTCACCGATAACAGCTATCTTTGCATCCTTCTTTAATGGAAGAATATTGTTGTCATTCTTCATAAGAACCATACACTGACTTGCAATTTCACGAGCAAGCTTGTGGTGAGCATCGCTGTCATAAGTATAATCGCCGAGTACCTTTTCAGCTTTCTTTGACATTTCAATAAGCTTGTCACAAGCAGCATCAAGAACAGCTTCGTCAAGTGAACCGTCTTTAACTGCATCAATAATAAGCTTTGTGCCGATACCTGAAGAAGTTGGCATTTCAAGTTCCTGACCTGCAATAAGTCCGGGAACTCTTTCGTTTTCTGCACCCCAGTCAGTAACAACAACACCTTCAAAACCAAAGTCCTTACGAAGAACATCAGTAAGAAGCCACTTGTTTTCAGCAGCGTATGTACCGTTAAGTCTGTTATATGAGTTCATTATTGTCCAAGGCTGAGCCTTTTTAACTGCGATTTCAAAAGGAAGAAGATATGTTTCACGAAGTGTTCTTTCGTCAACAACTGCATTAACCGTCATTCTGCGTGTTTCCTGATTGTTAGCAGCATAGTGCTTAAGAGATGTACCAACACCTTTACTCTGAACACCGTTGATAAATGATGCAGCCATTTCACCTGCAAGAACACCGTCTTCTGAGAAATATTCAAAGTTTCTTCCGCAAAGAGGTGAACGCTTGATGTTTGTACCGGGTCCTAAAAGCACAGAAACCTTTTCTTTAAGACATTCTTCACCGAGAGCAACACCCATTCTGTAAAGAAGGTCAGTATCCCAAGAACAAGCAGTTGCAGATGCTGTTGGGAAACAGATTGCAGGAACACCTTTCAAAAGATTTGTTTCACCCTTTGGTGTATCACCCGGGTCACCCTTTTTACGGATACCGTGAGGTCCGTCGTTAAGGCTGATTGATTTGATGCCAACTCTTTCAACAGGTTGTGAGTGCCAGTAGTCAAGACCGTCACACATACTTGCTTTTTCTTCGAGAGTCATCTTTGCGATAATATCAGCATGTTTAAGAGCCATTTCCTTATCCTCCTAAAGTATAATATATTAATTTTAATACCAAATTATATAATACAATAAATTGGTAATTGTTGCAAGTGTTTTTGTCACCCTATTCTTCAGTTTCTTCTACCATTCCGTCAAATAAGAGCTTATCGGCAGCCCCGACATCAATTTCTTCAATATTTTTAAGTTTTCTGCGGATAAACAGGTTTTTGCGTTCAGCATCTTCAAGAGTTTTTCCTGCTTCGTCAACTTTTTTCTTTGCCTTTGCAAGTAAATCACCGAATTTTTCATACTGCACCTTTGCAGCACCGAGAAGCTGACGGACTTCATTTGCTTTTTCGTTAATAGCAACTGTTTTAAAGCCCATTGAAAGTGAATTGAGAAGTGCAGTAACTGTCGTTGGACCTGCAATCATAATATTGTATTCGTTCTGGATTTTTTCAGGTAATCCTGTTCTTGATGATGCAATTTCAGCATAAAGACCTTCAGTTGCAAGATACATAATTGCAAAAGGTGTTGTGTCAGGAACATGTATGTATTTAGCAATTGATTTTGCTTCACTTAAAACTCTGTTTTCAAGTTCTTTTCGTGCCTGTTTTACTACGTCTGCATCTGCTCTGTCTGCAGCATCACAAAGACGGACATAGTCCTCCATAGGGAATTTTGAGTCCACAGGAAGGAAAATATCTTTACCGTCTTTTTCGCTTGACGGGATACGGATAGCAAATTCAACTCTGTCTAGTGAACCGGGAACTGTTGCCACATTCTTTTCAAACATATTCGGAATTGTTTGGTTTAAAATGCCTTCGAGCTGAACCTCTGCCCAAGTACCTCTTGCTTTAACATTAGTAAGAACACGATTAAGCGCAGTAACATTTTCCGTAACACCGGTTGAGAGAGTCTGCATTTCACCGAGAGATTTATAGAGATTTTCAAGCTGTTCTGAAACTGTCTTGAATGAAGAATCAAGTCTTGTTGTAAGTGTTGCAGTAAGCTTTTCGTCAACTGTAACTCTCATTTCTTCAAGTTTCTTTTCGTTTGATTCCTGCATTTTTGTAATTGAGGCTTCAAGAACTTTGTTCTGCTTTTCACTTTGTTCAGCATTTTTATCACGCATTGAAATAAGCATTTCGCTGACCTTTTCACGGTGCTCAAAGTTACCTCTGTTCATATTGTCGATACGAAGACTCATTTCATCAAGGCTCTTTTTGACATCCTCACGGATTTCCTTGTTTGAATTCTGATTTTCAACACGGATACGGTGGAATTCATCACCCATATTTTTATGTATGTAATCAATTTTTTGTTCAAGAGCCTCATTTCCCTTGTTGCCTGATTTTTTCAGCACAACAATAAGAATAATGACAGAAAGTATGATTGAAATTGCTGATAATATATCGGTTAAAGTCATAATAATCTCCTTACAATGTAAATATATACTTTATTATAACAAAAGAATATAATAATTGCGAGTTTTTTATAAAATTTTTTATTAAATTATAGCCATAAATCGTATTATTTGTTATAATGATTATTGGTGATAAGATGTTTAAAAGAATTATTGCAATTTTTATGTCTTCAATCCTGCTTGTTTCTTGTTTTGCAGGATGTTCCAAAAATGAAGAAATATATCTTGCTTGTGCAGCACCTGAGATGCCAAGATACTTTGACCCACAGGTTGCATCAAGCACAAGTGAAAAAATAATGGCTGTTAATATCTTTGACGGTCTTTTTAAGCTTGACGAAAATGGTGAACCACAGAAATGTGTGGTCAAGGATTATAAAGTTTCTCCTGACGGACTTGTATATACCTTTTATCTTAAAGAAAATCTGAAATATTATATTTCAGACGAGGTGCAGGATTTCCTCGAAGAGAATGAAAAAACAGTTGAAGGTCGTGTTACTGCAAAGGACTTTGTTTTCGGTATAACAAGAGCAGTTTTACCTGAAACTGACTCACAGAATTATGCGTTATTGAGTATCATTAAAAATGCCGATAAGGTACATAACGGTGAAATGTCTGCAGATGAACTTGGTATCAGAGAAATAAACGACTATACTCTTGAAATCACACTTGAAGAAAAGTCTTCCGATTTTCTGTATTCTCTTACACAGCCTGTTTCATTCCCTTGTGATGAAGAATTTTTTAATCTTACAGAAGGCAGATACGGTCTTGATGAAGAATACATAATTTCAAACGGTTGTTTCTATCTTTCGGATATTAAAGATGGCGAATCAGTTCGTTTTTCAAAGAATCAGGAATACACAGGTGATTTTGATACAACTGTAACATCAGTAAGACTTTACGTGAATTCAGACGAAGTTGATATTGCAAAAAAAGTTGATGACAAGACTTATGATTTAGGTTTCTTTGCCGGTGAAGAGGCAAAAGACGAACTCGGCAGAAGAAATCAAAAGACAAATATTGAAAATATTACGACAGCTCTTGTTTTCAATATGAAAAAAGAAGTGCTTCAGAATGTGAAACTCAGAACAGGACTTGTTTCAAGTATTGATTTTTCATCAATTACGGAAAAATCAGTTACAAACCTTGTTCCGTCAGGCTATAAGCTGTCAGGTGGCAAGGTGGAAACGATAACCTATAATATTGAATATGCCAGAAAAAATATGATTTCTGCATTTGAGGAACTGAATCTCGATAACCTTACAATTAACATTCTTTGTACAGCAGAAAATGAAGAAATGGCAAAGGCTATTGTCAACTGCTGGCAGGCAAATATCGGTGTTGAGCTTAACGGTACAATAACCGTTGCGGAAAAAGATGAGTATTCTTCAAAAATCAGTTCAGGTGAATACAGCGTTGTGATTTATGACCTTACAGTTGATTCCGACAAGTCAGCAGATTTCTTATCAATATTCAAATCTGACAATGAAAATAATGTTTTCGGATATTCGTCAGAGGAATACGATAGAATGATATCGGAATTAAAGAAGAATTCCACAGCAGAAAAGGCTGTTGCTTGTGAAAGCCATTTGCTAAAAAATGCAGTTGCTGTACCTGTGAATTATAAAAACACGATTTTTGCAGTTGCAAAAGGTACAAGTGGTGTTTATTCAGCAGGGGACAGTGCGAATATTTATTTCTACAAAGGATTGAAATAATGACATTAAAAAGGAAATTGTATATTGCAGTTTCGTGGATTCTCGTGGTAATATGTATGGGAATTATATATTACCTTTCTGCACAAAATGGTGAAGAATCTTCGGAGTTAAGTAGTTCTTTTGTAACTGCACTTTTAGAACGATTAGGGTTGACGATTAACGAAGCTGTTCTTCGGAACTGTGCTCATTGTCTTGAGTTTATGGGACTTTCCGTACTCATGTTCAATGCAGTTTATACCACTTTTGAAACGAAATTAACACCTGTAATTGCTTTTGCAGGAACGGTATTCTATGCGATTACAGATGAAATTCATCAGATTTTTGTCCCTGACAGAGCATTTCAGTTAACTGATATTTTGGTTGACAGTACAGGTGCTTTTATTGGTGCTCTGGCATCGCTAATTATATTAAAAATTATACTTACCATAAAGGAAAGAAGGAATAAAAATGGCAGTATTAAAACCATTTAAGGCTATCAGACCTAAAGATGAATATGCATCTCTTGTTGGTGCGTTACCTTATGACGTAATGAATTCAGAAGAAGCACGTGAAATGGTAAAGGATAAGCCTTACTCATTTTTACATGTTGATAAAGCAGAAGTAGATTTACCACAGGGAATTGATATTTATTCACCTGAAGTGTATCAGAAAGCAAAAGAAAATCTTGATGCTTTAAGTGAAAAGGGAATTTGTCAGCAGGACGAAAAGCCAATGCTCTATATTTACCGTCAGATTATGAATGGCCGTGAGCAGACAGGTATCGTTGGTTGTACTGCTGTTGACGATTATCTCAATAATATTATCAAAAAGCACGAATTTACAAGAGCAGATAAGGAAGCAGACAGAATTCGTCACGTTGATACTCTTGATGCAAATACAGGACCAATTTTCCTTACACACAGAGAAAATAAGACAGTTTCAGATATTATAGAAAACTGGAAAAATGCTCATGCACCTGCATATGATTTCGTAAGTGATGACGGTGTAGCACAGACTGTATGGGTTATTGATGACGACGCAGTCATTGACACTCTTGTTAAGGAGTTTCAGGAGATTCCATATCTTTATATTGCTGACGGTCATCACAGATGTGCATCTGCAGTTCGTGTTGGTGAACGCAGACGAGGTGATGGAGAATACGATAAAAATGCAGAATTTAATTTCTTCCTTTCAGTTATTTTCCCTTGTGACCAGCTTAAAATTATGGACTATAACCGTGTAATCGCAGACCTTAACGGAAATACAAGTGAAGAATTTATTCAGAAAATGGGTGAAAAGTTCATAGTGGAAGAAACAGATGAAAGTCCATATTCACCAAAAGAACGTCATACATTCGGTATGTATCTTGATAACAAATGGTACAAGGTAACTGCAAAGGCAGAATTCATAAATGAGAATGACCCTGTTGAGTGCCTTGATGTTTCAATTCTTCAGAATAATCTTATTACACCTATTCTCGGCATCTCCGACCCAAGAACTGACAAGAGAATTGATTTTGTCGGTGGTATCCGAGGACTCGGTGAGCTTGAAAGACGAGTTGCAGAGGGTATGAAATTGGCATTTGCAATGTATCCGACATCACTTAATGAGCTTATGGATATTGCAGATGCAGGAAAGGTTATGCCACCAAAATCAACTTGGTTTGAACCAAAATTATTGTCAGGATTATTTATTCATAAATTATCATAGTTTGTTACAAATTATGACACCATATTGACAAAATTCGACGGATATGGTATATTTATGGTGATATGAGGGAGTAATTCCGCAAAACAAAATAATGCGAGACATCATCGTCAAGACAAGAGCTTGCTCTTCGGTGTGTCATAAGTAAATGAGACTCATACATGGTTTTTCGCTATGTATGAGTTTTTTGCAATTTAACTCTTTCATAGGAAATAAGAAAAGGAGAGAAAAAATATGGATACAAAAAAGATTGTAAAAATTGTAGTAATAGCTGTTTGTGCAGTTGTTGTAATAGGTGTTGCTCTTTCAAGCTTCACAGTTGTTTCAGCAGGTCATACAGGCGTTGTACTTACATTTGGTGCTGTTGAAGATACTGTTCTTGAAGAGGGTTTACATTTCAAGATTCCTTTTATTCAAAGAGTCGTTCAGGTAAACAACCGAACACAGAAGATAGAAACAGAAGGTAGTGCATCTTCAAAAGACTTGCAGATTATCTCTTATGTAGTTGCAGTCAACTACCATGTAAACAATGATTCTTCAGCAAATCTTTATCAGAATGTGGGAACTGATTATGGTTCAGTCGTTATTATTCCTGCAATTCAGGAGAGTATTAAGGCTGTAACAGCTCAGTACACAGCAGAAGAGCTTATTACAAAACGTCAGACAGTAGGCGACCAGATTAAGGGTGCTTTATCAGAAAAGATTAATCAGTATGGACTTACAGTTGAAATTTTCAACATAGTAAACTTTGATTTTTCTGAAGAATTCAACGCAGCTGTTGAAGCAAAGCAGACAGCACAGCAGAATGCATTAAAGGCTGAACAAGACCTTGCACGTATTGAGGTTGAGGCACAGCAAAAAATCACTCAGGCTGAAGCTGAAGCAGAAAGCATCAGACTCATTCAGGAAGCACTTGCAAAATCACCTGATTATGTTGATTATATTAAGTGGAATAAGTGGGATGGTAAGTTACCAACTGTAATGGGTGATAGTGATGTCCTTTTAAGTATGGATTCACTCGAATAACATAGTTTAATAAAGCGAAAAACCAAAGAAATCCCCGAGGGAGTTAAATCCTTCGGGGAGATTTTTTATGTAATAAATTATTTGCCTGCCTGTTTTGAATACTTAAGTCTGTAAACAAGATTCATAAGTCTTGTTTCAATAGGGTTGATTGGTTCAACCTTTTCAAACATATGAGCACTTACCTGAATTTTAGCACCTTTATTTGTGATAAATTCGATAGCACCTGCATCGTATTCACTACCTGCAACACAAAGAGCACCGTTATTTTCAAGAAGAACTGCATTTCTGCCCTTAAGCTTCTTAACAACCTTTTTAGCAGTTGCAAGTGAGTTGTTAGGGTCATATTTAGCACTCTTAACACTAACGCCAACAATCTGTGCAAAGTCGTCGATAAGTGGACGCATCTTTTTGCCCATCTTTGAACAAGCAACAGTATATGGGTCTTTTGTGTGATAGATAAAGTTTACATCGTCACGCTTTTTATATACTGCACGGTGAAGTTCAATTGAACTATTGCTTGCGTCACCTGCGATAACATCACCTGAATCAATGTCGATTCTTGTGATTGTGCCGTCACCGTCAATAACTGAAATGTTGAAAACAGGACCGTCACGTTCACTCTTGCAAGGCTCAAATTCAGGAGCAGTTGAAGGCTTCTTAACAAATTTTTCAACAACATAGTCGTTGATAGCAGTAAGATTTTCAGCAACTGTACCTGTAAGTGAAGTATATTTATCCAATACATACTGTTCGCAGATATCTTCAACTTTCTGTGCAACGTTGAATGCATCGTCATAGTCAACACCCATACATACTGCACCGTGATGAGCCATAACAGCTGCCTTTGCATCAGAACGAGTAATAGCATCAATAACGCCTTTACGAAGCTTCTTTGTGCCCGGAAGACCATATGAAGCAATAGGAAGGTTAGTACCAACAACCTGAGCATTTTCACCTTCAATGTTGTTGATGTCCATACCAAGTGCTGAAACGATTGAAGCATTTACCTGATGTGTATGAATTACAAAATTTACTTCAGGACGAAGCTTGTAGCAAGCTGCATGAATACCTTTTTCACTTGATGGTTTGATTTCACCTTCATATTCAAGGTCTTCAATGTTAACGAGAACAATTTCTTCAGGAGTGAGAGTTTCATAAGCACGACCACTTGGTGTGATTACAAATTGTGTTTCACTGATTCTGCATGAAATGTTACCCCATGTACGAGCGATAAGACCGGCTGCGATAAGCTCTTTACCTGCTCTGATAACAGTTTCTTTTGCCTGCATAATATCCATTTTTTTCACCTCTTTTGTTAATTCTCAGCGGCTATTTTTCCGCCATAACTCGTCCAAAATACTCGTTAATACACAAAGTATTGCCTGCGTTTTTTGACGGTTCTGACGAAAAACTATCTCGCTGATAATTGTAACTCTTATTTGGTTAATGAGTAAAATTAGGTGGATGAAGATGAATTCATCCACCCGAAAAGAATCAATGATTATTTTGTAGAAGGCTTAACTGCAACGTTTGCAAATACCTTGTCGAAGCACTGAAGAGCCTGGTCAATCATCTTAGGTGTGTATGCAGCTGATGTGTAGAGACGGCTACCTGCAAGAGTAACAAGTCCTTCTGCCATGTAAGCAGCGCCCATGTACTGCATTTCTTTCTTTCTTTCGCTTGTAGCTGAAAGAACACCAGGAATTTTCCAAGGTTTGCACCAGTCGATTGAATAGTGCATTGTACCAACTGTTTCAAGGTGGCAAACTGAACCTTCGTTCCAGCATACGAATGGAAGACCGTGTTTAGCAACGAGTTCCTGAAGACCCTGAGTAAGTCTGTCACCCATTTCGCCAGCCTTCTGACATGCATTCTGCTTGTCGATTTCTTCAAGAGTGAAGTAACCAGCACAGCATGAAAGTGGGTTAGCTGTCATTGTACCACCTGTGAATGCCTTCTTAACCTTCATACCTGAATCGTCAAGACCAGCACCAAGATGCTTCATGTACTGCTTCTTACCGCCGACACCACCAGCACCCGGATATCCACCAGCAATAACTTTACCGAAGATTGTAAGGTCAGGAGATACGCCGAAGAAGCCCTGAGCACCTGCCATACCGATACGGAAACCTGTAACAACTTCATCGAATACGAGAAGTGCACCGTACTTACGGCAAAGTCTTTCAACGCCCTTGTTGAAGTCATAATCAAGTGGAGTTGTACCACTTTCAGGACCGATTGGTTCCATAAATACAGCAGCTGTACCGCCGTTGAACTGGTTGAGCCAAAGCTTTCTTTCAAGATCTTCAAGGTCACCAGGGAAGAATTCCTGAGTATGCTTGAAGAGGTAAAGTGGAACACCACTTGCCTGTGTGAACTTTGAACCAGGAACACGGATACCGTAACCGAGCTGGTCTGACCAACCGTGGTAAGCACCACCCATTTTAAGGATGTTCTTTTTACCTGTTGCAAGACGAGCAACACGAACTGCTGTCATACAAGCTTCTGTACCTGAACCCTGCATACGGAACATATCAACTGATTCAACTGAGTCAGAGATTTTCTTTGCAAGTTTGTATTCAAATTCGTGGAAAAGACCTGTTGAAGGACCACATGTGTTAAGAAGGTCGATAACCTGGTCACGAACTACCTTAGGGTTTGAACCAAGAACTGTAGGTCCACCTGCCTGAAGGAAGTCAAAATACTTGTTTCCGTCAACGTCGTAAAGGTAAGCACCCTCAGCCTTTGTGAAAACAAGTGGGAATGGATAATTGAAAGCAAGGTTATGCTGAACACCGCCAGGGATGATAGCTTTTGCTTCTGCAATCATTTCCTTTGATTTAGCACACTTTTTATCATAATATTCATCTTCATACTCTTTTAACTTTTCAGGCTTGATTGAATAAATTGGTTTGCTGATAAGTTCATCAAGCTGTCTGTTAATCTGAGCAGCATCATGATAATGTGTGATTGCGAATCTTGTGTCTGCCATAATTTTTCTCCTCCGTTAATTAGAAGTATTTATCATCTGCCATCACGACAGATAATTGTTCATATACAATTATAACACTAAATTTTACTCTGTCAACAATTTTTGGAAATTTATGTTCTTTTGTTTAGTTGAAAACTATCTATAAGTTAAAAAACTACTAAAATATAGTTAAAAAACTTCTATTTTATATTTGCAGAATTAAAAATATCGCCGTTTGTTGTCTATAATAGACAATGAAAACGACGATAATATGTTGAAAGTGTAGATTTTCAAAGGTTCAGAAATATTTAGATAATTTATAACTACAAATTATCTAAACAGATTTTTTACTAAACAACCTGCATCTTCGTTGTTGAATTCAGTAGGGGAGTTTTTAAAGTTTTTTAGTGTTTCCCATCGTGCTACATATTCATTTACTTTTTCATCAGGTATGGATAAGTGTAAATCGCACAGTTCAAGGATGAGTTTTTCAACAGATTCCTTATCACTATTCATAGCATTAAGAACTTCATAGAAAAGTGTAGGATTTGCTTTTTCTGCTTCATTTAAATACTGTGGCAGGAAAACTGCACAGGCAATTCCGTGTGGTACATTATAATCTTCTGTAAGAGCATAACCCATCCCGTGTGGGAATCCTGTACCACCTTTGTTAAGGGCAAAACCTGCATAAAGTGAAGCAAAATAGAGTGTATCTCTTTCTTCTTCAGTTGGCAGTTCTTTTGTACTGTTGAGCTTTTCAAGAATAGGATAAATCATCTTAATTGAAATGAGTGCAAATTGCTGTGTAAGGAAATCTGCTCGTTTTGAGAACATTGACTCAATAGCATGAGCAAGAGCGTCGAGAGCAGTTGAAACAGTTGTTCTGTATGGGACTGAATATGTGTATTTTGCATCGGCAATAGCATAACGAGCGTAATAATTCTTACCACTGATACTCTGTTTTTTGCCATTTTCACGAGTAAGCACTGAAACTCCCGAAACTTCACTGCCGGTTCCTGATGTTGTGCCGATTACAATGAGAGGCAATGGTGCATTTTCAACTGTATCGGTATAAATTCCGTCATTTACTATGTGTGGATTTGTGGCATAAACGCAAACTGCTTTTGATGCGTCAAGAGGTGAGCCACCACCAATACCAACCACGAAGTCAGCTTGAAATTCTCTTGCCACTTTGCCACCGTCACCGCAGGTTGATGTCAATGGATTTTCTGTAATTTTGTCGAAAATCGAGTATTCAATGTTCAATTCGTTAAAAACTGAAATCAAATCATCAAGAGCACCTGACTTTTTCGCAGATGATGAGCCTGTCACAATAAGACATCTCTTGCCGAAAGTTAAAAAGATATTTTTATTGTTCTGCAGAGCATCTTTGCCACCTGAAATATTCACTGGCATATAAAAACTGAAATCATAGTTCATTAAAATCACTCCAATGAAATTATTTTATCATCATAACAGAAAAAATCAACTGTTATTTTTTTAACAAGAATTTATGGTTATTTTGTATCATTTATCTACCATTATTTCAATATATTTACCAATTGAATAAATAAAAAAAATGTTGTATTATATAATGGTATATAAATATAGGCGGTGAGAAAGTGAAAATTAAAAGGAATATTGTTCCTTTTTTAGCGGTAGTTCTTGTTGTTGTAATTTTTACGGTTTCACTATTAAGTGACAATTCAAAGGAATCGTCTGTCAGCGGATTTGCCATGGGCAGTCCGGTTACGGTTACGATTTATGGCGAAAAAAATGGTGATGAGATTTGCACCACTGCAATTCAGAAGATAAACTTTTTTGACAACAGATATTTATCCCATACTGTTACCACTTCTTCACTTTTCAGATTGAACAGAGATAAAACATTGACTTATGACAAGTGGTTTGGTGATTATCTTGAGAAATGTGTTGAATTAAGTAATAAAAGTGATTGCTTCACCCTTTTTAGTGGCGAATTGAAAAAGTTGTGGAAAATTGAAGACGGTGGATATGTGCCAACAGACGATGAGATTGCACAGTCTGTCGAAAATCTAAAAAATTCGTCTTTAAAAATCAATAAAAATTCAATTTCAATAAACAATGGTTTACTCGATTTGGGTGCATTGGGTAAAGGTACTGCTTGTGACGAAGCAATCGGGTATCTTAAAGAACAAAAAGTGAAGAAAGCACTCGTTACAGTTGGTGGTTCAGTTGGTGCAATGGGCAAAGAACCCTATAAAATTGGTGTTCGTAATCCATTTGGAACACAGAATGAGTATTTTGCAATTCTGAATGTTACTGACTGCTTTGTTTCCACATCAGGTGACTATGAAAAATACTTTGAAAAAGACGGTGTGAGATATTCTCATATTTTCGATGCAAAGACGGGAAAACCTGTTCAGAATGACATTACTTCCGTAACAGTTGTTGCAGATAACGGAACTTTAAGTGATTTCCTCTCAACTGCAATTTTTGCCGAGGGAATTGAAAAAGGCATTTCGCTGGCAAGTGAATTTGATGCTGAAATAATTATTGTGAAAAAAGATAAATCCGTTTTAATTTCAAAGGATTTGGAAGAAAAGATTACTATAAATGACGATAGTTTTGTTGTTTCGGTGATTGAATGAAAAAACTTATAACTAAAAAAGATTTCATATTACTTATGGTCGTACTTATAGTTGGTGTTGCAGGAATTTTAATCGTAAACTCTGCAAACAAAGGTACGGTGGCAGAGATAAAAGTTGACGGTAAAACTGTCGAAACGATTTCTCTTGATGGTGAATTTCTTGAAAAAGAGATTAACGGTGTTACTGTCTGTCGTGAAAAAGGCGAAATTTATGTAAAAGAATCTGTCTGTCCTGACAAGGTTTGTGTCAGAAGTGGCAGAATTTCAAAAGCAGGTGAAGGAATCATCTGTGCTCCCAACAGAGTTGCTGTTGAAATAAGTGGCAAAGACAAAAATCAGCTTGATGCGTTGACAGGGTGAATGTAATGAGAAAAGAAAGAATTAAAAGAATTACATTCACAGCTCTTATGACAGCAATTTCAGTTGTGTTATCATTTGTGGAAAGCCTTTTGCCAACAGCATATTTTATGCCACCCGGCAGCAAACTTGGACTTTCAAATATTCCTGTTATGTTTTCCGCATCAAAATTAAGTGTTGGCGAAACTTTATTGATAGTTGTGGCAAAATCAGTATTTGTCCTTATAACAAGAGGCTTTACAGCATTTTGTATGAGTCTTGCGGGTGGAGTATTAAGTTCAATCTGTATGATAATTATGTTGCGGAAAAAAACGGGATTCGGATATGCAGGAATCGGAATTTTATCAGCAATTTGTCATAATATAGGTCAGTTGTCTGTGTCATTTTTCCTGGTACAGAGTAGTGCGATTATTGGTTATGCACCTGTAATGCTCATTGCATCAGTTGTTACAGGTCTTTTAACAGGTACATTATTACGGTTAGTAATGCCGTATTTTTCTAAATTAATTATTTTGAAGGAGATGGAAAAGTGAGGCCTTTAAAAATTAAAGTAGAGGGATTGCTTAAAGCAGTTAAAAAAGGTCGTGGTGGCGTGAGTATTGCTCATCACAAGAACACAGCCGGTATGCGAGTTATCAGAATACCGACACCACCATTTGTTCAGATATCTATGACTCAGGGTATCGGTGCACCTTGTACACCAACGGTTAATGTAGGGGATTACGTTAAACTTGGTCAGCTTATAGGTGATAGTGATGCTTATATCAGCGCACCTATTTATGCTTCAGTTTCAGGTACAGTTACTGAAATCAAAGACATTAAACTTTCAACAGGTGTTACTTCAAAGGCAGTTGTTATTGAAAGTGACGGACTTATGGCACCTGATGATTTTACACCACCTGTGGTTACTGATGCAAAGAGCCTTGTTGCTGCTGTCCGTAAATCAGGTCTTGTGGGACTTGGTGGTGCAGGTTTCCCTGCTCATGTAAAGCTTAATCTTCCACAGGAGGCAAAAATTGATACACTTATTATCAATGCTGCTGAATGTGAACCATATATTACAGTTGACTACCGTGAATGTGTTGAAAACAGCGTTAATATTATGCGTGGTGTTAATGCTGTAAGTAAATATCTTAATATTGATAATGTTATTATCGCAGTTGAGGATAATAAGCCTATTGCTTTACAGATTCTTAAAGAGATTGCTGATAGTGCTGTGGAGGGTGAAAAAGTCAAGGTTATGGCACTTAAATCACAGTATCCACAGGGTGCTGAAAAGATGATTATCCAGTCAGCAACAGGCAGAAAAATGCCTCCGGGAAAGTTGCCGTCTGATGTTGGTTGCGTTGTAATGAACGTTGCAAGTATTGCCTTTATAGGTCGTTATGTTGCAACAGGTAAGCCACTCGTAAGCCGTAGTATGACAATTGACGGTTCTGCAATAAAAACACCTAAAAATGTCCGTGTTCCAATCGGTACAATGATGGATTATATTATTGATTATTGTGGTGGATTCGTGGAAGAACCGGAAAAGATAGTTTGTGGTGGTCCTATGATGGGTGCTGCAATCACAAACATCAATTATCCGATACTTAAAGGTAACAATGCTTTACTTGCATTCAAAAAAGGTGACTTAAGTATAAAGAAGGAAACAGATTGTATCCGTTGTGGTCGTTGTGCAGCAGCGTGTCCGTTAAATCTTGTTCCAACAAATATTGAAAAGTTTACTAAAATCGGTGATATTCCGAAACTTAAGCATTCAGGTGCAATGGTATGTATGGAATGTGGGTCTTGTGCATACTCTTGTCCTGCTGGTAAGCCTTTAGTTCAGCACATGCGACTTGCAAAGGCTACAATCCGAGAGAAGGAGGCAAAGAAATGAGTGAAATAACTAAAAAGCTTGTTGTCAGTGCATCACCGCACTTCCGTTCAAAGACAACAACTACACAAATTATGCTTGATGTTATAATTGCAATGATTCCTGCCCTTGTAGCATCTGTTATCCTTTTCGGATATCGTTCACTTGTTCTCACAGTTGTTTCCGTTATTTCTTGTGTGGTTTTTGAGTACCTTGCAAGAAAGGTTATGAAAAGACATAATACAATAGGTGACCTGAGTGCCGTTGTAACAGGTATACTGTTGGCATTCAATTTACCGTCAACAATGCCTGTATGGATGGTAATTATCGGTGCATTTACTGCTATCGTAATTGCAAAACAGTTCTTTGGTGGCATTGGTAATAACTTTGTAAACCCTGCTTTAATCGGACGAATTGTTCTTATGGCATCTTATCCGTCACAAATCGGTAATTTCGTTGCACCATTCTCTCATAAAGGTGGCGTTGACGCAGTTACAACTGCAACACCATTGGCACAGATGACAACAGTTTATTCTGCAGAGGATATTGGAGTCGCAGTTGATGGTGCAGGACTTCCGTCACTTCTCGATATGTTCCTTGGTGTTAAGGGTGGTTGTCTTGGTGAAGTTTGTATCCTTGCATTGATTATCGGATTTGTTTATCTTGTTATCCGTAAGGTGATTTCACCTGTAATCCCATTGGTTTATGTGGGAACAGTTGCTGTTGCAATGCTTATAGCTGGCAAGGGTGACTTTGAATTTATGGCTTATCAGCTTATGGCAGGTGGACTTGTTCTCGGTGCTGTATTTATGGCAACTGACTACACCACATCTCCTGTTTCATTCAAAGGTAAAATCATTTATGCAATCGGTTGCGGTATCCTTACATCACTTATCAGAATTTTTGGTTCATTACCTGAAGGTGTTTCCTTCTCAATCATCATTATGAACATTCTTGTTCCTCATATTGAGCATCTCACTACTGCAAGACCATTCGGTGAGGTCAAGGAAAAGAAAAAGAAAAAGGAGGCTGAGGCGAAATGAAGAAATTTGATTTAAAAGAAGTCCTCGTTCCTACTGTTTCACTTTTTCTTATCTGTACAATAGTAACTCTCTTGTTGGCGGTTACAAATTCAGTAACAAAGCCACAGATTGAAAAATTGCAGATTGAAACTGCAAATAAGACAAAAGCTGCAGTTCTTTCAGTTGCAGAAAGCTTTTCTGATGAAAAGACAGTAGAATTAAATGGCGTCACATATACATATTTTGAAGGCTATGACAAAGACCAGAATATTGTAGGTTATGTTTTCACAACATCAGCAAAAGGTTACGGTGGTGACATTGTAACAATGGTTGGTGTAAAGGCTGATGGTACAGTCAGCGGAATGGATTTCCTTTCTATTTCTGAAACTGCAGGTCTTGGTATGAATGCTGATGCTGATGAATTCAAAAATCAGTTTGTAGGTAAGTCAGGCGAAATCGGACTTAATAAAAATACACCTGCTGAAAACGAAATTCAGGCACTTACAGGTGCAACAATTACATCAAAGGCAGTTACAGAAGCTGTTAATATTGCATTAGAACTTTATGAGGAGGTGGGTAAGAATGGCTGAGAAAAAATCTCTTGCAAAGGAATTTACTAAAGGTCTTATTTTAGAAAATCCTGTTTTAAGACTCGTTCTTGGTACTTGCCCTACTCTTGCTACATCAACTTCTGTTGAAAGTGCAATCGGTATGGGACTTGCTGCAACAGCAGTTCTTGTTTGTTCAAATATTGTTATTTCAGCAATGAGAAAGGTTATTCCGTCAAAGGTTCGTATTCCTGCGTATATCGTTATTATTGCAGGCTTCGTTACTTTGGTTCAGATGCTCGTTAAAGCATTTTTACCACAGATTGACGAAATGCTTGGTGTTTATCTTCCGCTTATCGTTGTTAACTGTATCATTCTTGGTCGTGCAGAGGCATTTGCAAGTAAAAATACAGTTCTTTATTCAGCAATTGACGGTGTAGGTATGGGTGTTGGCTTTACAGCAGCACTTCTCCTTATGGGTGGTATCCGTGAGCTTCTTGGTGCTGGCTCAATTGCAGGATTTACAGTTTTACCTGAAGCTATTCCGCCAATGACAATTTTCGTTTTAGCACCCGGTGGATTCTTCGTATTCGGTATTTTAATTGCTCTTGCAAATAAGGTTGCAGAGAGTAACGGTAAGCCAAAGGCTGAACTTAAAGGCTGCTCAGCTTGTCCGATGGCTTCAACATGTACACTTATTGGTACAAATGATGCATGTAAGGAGGAAGCAAAATGATTAAAGTATTTTTAGCAATTCTTCTTACAGGAATTTTAACTGATAACTTTATTCTTTCAAAATTTCTTGGTATCTGCCCATTCCTTGGCGTTTCAAAAAAGATTAACACTGCAGTAGGTATGAGTGCGGCCGTAATCTTCGTTATGGTGCTTGCAACTGCTGTTACATTCCCAATCAACACATTAATCCAAAAAAATGATATGGAATACTTACAGACTATTGTATTTATTCTTGTTATTGCTGCTCTTGTTCAGCTTGTTGAGATTATACTTAAAAAGTATATGGTAGCACTTTATAATTCTTTGGGAATTTATCTGCCACTTATTACAACAAACTGTGCTGTTTTAGGTGTTGTTCTTCTTAATATTGAAGAGGGATATACATTCTGGGAATCAATCGTTTCTTCTCTGGGTGCAGGTCTTGGATTTATGGTTGCTATGGTTATGTTTGCAGGTGTTCGTGAAAGACTTGAGGGTGCAGACATTCCAAAAAGCTTGCAGGGACTTCCAATCACTCTTGTTTCAGCATCTCTTGTTTCAATGTCATTCTTAGGCTTTACAGGACTTGTTGAAAACATTTTCAACTAAGGAGGGAATAAGATGGATATTTTAACTGCTGTTATTATTGTGGCTGTAATCGGTCTTGTTCTCGGACTTGGACTTGCAGTTGCATCAATCGTTTTTGCTGTGCCAAAGGATGAAAAAGCAGAGGCTATCCGTGAATGTCTTCCGGGTGCCAACTGTGGTGCTTGTGGATTCTCAGGTTGTGACGGTTATGCTACAGCTCTGGCTAAAGGTGAAACTGATAATACTGCTCTTTGTTCACCCGGTGGTAATGCTGCGTCAGCAGATATTGCTGCAATTTTAGGTGTTGAAGCAGGTGAGGTTATGCCTGAAGCAGCCGTTGTGCTTTGTATGGGCCATAACGGAAATGCAAAACTTAAATATGACTATCATGGTGTTGACAGTTGCCGAATGGCTTCACAGCTTTATAGCGGACCGAAAGAATGTGTTTATGGTTGCTTAGGTCTTGGTGACTGTGTTGCTGCTTGTCCTTATAATGCAATTCATATCTGTAACGGTGTTGCGAGAATTAATCCCGTTGAATGTCGTGCTTGTAAGATGTGCGTTAATACATGTCCGAAGGGACTTATCGAAATGATGCCACTTCACCGTATTACTGCAGCTGTGCTTTGTAAGAATCACAATAAAGGTGCTGTTACAAGAAAAGAATGTACTGCAGGATGTATCGGTTGTATGAAGTGCGTTAAGGCTTGTGAGTATGATGCTGTTAAGGTTGAAAACTTTGTAGCACACGTTGACTATCAGAAATGTATCGGCTGTGGCGAATGCCATAAGGTTTGTCCTGTCGGAGTTATAGACCTTGTTGATATGAAAAAAGTATAGAATAATAAAACAAAATTCCCTGTTGAGTTCAGCAGGGAATTATTTATGTAAGCAAAAAAGATGACTGTCACTGGGATGACAGCCATCTTTTTTATGAGAAAAATTATTATGAAAAAACCTAAATTAACGACTTCTTATGGAAGTCTATATATTAAAAATTTCTGTGTGATGGGAAATAGGGATTGGTGTTATACTTTATGAAAAAGGAAAGGGAAAATTTGTTGGGGATTGGAAAACCCACCACACAGAAATTATGAACAACGCAAGACTTTATTTCGTTCTTGTTTTGTTGTGGCTATATGATAACATTAAAAAAACAAAAAGTCAAGTATTTTTGCACAATAAAAATGTTAAATATTTGTGAATATTGCACAAACAAAGTGTAAATAAAAAACTTTGCATGGTGTGTAATAATTTTTAGTTGAAAAATAAGATTTTGTTTAAAATGTACAAATAATAGTCTAAATAATGACAAATAATAACAATCAAAAGTCTTAAAAACAAAAAATTCGTCAAAAAGTTTGTGCAATTTTTTTTAAAATTTATTATAAATAAAATAAAAATGGGGTTTTGTTAAACCCCATTTTTTCATAGTGAATTATTTTGTTTGTGTGTTTTCCATTTCAGATCGTTTCTGAAGAAGAGCTTTGTGGTATTCTTCTTTTGTTTTGCCTGTAAGCTTATAGAAGAAGAATGGAACACCTGCAAGGAACATCATGATACCATGCATAATTGTATAGAAGAACAAGAGAGTAACCTTTGTTTCAAAACTCTGAACCGGGTTTGGTACAAGGTCTGATGGCTGAATATAGCCGATAATTGAGCCATCACCATAGAGAAGAAGTGGTGCTACTGTACTTGCGATTGTACCACTAATCAATGTGCCGATACCGATAACAAATGGGAATGATGCATCAAGTCGTTTACCTGTTTTAAGTTCAATTGTTTCAAGAACGTCAGCCTGGAACATACTTGGAAGAAGGTTTGAAGCACCGAACTGAAGACCAATAAGGAAAAGGAACACAATAAAGATTACCTGTAAAATTGCAGTTCCTGTCTTGAAATAAGCATATCCGACACAGAAAGCAATACAGTTTGCACAGAGTGAATAGATACCTGATGCAATATAAAGTTGTCTTGCATCAAATTTCTTAAGTAAGAAGTTGATTACAAGCATACCAACTGCAGTACCGATACCAACAGGAAGAACAAAGAGAATCTTCTTTGAAATATCACCAAGAACAGCAGCTGCAATAAATGCTTCCATAAATGTTGAAATACCACGGAAGCTCTTTAAGAATTCAGAAATAATAATTGTCCATGCATATTTGTTTGTAATAATATCCTTAAATCCTAAAAGAGGATTTTTCTTTTCTGCAGTATAAACAGTTCTTTCACGAACGAGTTTCATACCGAGTAAAACTGTAATAACACCAACAACACTACAAAGTGCAGCAGAGATTATGTATTGAAGACCTTCAACACTTCGGATACTTGTACCTGTAACAGCTTCAATAAGTTCTGGGTTATCTTTTTTCCAGATGAGACCGATAACAAGAAGAATTACAACAGGTGCAGAGTTACCGACAGCACTTGAAATTGAACGGAATGAAAGTACCTGGTCACGTTCTTTAAGGTTTGGAGTCATAACATTGGCAACCATATTGATGGAGTTACCGAATGTGCAGAAAACAGACCAGAGAACAGCAACGGTGATAATATAAATGAAAAGAACAGTACCTGAAAGTCCGGGAGGTGCCCAGAATGTCAGCATCATAACGATTGCCATAGGCACAGCCACAAGCATTGCAACAGGACGGAATTTTCCACCTTTACCCATTCTTCTGCCATCAATATACATAACGATGAAGAAATTTAGGATAAATGGAATAATTGCTGTCAAAAGATTGAAGAGAGATGTCTGCTCTTCAGGAAGTCTTAAAACATTAACAAGGTATGCATTTCTGTTGCCACCAACCATACCTGTCATTGTGGTGTAGAAAAATACACCCATCAAGTAGAGAACAAATTCACTTTTGCCAACATGCTTTTGCTCGTTTGCTTTTGTAACTGTGTTACTCATACAATCCCACCTTAAATAAAGTATATGTAATTATACCATATTAAAGAAAAATAAAAAAGACCATTTATTCAACGAAAAAGTAAATGGTCTGTTGGTTATATTGACTATTGATATTTGAGTTATTCAACAAGTTTATTCATTTAAGTTTTGCAACGAGTCTGTAAATAGGAAGTCCCTGATTTACAAATTTCTGTTCATATTCCGTAATGATATTTCCTTCAAAATCGCTTTTATGTAAATCAAGTGAAATTTCAGAAAGCATAAAACCGTTTTGTGAAAAACTTTCCAGTGAATACTCAAAGAAGCATTGGCTGTCAGTTTTCTGTGCAATAAATCCATCGTCACAAAGGAGCCTTTTATAAATATCCAAAAACAATTTGCTTGTAAGGCGGTGACTTTCGTGACGGGATTTTGGATAAGGTGTGCTGAAATTAAGATAAATCTCGCAAACGGTTTTTTCTTTCATAAATAAAGGAAGATATTCTGCCTTCATTTCAAGAAAACGAATATTTTCTATATTTTCTTGTTTTGCTCTTTCACAAGCCTCAACTAAAACTGTCGGGACACATTCAACTGCGATAATATTTTTGTCAGGATTTCGCTTTGCATATTCACAAACGAACTGACCTTTACCACAGCCGATTTCCATTACAAGAGGTGCATTTCTGCCGAATATTTCTTCGATGTCAAAAAAATCTTCGTGTTCATCATTTGTACGGAAATCAAAAGATTCAAGAGTATATGGAATTCTCAAATCTGTGCAGTTTTCTCGTCTTGTTGTAAGATTTCTTATTTTTCTTGGTCTCATTATTTCACCTTATGCCTTGATAAATAAAATTGATGTTGATAAAAGTAACTGTGCCATAAAGTAAGCATAAAGGCTGACGGTTTTAATCGTCTTATTGCCTTTGCCACCACCTATAAGTCTTATTCCGAGTGTTAAGTCGGATATGAAGAATAATATTCCACCGACTAAAAGGATAAGCATACCATAAAGTCCGTTTTCAGAACCACTTGTAAAATATGTAATACCAAAATTGCATGATTTGACAAGCATTATAACAAGGAAAATGCTGTAAATATATAATGCTATCTGCATAAATTTACTGTCAAACTTAAACTTGAAAACAGGCTCAAGCATAAGTGCAAATGCTATGATAATTACAAAAAAAGCAATAATTTCAGGCATTGAAAGGAATTTGTTATTTCCTGTAATTGCAACTGTTGATTTAAAAAATGCAGCCACATAGAAAATATGACCTATTAAAAATCCACCTGCACCAATGTAAACCACAGACATTCTCGGATTTCCCGGTGGATGTGGAATATGCATAAACAAATCACCAAACCAACCTAAAAGCAAACCGATAATCATCATTTTCGCATATTGTGATGTGTTGCCTGTTGTAAACATACTGATAACACCGATTGCAACAAACATAGTTGCAGCAATCATTTTGCAAGTAAGTGATTTCTTTGTAGGTTCAGGCCAATATGCTTTATCATACAAAGGTACAAAAATGAAAAATATAATATAACAAATCCCTAATAAAATTTCCAATATGCTATCCCCAATTAATTATTTTTCTTTTCTTAAAAGTGTACCCTTTGAAAATATTAAATCACTTTTGATTTTTACTGTCATCATTGGATGTGGAGCAGATTCGATTTCGTTTCCGTCTTTATCAAATAACTCATTTGCAATAAATACAACTGGTTCAGTTAACGGCTGGAGTGCATCAAGTGTGTCCCCACGGGAAAACTTGTTTCTCTGCTCTGCAATAATATATCCGTCTTTACAGTCTTTTACCTCTGCCATAACATCATAATTACGTTTGTAGCCACCTTCAAAACTGATGTTTGCATCTTCGTTAGGTGCATTGAAATAAAAGCCTGTGCAATAGTCACGATAACTTACCTTATAAACTTCGTCAATAACCCATTGAGATGGTCTGAAGTTATCTGAAGGATTTTTAAGATACTCGTCAATAGCAACTCTGTAAGCATTTGTGACAACTGCAGCATAATATGCAGATTTTGCTCTGCCTTCAATTTTAAAACTACTGATACCTGCTTTGACCATTTCAGGAATATGTTCAATCATACACATATCCTTTGAATTGAGAATATATGTGCCTTCCTTTGAGTCCTGAATAGGGAAGTACATTCCGTCACGCTTAACTTCCATAATTGCATATTCCCAACGACAAGGCTGAGCACATTCGCCACGGTTTGCATCACGATTTACAAGGTAGTTTGAAAGTAAGCATCTGCCTGAAAATGACACACACATAGCACCGTGAACAAAGCATTCAATTTCAAGGTCTTTAGGCACTTTTGCTCTGATTTCTGCAATCTCTGTCATTGAAAGTTCTCGTGCAGTAACGACACGAGAAGCACCCATATTATAAAACTCATTTGCAGTAACGTGATTTACAATTCCTGCCTGAGTTGAAATATGAATTGGTACATTTGGTGCATATTTTTTACAAAGTGACATTACACCAATATCAGCAACGATAAATGCATCAACACCGATTTCAGCCCATTTTTCAAGGTATTCGGGCAATTTTAAAATCTCGTCATTACGAGCCAAGGTATTGCAGGTAAGATAAACCTTGACACCTTTTGCGTGGCAAAGGTCAACTGCACTTTTTAATTGTTCAAAATTGAAATTCTGTGGTGCAGCACGCATACCGAAGGCATCGCCACCGAGATAAACTGCATCTGCACCATACATCAAAGCAGCTTCAAGTCGCTCTCTGTCACCGGCAGGAGCTAATAATTCAGGTATAATCATTTTTTATTAACCTCCTGCATTTATCTTCTGTACTTTTCTTCCGTTAGCATTATGTTCTTCAAGTGTTTCGGCAAGATAAATTTCATTGTTCTTATCGTGTCTGAAGAAATAATTCTTTGATGGAGTCGGGAAAAGAGCAGACTCAATAGCATCTGTTCCGGGATTGCAGATAGCACTTGGTGGTAGACCTGCAATTTCATATGTGTTATAGCTTACAACATATTTGTTGATTTCAGGAGTTGTAATACGCTTTGCAACCGTATTCTTGACATAGTCTTTAGTTGAGTTGCAGTCAAGTGTAGGATAAAGTCCTGAACGGTTAAGTCTGTTGTGGAGAACTGATGAAATCTGTAAGAACTGACCTTCACCTGTACCTTCTTTTTCAAGAATTGATGCAAGAGTGATTATTTCATCAACACTCATTCCAAGTTCTGTTGCCTTAGCAGCATATTCTTCTGTCCAACGGGACTTGAAAGCATCAAGGAATTTACGAATAACGGAAGCAGGCTCTGCACCTTGTTCAAATTCGTAAGTAGCAGGGAAGAGATAGCCTTCAAGAACGCAGTATCGTTCGTCTTTATTATCAATTTTTGCTATAAAGTCGTATTCGTTACCAAAATCAACAGTATTGAGAACTCTATATAAGGATTCTGCAGTACAGATATTATTTTTTTCAAGTCTTTCAAATACCTGGTCAACAGTGTAGCCTTCAGGAATGGTTATGCTGATAACCGTACCCCGTGTACTACTCGTCTTGAAACGGGTGAGCATTTTTTCAACACCCATATCATCTGTAAAGTAATAAATACCTGCAAGATAATTGTCGTCAGAGAATCCCATAGCTTTGGCAAATATATTGCAGAAAATACTGTTTTTGATAAGTCCTGCTTTGTCAAGCACTCTTATTGCATCACCGGTATCTGCGTTGTCAGGCAAAACAACTTCGATTGTTTCTTCACCGTCACGATTGATAGCAAGGACATCGTTGACACAACTGATGGCAAATCCTGCAAGGATAAATGACACAAGAATACAACAACCAAAAGCAATAAACTGTTGTCTGTTTTCCTGAAATGAAATCACTATATGACCGATAAAGTCATTGAGGTTGAATTTTCTTTTTTCTTTATTTCCGTTTTCAGCATATTCTGCTTCATGCTCTTTAGCTTGTGCTGCAGCAGCATTTGCATTTTCTTTAACATTTTCGGCAACTGTCTTAACTTTATGAGCAACACCGATAGCAAAAGATTTAGCATAGTCAATGTTAACTGTGAATTTACCCTTGTTCTGTGGTATTTCAGGTTCTTGATTTACAGGTCGTTTACGAACAGGCTCTTCATATGATTTCAACAAATCAATGTCAAAAGAATCTTTACTGCTCTTTTTTTCTGTGGAAGCAAGACTGTCGCTGAATGAAGAAATATCACGACTTGATTTTTGTAGTTCACGAGAAATAGGTGTGCTTTTTGTGTCAGGCTTAATTGGTTTGCTTGGTATTGAGTCACCTGCGTACTCATTTAAAAGGTCATCATAAGAATTGTTTGAAAATTCATCTTGAAATCTGCTCACAGGATTACCTCCTTTGTCTGGTTTTGTGTCACTATAATATTTACTTTAATATCATATTCATCGGTGGGTAAAGTGTCTGTCAATAATTCTTCATAGCAAGGACAGATGCTTACACCATTAAAATCTTTTAAAAATCTGTCATAATAGCCTTTGCCGTAGCCAATGCGATAACCATTTTTGTCAACTGAAAGACAAGGCACAATAATAATGTCGTTTTCTTTTGGTTTGTATTCCTTGCAATAAGGTTTCGGTTCAGGAATATTGTACATTCCAATCTGCAAATCTCCTACGGAATCGACTTTGTGAAACTTCATATTTCCTTCATTGTCGATACAAATGGGATAGAATACACGTTTGTATTCCATTCGACAACGTTCAATTATAAACCGAGTGTCAAATTCTTCTGGGGATGATGCAAAAACAAGAATCTGTTCAGCCTTTTTAAAACAATCACTTTCAATGATTTGTCGGCTGATTTCTTTATCAAATATTACCTTTTTTTCTTTTGGTATATTCTTACGCTTTTTTAAAAGCTCTTTTCTTAAATCTTTTTTATCCATTGTAAATCTGTAATGATGCACGGATTTTCTTTACTTCGAGTGGGTTTGTGAGGATTTCTGCAATCTGCAGACCGAATTCAATGGCGCTTCCCATACCTTTGGCTGTGATGAAGTTTCCGTCTTTAACAACAAAGTTCTTTGAAACCTCTGCACCAAAAAGTTCTTCCTCAAATCCCGGGAAGCAAGTTGCTTTTTTACCGTTTAAAAGACCTTTGTGACCTAAAATTGACGGAGCAGCACAAATTGCACAGACTAATTTGTCATTTTCAACAGCCCAATCAATGGCTTTTTGTACATATTCGTTTTTTTCAAGATTTAATGTTCCCGGCATACCACCCGGAAGAACAATAGCTTCAACTTTTTCGTCAAGGACAAGATTTTTATCACGAATGTCAGCAGCAACGGGAATCTGATGTGAACCAATCACAAAATCTTCACCGACACCAACAGTTATAACATCGAGTTCTGCTCGACGAAGTACATCGACTACTGCCAATGCTTCAATCTCTTCAAATCCTTGTGCTAAAAAAACATAAATCATAGTTTTACTCCTACTCTAAAGTAATGCCGATATAACAATCAATTTTCTTCAGTTTGTCGTTTTCAGTTTTTATCATAGCAGGTGAGTAGTCCTCACCAAAAGTTAGGTTACCTTTTATAATTGTGCCTGATTTTTTATATTTTTCAGGAATGTTGTCATAATTTCCCTTTGCATTTCGGATAACTGTTTCTTCGTCATCAAAGACAAGTCCGAAATCAGTTATCTTACCACCATAAATGGTGCAGGTCTTGTTCCAATACTCTGTGACTGAGCTGTCAAATTCAATATTATAGTCACATTTCAACAATTCTCTTTGAGTTGGAATTGTATCATTTATAGTATGAACTCTGCTTATGCCAAATTTTGAAAAACCACAGGTTTCATAGTAGTCAAACAAAGACTTTTCAGCAGGGACAAGAAAGAGAAAATCAAAATTGTTCTCTTTACAATACTCATATGAAAAATCGAGAAGCATCTTCATATACCCTTTGCCTCTGTGAGCATATTTCGTCATGGCACAGTAAACACATTTCCCGTTGTATTCACCGATTCTGCAATCAAGTAAGAATAATGATGAAACAATTTCACCGTCAATTTTTATAACGGGTGTCACAGTTGTGCCATAAATGTTTTCAAAAAACTCGTTCACAACCTGAATGTCTTCAAGAAAAATGCTTTGCCACATTTTTTCTAATTGAGTTTTGTCGTTTTTGTCAGCAAAAGTAATCATATACTATCCCTTATATACTGCTGAATACTTAATAATTAATCTGTGAGGATGATAAGAAAGTTTTGCTCGTCTGAGTCCCTCACTACCCGTATCTTCTTCACGATTGATAAATTCATATCTGTCTTTAAGCTGTCGTGCAAACTCTCGATTTATCATCTGGTAAGCACCACGGACATTTCCGTATGCTTTTTCAACATGGGTACAGAAGGTGTTGTCATTAAGTCTTTCACCAAATGTGAATGCAACAATTTCGCCTTGAATTGTAAGCACTCCACCTTCAAAATCTAAATCAAAATAATTCTTTAATGATTTTTGAATTGCAAGACTTTCGTCAGTTATTTCTTCAGGGTTTTTCTGCAAATTCAAGCCTTCCCAATGGCTGTTGAGAAGTAAACATTGTTCAATATTATCTTTATTTATAGGCTCATATTTCCAATCAAAATTTTTCTCGAAATATGAAGCGTGATTTTTCTTACTGTGATATTTTCTTCCCTGTAAATTCGCTAAATCTTCTGATTTGTAAACATAGTCAAAAAAATCTCTTGTTTCTTCTATCCGGAATTGATTTGGGAAAAGATAATTTAATTCGTCTTTATCCTTTTCCGTCATACCGAAAAATTCCAATTCAATCCTGTTGTTTTTCGCATATTCAATGAGATTTTCGATAGTTGCTTTTTTGTCACCGTCACCGATTGGATAGCAGAAAACAGGCTTGTCAGTAAAATCGGCAGAAACAAAAATGCCATTGTCATTGAGTATTCTGTTGTCATATATGTCAGACCACATATAAATATTGCCGAAACAGTATTCACAGCAATCTGTCTGTCCTTTAAAAAAGGCTTCTTCAACCCATTCTTTATCCGAAAGGGTAGGCGTATGGAAATTCATTAAATAATCTCCTTAACAATACCAAAAATAGTATTTCCGATTTCTTCTATTGATAATGGTTCGTCACCGTCAAAACACTTGACTACATTCCAACCGAATTTTTCTGCAGTATAAAGTGCAGCCTCACGACAAGATTTAAGGTATTCCACATTAGCTTCGTGAACATCCTTTTTAGTTTCTTCACCATTATATCTTTTTGACATAAGTCGTTGAGAAATATCCACATCCATATCGAGATAGATAACTGCATCAGGCTTTGGAATTTCCATCATTTCATATTCTGTATGGAAAAGCCAGTTAAGATACTTGTCCCATTCTTCTTTTGGAAGCTTAACAGTCTGATGAACAGCATTTGATGTTGTGTATCGGTCAGCAAGAATGAGTGTTCCGTTGTTGTAGTCATCACCCCAGATGTTCTTATAACTTGCATATCTGTCAACTGCATAGAAAAGTGATGCAGAATAGATGTTTACATCGGCCGGATTACTGCCGAATTCACCGTTAAGATACATTTTTACGAGTGTGCTTGACTTGTTGTCATAGTCAGGAAGCTTTATCTGACGAAGTTCAACATTATTTTCAAGAAGCTTCTTTTTAAGAAGCTCAACCTGTGTGGATTTTCCGCTTCCGTCAAGACCTTCAATTACAATCATTTTTCTGTTCATAACATAATACACCACTATTCATAATTATACAAAGTACATTATAACAAAAAAGTTTTAATAATACAATATTAAGTGCAAATAAAATGTGAAATTATAAAAGTAAAACAAATTATAATTTATCGAGGAGAATAAATTGGTATGTCATTCTGAGCGAAGCGAAGAATCTCTTCCAAAGTGAACGATAAAACCAACAGAGATTCTTCGTCGTTACACTCCTCAGAATGACACAAAACATCCCCACAAACTCCGATTTGTCAATTTTAAAACAATTATTGCATACCAATCCTTTTTATGCTACAATTTACACAATATATATTGTAAAGAGGGATATTAATGGCATACGATTACAATAAAAGTCAGGCTTTGATTATTGGTATGACAGATACTGACGAAAAAGTTACTGCTGCAAGTGGTAGAATATCAACTCAGGAAGGTACTGCATTATCAATCTGGGATAAATCTCAGGATAAGGAGAAAAATGCAAATCTTATCGGTAAGGTAACTGCTTCCGGTCATACAAGTACGGTTGAGCATACATATTTTCAGCTTGCATTCCAGAATGTCACTGCAGTTGTTGAACAGTTTATTATCGAATTCAGACTTGCATCATATACAGTTAAGTCAAGACGATATGTAAACTTTAGTGATGCAGGCTTTTATGTTCCTGAATTCAACAATGCAGAGATTGAAGCATCATATAAAGCACATATGAGTAAGATGTTCTCACTTTATGATGAACTTTGTGCAAATGGTGTTCTTCGTGAAGATGCTCGTTTTGTATTGCCATATTGCCTTTACAGTAATTTCTTCTGCTCAGTAAATGGCAGAGAATTTCTTAATATGCTTACTGCTATGATTTGTGGCAGAGGTGCAAAATATCCTGAAATCAAGAAATTAGGACTTGAACTTTATGAACAGGCAAAGGAAAGAGCACCGGGTATTATGTCAAGCTTTAATCCTGACAGAGTTTCAAACGATGTTCCTGACCTTTCATTTATTGATATTAAGCCTGAACACACTGAAAAACCTGTTGAGTTGTTGGCATATACTCCTGATGCTTCAAAATGTGTTGCGAGAAATGCTCTTATTTCAGGCAAGAATTACAGCACAGAGCAGATTGAAAAGATTATCGCTGACGAAGATACAACAAAGAAAATTGTTGAGGCTGTTGTTAAGTGTAAAAGACCAAGAGCACTCGAATGTGCAAATTATACACTCAGATTTAACAATGTTTCACTTTCTTGTATCACTCATTTTGCTCGTCACAGAATTCAGTCAATTGAGATTCCTGAACTTACAAAAACAGACAGAATGAGTTATATAATTCCACCTGTTTTAAAGGATAAGCCTGAACTTCTGGCAAAATATGAAAATGCATTCAAGGAAACTGCAGAAGAATATGCAAGACTTAAAAATCTCGGTATAGCAGAAGAACTTCTGGTATATTATCAGCTTTCAGGTAATACACTTGATATTGTAACAACTATGAATGCAAGACAGCTTATGTTATTTATGCGACTTCGTTCTTGTACCCGTGCTCAATGGGAAATTCAGGAATATGCTGTTGATGCACTTAAACAGCTTCGTGCAATTGAGCCTGTAATTTTCAATTTCTATGGTCCAAGCTGTTTTGTGAGTGCGTGTCCTGAAGGCAGAATGACTTGTGGCAGAGCGTCCGAAATCAAGGAGAAATTTTTGAATCTTTAATATGAATAAAATCAGAGAAAAACATAATAACCGTAAAACCTTTCTTTTCCCCATAATTGCTTTATTTACTTTAGCTATCTGTGTGGTTTTTGCATTGATTGTTGTCGGTGGAGAAGAAACGGTTTACTATCTAAAACAACTGAACTTTGTCCCTGATGAAAAGACCGTGTGTATTGACCCGGGTCACGGTGGCACAAGTTCAGGTGCAGTTCTCGGGAACAGATACGAGAAAAACGACACATTAAGACTTTCGCTTCTTGTAAGAGATATTCTTGAGGAAAGAGGATATACGGTTGTTATGACTCGTGATGATGACAGCGACGTGTCCCTTGCCGACAGATGCAAAATTGCAAATAAGGCGAGAGCGTCACTTTTTGTTTCCATTCACAGAAATTCAAGCTCATCACCGTCCGCTACAGGTGTTGAAATGTGGGTTCACTCCTCAAATCCTACTGACGATAACCTTTTAGCACAGAATATTCTTGATTGTTTTGATACTTTGGGAATAATGAAAAATCGTGGAATTTATTCCGGTTATCGTGATGGCGAAGATATGAACTATTACATAAACAGAAACACAAAAATGCCATCGGTACTTGCAGAAATAGGATTCATTTCAAGTAAAGACGATAACAAAAAATACGATGAAAACATTGAAAAATATGCAAAAGCAATAGCAGACGGAATTGAGATGACGTTAAAGGAAATGAATGGAGAGTAACAACGAACGCGTAGTGGCAGGCTTCCACGCCTGCCATTAATTTTTTTGTGACCAAAATCGTTTTTTTGCGTTTATATAGGTGAAAGGACTTTCAAAAATGAATTCGGGGGTGGATTTATGGACGACTCTAAAATTGTAGAATTATATTGGCAAAGAAATGAGTCTGCAATAAATGAGACCAAAGTAAAATATGGAAATTATTGTCACTCTATTGCATACCGTATTTTAAATAACAATGAAGATGCAGAGGAATGTGAGAATGATACATATTTAGAATTATGGAAAACAATTCCGCCACAAAAGCCAAAAATCCTTTCTGCGTATTTAGGAATGATAACAAGACAGAAAGCTATTGATAAGTGGAGAAAGAAAACTGCAAATAAGCGTGGTGGCGGAGAGTTTCAGCTGTCACTTAACGAACTTGAAGGCTGCATTTCTGATGAAAACACCATCAATGACAAGCTTGAGGCAGAAGAAATGGCAAAGAAAATATCAGATTTTCTCAGAATACTACCAACGAATGAATGTAATGTTTTTTTGAGAAGATATTGGTATTTTGATTCCATAACTGAAATTTCCAAAAGATATGGTTATGGACAAAGTAAAGTGAAAATGATGCTAAAACGTACGAGAGAAAAGATAGTTTCTCACCTTGAAGAGGAGGGAATGTTAAAATGAAATCAGATAAATTGATAGATGCTATCGGTATGATAGACAGCGATTTGATTGCACAGGCAGATGTAAAAGAGCCAAAAAATAACTTGCTTTTTATAAAATGTTTAGCAGCTGTCGCAGCAGTTTTTCTTATTGCATTTGCAGCTGTTCCGTTTTTAAAACAAGATAAGCCTATAATAGAAAATCCAATAGTTGAACAAACAACACAATCGGATGTACAAAACTCAACAGAACCAAATAATTCAACAGAACCGGGAGAACCGACAGAACCAAGCAGTTCAACAGAACCGGGCGAGCCGACTGAACCGAATAATTCAACAGAACCAAGCAGTTCAAAGGTTGACGATACAACAGTAACACCATCATCACCGATTATTGTACCGCCTGATGATGACAATCCGTTAAAGCCTATGTTTTTAAGTGTGAAACTTGCAAGATATCCACGAATGGCTCAATACCCTGAAAGCGAAATGAATATGCTTCAAGTATCTGCATGGGAAAAGAGTAAGAAAGAACGCAGAGCATATTACGGTGCTGGACAAAATCTTTATCCTTTTTTCAAGAAAACTTATGGGGAATTTCTTTCAAATTCAGGAAATTCAAATAAACTTTATTCTCCATTAAATGTATATATGGCACTTGCTATGACGGCTGAAATCACCGATGGAGAAAGTCGTCAGCAAATTCTCGATTTGATAGGTGCGAAAAACATTGAAGAATTGCGTCAACAGGCAAATTCAGTCTGGAATGCAAATTATAGTGATGATGGTGCTGTTACAAGCATTCTTGCAAGTTCCTTGTGGCTTAACGAAGGTATTAACTTTAATAAAAAAATCATTAATACTCTTGCTACAAATTATTACGCATCTACATATCAAGGGAAAATGGGTTCTCCAGAGGTGAATAAAGCATTACAAAAATGGCTCAATGAACAGACAGGTGGAATGTTAAACAATGAAATAAAAGAAATTGAACTTGATTCAAAAACCGTAATTGCATTGGCAACAACCATATTCTATCAGGCAAAGTGGGGTTATGAATTTTCGGAGTCTTACACTAAAGAAAGTGTTTTCCATTCTGCAAAAGGTGATATTACCTGTGATTTTATGAATCAAACGGATTATGACGGGGTGTATTATTGGAGTGATAAATTTTCTGCAGTAGGTAAAGATTTAGAAGGAAGTGGAAAAATGTGGTTTATACTTCCTGATAAAAATGTAAGTGTTGATGATTTACTTACTGATAATAAAGCATTGTCATTTATGACTTGTAATGGTAATTGGGAAAACAAAAAACAACTTAAAGTAAATCTTTCAATTCCAAGATTTGATGTATCTTCAAGCTTTGATTTGAAGAATGGTCTGCAAAATCTTGGTGTAAAAAATTGCTTTGACTATACAAAATCTGATTTCAGTTCGCTTTGCGAAGATTACAACGAACCTATGTATATCTCGAATGCACAACACGGAGTGCGTGTAGCTATTGATGAAGAGGGCGTAACAGCAACTGCATATACTGTTATGTTTGTTCCGGGTGCAACAATGCCACCGGAGGACGAAATTGATTTTGTTGTTGACAAACCGTTTATTTTTGTTGTAACTAGTGAAGATGGTTTACCTCTTTTCGCAGGTGTAGTAAATCAACCATAAAAAGTGCAAAACGATTTTATGTCATTCTGAGAAGTGAAACGACGAAGAATCTCTGTTAATGAGTATATTTCTTTTGAGAGATTCTTCGCAACGCTCAGAATGACAATTAATTTTTTGTATTTTTCTTAAAAAAACACTTGACAATCTCAAATCATTCATATATAATTATCTTTGCTCGTTGGGGAATAGTGTAACGGTAGCACGACAGACTCTGACTCTGTTTGTTGGGGTTCGAATCCCTATTCCCCAGCCAAAAAAAGCAGTTACTATTTTTGTAGTGACTGCTTTTTTCATTATGATTGTTGGGATTCAAACCCGAGATTTTTTGATAAATTATAATTTGTATGGATTAGTTAATTGGTATGTCATTCTGAGCGAAGCGAAGAATCTTTTCCAAAGTGAACCATAAAACCAACAGAGATTCTTCGTCGTTACACTCCTCAGAATGACACAAAACATCCCGATAGACTCCAATCTGTCAAAGACCATCTTTTTCTATGGTCTTATTTTTTTATTTACATATCGGTTTGTAATTGGTATAATTAAGAAAAAGTTTTCATAAAGTGGGGATTGTTATGAAAATAGATTTAAGAGAAATAAAAAAGCTACAAACACTTAAAGGGTGGGGGACATCTGCTTGTTGGTGGAGTCAGTATTGCGCTGACGAAAAGGCAGCAGAGAAAATTGCAGAACTTTTATATGGCGATTCAGGTCTTGGACTCAATATTTATCGTTATAATATCGGTGGTGGCACAGACCCTGAAAATTGTCGTGTAAAAAACCCTTGGCGTGTAACTGAAAGCTTTTATAAATATGACCGTGAAAAAGAAGAAGGGGAATATGATTTTACTGCCGATAAAACTGCTGTCAGTATGATGAGACGATGCTTCGATAAAGGCAATGTTGATACTCTTATTGTTTTTGCAAATTCACCTCATTATGCACACACTTCAACGGGACAGGCATCGGGTAGTCTTATGTACCATACTTGTAACTTGCCAATGTCAAATTACAGAAAATTTGCAGATTATTTCTTAACCTGTACTCAGGCACTTATTGATATGGGATTTCCTGTAAAATATGTAAGTCCAATCAATGAACCCCAATGGAAATGGGGAGGAAGTTATGTGTGGCAGGAAGGCTGTCACTACGAAACAGAGGAAATGGTGGCTGTATATCGCATTTTTGCCGAAGAAATTCTCAAAAGGGGAATGAATGTTAAACTTTATGGTCCTGAAAGTGGCGAAATGATGGGACTTACACCTGAATACATAAAGGCAATTACTGCTGACGAAACCATTATGAAAGTAATGGACGTTTTCGCTTATCATTCATATCACGATGATAATAACCCAAATATCCGTCTTGATTTTAAAAAGGAAATTGTAGAAAAGTATCCACAGTTCCGTTTTGATATGAGTGAATGGTGCGAATTGCCGAATAAGAGTCATACAAAGAATTTTAAAGGTGCATTGATTACTGCTCGAATTATCGGTCAGGATTTAATCTTTGCAGGTGCAGAAAGCTGGACCTCCTGGGTTGCAGTTAATCAGTTTTCAATTAAGGAAGACGGAAATGACTATTCAGATGCAACAATAACTGCGACAAATGACTTTTCAGAATGGTATGTAGCACGAAGATACTGGGGATTTGCTCATTTTGCAAAATTTATTCCTGTAAATTCTATCTGTCTTGATAACGGCTATTTTCCTGATGAAAATAATGATTTTAATGTTTTTTCATTCTTAACACCAAACGACGAAACAGTAACTGTTGTTGTAAATGAAGGTGACGAAAGAGAATTCACAATTAACGGTGATTTTACCGAAATGAAAGTCATTCAGTCAGTTGATGAAGATTACCTTAACGAGATTTATAACGGTGATTTCACAGATACTATTACAGTAAAATCAAACAGTATTTTAACTGTGATTTGCAAATCATAAGGAGAACATTATGAACTATCCTAATCCTTTTATACCTGAGCGTGCAGACCCTTATGTGATGAAAGGTCCTGACGGAAACTATTATTTTACTGCAAGTTATCCTGCATATATGAATGTTGATGCAGGTTATGACAGAATAATACTGCGAAAAAGTGAAACTGTAATTGGACTTGCAACTGCAGAAGAATTCACAATATGGAAAGCACATAATGAAGGTGTTATGTCAAAGCATATCTGGGCACCTGAAATTCATTACATAGCAGGTAAATGGTACATTTTCTTCGCTGCAGGTGAAAAAGAAGCAATATGGAACATCCGTCCTTTTGTGCTTATGTGTGAGGGTCAAGACCCGATAAATGACAAGTGGATTGAAATGGGTAAAATTGAGCCTTGTGAGGGTGACGACAAGTCCTTTACTGAATTTTCACTTGATATGACGTACTTTGAAAATAACGGTAAGCATTATCTTGTATGGGCAGAAAAGCTTGGTGATTCATCACTTTTTATGGCAGAAATTAACCCAACAGAACCTTGGAAACTTATTAATAAACCAATTCTTCTCACAAAGCCTGAATACGATTGGGAAAAAATCCGTCACAGAGTAAACGAAGGGCCTGCCGTACTTAAAACAGATGATAAAGTCTATGTTTTCTTCTCTGCATCGGGAACAGGTGAGGAATACTGTATGGGTAAAGTTTATGCCGACAGAAATGCTGATTTAATGGATATAAATAACTGGACAAAAGACAGTGAACCTGCTTTGCAGACAAGTGATTTAATCGACCAGGCAGGACCGGGACATAACAGCTTTGTGGTTGACGAAAACGGAATTCAGTTAATCGTTTATCACGCAAGACCGTTTTCACATTTCGATAAAGAATGTGGCTCGTATTGTGATGAACCACTCTATGACCCATGTCGTCACGCAAGAGTAAAAATAGTGAAATTCGACAAAAATAACACTCCGATACTCAAGTAATTTTACTTGACAAAATATAGTGCTGACTGTATAATTTAATCACAAGATATAGTTGGTTTGCGTAACTGACGGATTTTGTGGGTTACCACAAGGGAACGCGAACTGCATTAAGCCGACCGTCTGGGCAATTCAACTTATTTTTTTCAGTTGAATTGCTCATTTTTGTTTTCTGATATTTTACAGGAGGAAATCTATGGAACACAACAATTGGAACGGATTTGTAAAAGGCGTATGGCAGGATGAAATAAATGTTCGTGATTTCATTCAGCTCAATTATAAAGAATACAAGGGTGATGCTTCATTCCTTGAGAGTGCGACTCCTCGTACTGACTCTATGATGAAAAAGGTAAATTCTCTTTTCGCTCTTGAAAGACAGTATGGCGGTGTCCTTGATATTGATGTAACGAATGCATCTTCACTTACAACTTTTTTACCCGGTTATGTTGATAAGGCAAATGAGTTGATTGTAGGTCTTCAGACTAACCGACCATTAAAGCGTGGTGTCAATCCTTTTGGTGGTATGCGAATGGTGCGTCAGGCTTGTGAGGCTTACGGATATCACTTAAGTGATAAAGTTGAAGAAGAATTTAAATACAGAACAACTCACAATGACGGTGTTTTCCGCGCTTATACTGACGAAATGCGTGCAGCTCGTAAATGTCATGTAATCACAGGACTTCCTGATGCTTATGGTCGTGGAAGAATTATCGGTGACTATCGTCGTGTTGCTCTTTACGGTGTTGATAAGCTTATTGAGGAAAAGAAAAAGGATAAGGCAGCAAGAGCAAGTGGTAATTTCAATACTGACCAGATTCGTCTTTTTGAAGAACTTTATCAGCAGATTGCATTTTTAGGTTATCTTAAAGAAATGGCTGCGTCATACGGATATGATATAAGTCAGCCTGCAAAAAATGCTCGTGAAGCAATTCAGTGGACATATTTTGCTTACCTTGGTGCTATTAAAGAACAGAATGGTGCTGCAATGTCACTTGGTAGAGTCAGCACATTCTTCGATATTTATATTGAACGAGATATTGCAAGAGGTGTTCTTACAGAAAAGAGTGCACAGGAGTTAATGGACGATTTCGTAATTAAGCTTCGTCTTGCAAGACATTTAAGAACTCCTGAATACAACGAACTTTTCGGTGGTGACCCAATGTGGATTACCGAAGCAGTTGGTGGTATGGGTGAGGACGGAAGAACTCTTGTTACAAAGAACAGCTTCCGTATGCTCAATACTCTTTATACTCTCGGTTCATCTCCTGAACCAAACCTTACTGTTTTGTGGTCAACAAAGCTCCCTGAAAATTTCAAGAAATTCTGTGCAAAGGTTTCAAAGGATACTGACTCAATTCAGTATGAAAATGATGATGTAATGCGTCCTGATTACGGTGACGATTATGCTATTGCTTGTTGTGTTTCTGCAATGAAGGTTGGTAAGCAGATGCAGTTCTTCGGTGCTCGCTGTAATCTTGCAAAATTGTTACTTATTGCCATTAACGGTGGTTATGATACAACAAGTCAGATGCATATAGGTCCACAGATGGATGTTATGGACTGTGAAAAACTCGATTTCGATGATGTTATGGAAAGATTCCAGATTTACATTGAATGGCTCAGTCATTTGTATGTTAATACAATGAATGTTATCCACTATATGCACGATAAATATGCTTATGAAAAAATTCAGATGGCACTTCACGATACTGATGTTGAGCGTTTTATGGCATTCGGTATTGCAGGTCTTTCAGTTGTTGCTGACTCACTTAGTGCAATTAAATTTGCAGATGTTAAGCCTGTAAAAGATGCTGACGGATTTATTACTGATTTCAAGACAACAGGTGAATTCCCTAAATATGGAAATGATGATGACCGTGTTGACCTTATTGCAAAGGACATGACACACCGTGTAATTACTGAACTTCGCAAAACACCAACATACAGAAATGCAGTTCATACTCTTTCTGTACTTACAATCACATCAAATGTTATGTATGGTAAAAACACAGGTGCTACTCCTGACGGCAGAAAAAATGCAGAGCCATTTGCTCCGGGTGCAAACCCAATGCATAACCGTGAAGAAAACGGTGCATTAGCATCTCTTAATTCAGTTGCAAAAATCAGCTATGACGATTGTCGTGACGGTATTTCAAATACATTCTCAATCACTCCTGAAGCACTTGGTCGTGATGATGACGAGAGAATAACAAATCTTGTTGCAATCCTTGACGGATATTTTGCAAAAATGGCACATCATATAAATGTAAATGTGCTTAACCGTGAAACACTTATGGATGCTTATGAAAATCCTGAAAAATATCCTAACCTTACTATCCGAGTTTCAGGATATGCTGTTAATTTCAATAAACTTTCAAAGGCACAGCAGAGAGAAGTAATCAGCCGAACATTCCACGAGGCAATGTGATGATTGGACAAGTTCATTCTATCCAAAGCCTTGGTACGGTTGACGGACCCGGATTACGCTTTGTAGTGTTTTTACAAGGATGTAATCTTCGTTGTAAGTGTTGTCACAATCCCGATACTTGGGAAATGACGAGTGAAAAGACTTTTACAGCAGAAGAAATTGTAAAAAAAGCCTTGAATTATCGTGAATATTTCGGGGAAAAAGGTGGAATCACTCTTTCAGGTGGCGAACCACTTTTACAAGCAGATTTCAGCTATGAAGTATTCAGGCTTTGTCACGAAAACGGCATCAACACTTGCCTTGACACATCAGGTAGCATATTAAATGAGTCAGTAAAAAAACTGCTTACAGAAACTGACAGAGTGTTGCTTGATATAAAATATACAGATGATGACTTGTATATAGAAAATGTCGGTTGTTCAATAAATAAACCAATGGAATTTCTGGAATATCTTAATGAACAGAAAATTCCTGCAACTATTCGTCAGGTAATTATTCCTACACTTAACGACGATGAGAAAAATATAGAAAAACTCAATGGAATTGTGGAAAAATACAGTTGCATTGATAAAGTCGAACTATTACCATTCAAAAAAATATGTCAGACAAAATATGACAGTATGAATATCCCGTTTCCTTTTGCTCACATGGACACACCGACAAAGGAAATGATGATGAAGTTAAACAGTAAAATAAATAAGGCTTCTCCTTGAGGAGAAGCTGTCACGAAGTGACTGATGAGGTGTAGGATACAGAGTATCTGTTAAAATTATTCCACCTCATCCGTCTTTGCCTTACGGCAAATCCACCTTCCCCTCAAGGGGAAGGCATATCTGCGAAGCTTATTTATAATAATCGCAACGCAGTTCCGACATTTTGCGCTTTGCATTTTGCATTAAATAGTGAAATTAATAAATTGAATATAATTTGGGGGATTTTATTATGCTTTCAGACATTCAGATTGCACAGCAAACACCTTGTTTACCAATTACGGAAATTGCAAAAAAACTTAACATTGACACAGATGACCTTGAGCTTTATGGTAAGTATAAGGCAAAACTTCCACTTTCTCTTAACAAGAAATATGCAGACAGAGAAAACGGAAAACTCATTCTTGTTACTGCTATCAACCCGACTCCTGCAGGTGAAGGTAAAACAACTATCACAGTAGGTCTTGGTCAGGCTATGAATAAAATCGGCAAAAATGCTTGTATCGCACTTCGTGAGCCATCAATGGGACCTGTTTTCGGTGTTAAAGGCGGTGCTGCAGGTGGCGGATATTCACAGGTTATTCCTATGGAAGACATCAACCTTCATTTTACAGGTGATATGCACGCTATTACTGCTGCTAACAACCTTCTTTGTGCTATTATCGACAATCATATGCAACAGGGTAATGACCTTCGCATTGACCAGAGAAGAATTCTCTTTAAGCGTTGTCTTGATATGAATGACCGTGCTCTCCGTAATGTTATCGTTGGTCTTGGTGGTAAAGTAAACGGTGTGCCTCGTGAAGACGGATTTATGATTACTGTTGCAAGTGAAATTATGGCTATTCTCTGTCTTGCAACTGATATCGAAGACCTTAAAACAAGACTTGGCAACATTCTTGTTGCATACACACTCGATAACACTCCTGTTTATGCAAAGGACCTTAATGCAGTTGGTGCAATGGCAGCACTTTTAAAGGATGCTATCAAGCCGAATCTTGTACAGACCCTTGAAAATACACCTGCAATTATGCATGGTGGACCATTCGCAAATATTGCTCACGGTTGTAACTCTGTTACTGCTACAAAGCTTGCTCTCAAACTTGCTGATTACTGCATCACAGAGGCGGGCTTCGGTGCTGACCTTGGTGCTGAAAAATTCCTTGACATCAAGTGCCGTTATGCAGGTCTTAGGCCTGAATGTATCGTTGTTGTTGCTACTATCCGTGCTCTTAAATACAACGGTGGCGTTGCTCGTGCAGATTTGCAGGAAGAAAATGTTGAAGCACTTAAAAAGGGTATCGTAAACCTTAAAACTCATATTGAAAACATGAGAAAATACAATGTTCCTGTTGTAGTTGCTATCAACAAATTCCATACAGATACAGATGCAGAAATTGCTTATATTAAAGAATTCTGTGAAGAAATGAAAGTGCCTGTTTCCCTTGCTGAAGTTTTCGCTAAAGGTGGCGAAGGTGGTATGGACCTTGCAGAAAAGGTTTGTGCAGTTATTGACGAAGGCAAAGCAGATTTTGCACCACTTTATGACGAAAAACTTTCAATTAAAGAAAAGCTTAACACAATTGCAAAGGAAATTTACCGTGCAGACGGTGTAATCTTCACTGCAGCGGCTGAAAAAGCAATCAAGGATATTGAAACACTCGGTCAGGATAAACTCCCTGTTTGTGTTGCAAAGACACAGTACTCATTGTCAGACGACCCAACAAAACTCGGTAAACCTGAAAACTTTATGATGACAGTCCGTGAAGTAAAGCTTAGCGCAGGTGCAGGATTTATCGTTTGCCTTACAGGTGACATTATGACAATGCCTGGACTTCCAAAAGTGCCAGCAGCATACAAGATTGATGTAGATGCCGACGGCAAAATTGACGGACTTTTCTAATCTTTTTGGCATATTTTCCGTGATACTGGCTTGCCCTCAACTCGCAGTATACCTAATACAGCTTCGTTTCGGCAAGATTGCCTTACAAAAAAACTGCTTAAAAATAAAGTGTTCTAATAAAATGTAAAGCAAAATTTATTCGGCTCATTCTGACAAGGGAGGCAAGGTGACAATTTCAAATAAAATAAAGGTGGAGTTAATTCTCCACCTTTTATATTTATATATGTTTTTAATAAAATAAATCTTCAAAAGACACATCAAAAATTTCTTTAATACATTTCAATTCATCAGGATAAATATGACGCTGACCAACCTCGATTTTTGCCACAGCACTTCGTGTTATATCGCATCCCATTGTCTGTAATTTAGCAGACAATTGTTCCTGAGTCATATTTTTTGATTCTCTGATACTTTTTATTCTGTTGCCTATTTCTTTTTCATAATTTGCGTTCATAATGTCACCTTGCACTTACATAAGAACAATTTGTTGACATTATTTTACCCTTATGATATTATATTTCTGCACCTATATAAGTGCAAAACCAAATTATTTATTAAGGAATTAGATTTATGAAATGTAGGAACAATTTATGTATTCACAATTTTGGCAAAGAATGTGAACTTGAAGATATTGAGATTGATTGGCGTGGCAACTGTAAAAAAATGCAATATATTTATATTTCTAAAGATACTATCCGTTCAAACAAATTATATACACAAGTATTTCTTGATTACAAATTGAAATTTGATGAAAAAACGGTAATTATATTTATCTGAAATCGGACAAATCTAATAAAGAATAATTTATATATAATCAACAGAATTAATTTAATAATTCATTTTGCACTTTGCGTTTTGCATTTTGCACTAAAAAGTCCCAAGGATTTCCTTGGGACTTTTTCTTATTCACCAACAAATTCTGCTATCTGATGTTTTTCTTTTGCACCGACAAAGCGTTTTACCTCTTTACCATTTTCGATAAGAAGCACCGTCGGTATGCTCATAACACCGTAAGTGAGTGCTAAATCTGTTGCATCATCAACATTAAGCTTACAAACTTTAACTTTATCTGTTTCTTCTGAATATGCCTCGATTTCAGGTGCCATCATCATACATGGGCCACACCAATCAGCATACATATCAAGAAGAACAGGTTTTTCTGATTTTAAAACTTCCTGTGCAAAATTTTCAAGATTAACTTTAATTACTGCCATTTATCTCACCTTCCAATATAATGCTCTTGCACGGTCAACATCTGTGTTATCAACACCACATTTATCCGTATTTTTTGCAAGTGTCACGCCACATAGTTCAATATTAAGAACTGAAAACGCCTGCAAAAGCTGATGCTTGATTATCTCATAACCGATTTCGCCATCACTACCACTTGTTACAATGAGAACTGCCTTACGGTGCTTTGCAATAGGATGTTGCATATTACGACGGAAACGAGCCTCATAATAACGCTGAAAACGGTCAATGAGTGCCTTGAACGGAGCAGGAACACCCATAAAATAAATTGGTGTTGCGAATACAATAATATCCGTTGTTTCAAATTTTTTAAAGAAATCTTCAAGGTCTTTTTTTGAGCATCCATTACCTGCCTTGCAATAGCCACAGGCATTACAAGGAGTTGGATTAAGCTCATAAAGATTAACTATTTCAATATTTGTTCCTTTTGGAAATTCACGCAAAAGACTTCCTAAAAGCTTTGCTGTATAGCCTGTCTTTCGAGGTGAAGCCATAATAGCCATTACTGAAAGACCGTTTGAATAATTTGCGTTATTATCGTGACCTAAAATCATTTTATTTATTCCTCTGTATTAACCGTGTTTTTAGCCTTTTGCTTTTTCTTGTCAATATTTGCCTGACGCTTGATTTTCTTTGTTGTAGTCTTTTCAAATTCTTCTTCGCTGATGTCGTAGCTTCTGATTTTCTTATATTTAGGAAGCTTTTTATTTACATCCTTAACTGCTTCATCAACAGTTCTCTCAACATCTTCCTTTGTGATTTCCTGACGCTTAAGATTATTCTTAATCTGGTCATAGTTAGGATAAATCATAGCACTGACGAGAGTTTCGTCGTCAACATCATCAGCATAAACAATACTTTCCTCAATAATCGGGTTTGTATTAAGGTAAAGTTCAACTTCCTCAGGGAAGATATTTTTACCGTTCTTAGTAACGATAACATTCTTACTTCTGCCCGTAATCTTATAGCAATTATGACGGTCACAAGTACCGATATCACCTGTTCTGAACCAACCGTCAGGAGTAATAACCTCTGCTGTTGCTTCAGGGTTTTTATAGTAACCGTTCATGACCATTGGTCCTCTTACCCAAATTTCACCAACACCCAAAGCATCAGGATTATAGATAGCAACCTCTGCACCCGGCATTGGAGTACCGATTGAGTCAGGAAGCATAAGTCTGTCATTATTACAAGCAACGAGAGGGGCACACTCTGTAAGACCATAACCGATATAAAGGTCTATACCCATGTGCATGAAGTCCTCAGCAACTCTTGGGTCAATAGCAGCAGCACCCGTTACGATAAGACGAAGTCTGCCACCGAAGGTTTCAATAACTTCAGAGAAAAGCTTTCTGTTAAGTCCTTTAATACCCATTGCTCTACTTGCAATAGATGCATATTTACCTACTTTAAAAATAAGCTTACCTGCAGTTTTTTCTTCCATCTTCTTCATAATCTTTGCATGAACCTTTTCAATAAGAAGTGGAACTGTAATAAATGCAGTTGGTCTTATTTCCTTGAAATCTCTTGTAATATAACGAAGTCCCTGATTAAAGCCTATACAAGCACCACAATAAATTATATAAAGGAAACCAACTGTACATTCATAGGTATGATGAATAGGAAGAATTGAAAGAAGCTGGTCCTGTTCTGTAATTTTGATACATCCTGCAGCACCCATAACAACGGCACAGATATTCTTCTGGCTTAAGCAAACGCCTTTTGAAACGCCTGTTGTACCTGATGTAAAAAGAATCGCAGTTGTAGCTTCAGGGTCAACAGTTACCTTATCAAGAAGAATTTTACCTTTTCTGTAAAGCTCTCTGCCGGTATCAATGTAATTTTCAAAATATTCCACACCGTCAAGTCCGATATCATCAAAGCATATAAAACGGAAGCCTTCAGGCAACTGGTCTTTTCTTGCTTCAATTGACTTGATGTATTTTTTATCACCGAAAAGAACCGTTGAATCGGAATCCTTAATAACATCCATCATATTATCAGGAGTCAGTTCTTTGTCAATGGGTACAATAATATTGTCACTGCAAGTTACAGCAAGATAAGTCACAGACCAATTATATGAGTTAGCACCAACAACAGCAATATGAGTTCTGTTGTAGCCATCATTTAAAAGGCTGTTTGCAAGATAATATATTGAATGACGAAAATTATTGTAAGTAACTTCGTAGTAAACATTATCCTTATTTTTAAGTTTATATGCAGGTCTTTCAGAAAAGAGTTTTTCACTCTGGTCAATCAAATCTTTAAAATCTCTAATATGACGCACCTCATAAAAAGGCTTGTTTATAGGAAATCTGCTTTGTACTTGCATAATATATACCTCAAATTCGTTAAATTTGTGTGTGGATTAATAATTATATCATATTTTCCTGATTTTGGAAATACAAATTTTAAAATTTACAAACTGCTCATTTTTTCAACAACTTCTTTATACTCATCATAAGTCATATATGAGTTTATGATTTTAAGAAGTGCTGATGAACTGATTTTTTCGGGAAGTTCCAATTCTCTTGCAAAGGCTTTACGGATTGCACTACTGTTTTCGCCACCGCTTATTCCGTCTTCAAAAAAGTCAGTATGTGTTATTTCCCTGCCCTCTTTTTTACTGTTTTCACAGTACAGCACACCTGCTTTTTCAAGAGCATTCATAATAACCTGTGTTTCCATACCCTCTACACCTAATTTGCCTTCTTTTGACATTTCAGTTTTTCTTTTTTCTTTACCATAGATGTCAGGTATATAAACATTTTTCACATTATCATTTTTTATTATACCCTTTATAAAGGAACGTATTTTAAATCCTGCAGAATCGCTGTCGGTCATAATAATAATTCCTCGTTTTTCTGCAAGAAAACGGATAAGCTGTTGCTTCTCTTTATCCTTGAAAATCGCAAACCCGTCTGTTTCTACAATTACTGTGTCGAGAATTCCCGAAAGCTTGATTTTATCGTATTTTCCTTCAACTATTACTGCTTCATTTATCTTAATCACAACGGTCACCTTGCAATTATAAGTGAAATTTTCACTATAAGTTTTTCAAGTATAAGTTCACCTGACTGGGCTGTGCTTTTTAATGCTCTGTCACTTTCAGCAAAACAATCAAAGCATTGACGAATTTGTTCCATTGAAAGGTTTTTCGCATATCTGTCTGCATTCTTAAGTCGGAATTCCTTATTTCTGTAATCAAAAATCTTTGCAGAATAAGTGACACTTTCACCACCTGATGTGGAAACCTTAACTCTGTAAACATCCACAAAAGCAGTTAAAATCACGCCGAAAATATCAATAGGCTCTGCTTTCTGCATCATAAGAATATGCAGAAGCTCCAAAGCACCCTGAGGGTTATGATTCAAAATAAATTTTGACAAATCAAAGACTTTCGCTTCAAGAGAACGGACAGCAACACTATCGATACATTCTCTTGTAATCTCATTTCCCTGACCTGCAAAATTGGCTGATTTCTGAATTTCATTAAACAGCACATTAAGGCTGTCACCTGATGTTTCCACAAGATATGACGCTGTGCTTTCACTCATCATACAGCCTTGTTTTGAGGCATAGGCACATATAAGCTTCAATAGATTTCTTCCTGTTGGTTTTTCAAAGTCCACAACAGTGGCAAGCTTTGTAAAATTTTCAATTACCCATTTCCATTTTGCAACCTTTGGCTGAACTTCAAGACTATCCATCCAGAAAATTGTGATTGAAGTGTCAGGCTGATTTTCAAGAAATACAATCAATTTATCTTTATCATCATTATTTAAAGAATCAAGAGCAAAATCACGAGCAACTACAACACAGTATTCGCTCATAAAAGGCATAGAAGACGCACCTTCAAGAACATCGTCGAGAGTGTTTTCTTTTCCGTCATATTTTCGCAGACAGAATGTTTCACTACCTTCTGTCACAAAGGTTTTGCATATTTTTTCTGTATAAAACTGTTTGAGATAGTCTTCACTACCGTAAAAAAGGTAACAGTTTGACATATTCTTTTCTTTTATCTGTCTTTTCAGGTCAGCTTCATAAATTGATGCCATATGCTACCTCCTTTTTTTATATATAAACTGATGCCTTTCTGCCTTCCTTTGAACCAATAATCATGGAATGAGAAAGTTTATCTCTTAAAAGCTTCTCAATTTCGCCTGTGTTATCGTTATACAAAATTATTATATCATAAACTTTCGCTTTTTCATAGATATTTTCTGTTTTTTTACAATTAACAACTAAAATGTTCTTGTCTTTAATATTGATTTTTATTGAATCAAGGTCATTTATGTCGATATTTACATTTTCAGACACAGAAAAATCCGTTGCAAAACTTGTTGAGTTTTCTCTGAACAACCACGGTGCTTCATCGGGAAAATAAGTATCTGCTTTTCTGAAATTACTATATAAACATATAAGTTCAGAAACTGTTGTATCGTCATTTTTCGTTACGACAATATTATCAAGTTGCTTTTCATTATGTGCATTCAGCATTTCTCTGATTGTCCTTATATACTTTTTATCCTGCAATCCGACAAGAATGCTTTCGCCTTCAGAACAAACTGTAATTATCGGTGCTGAAGATGTGAAAAACAATTCAACAGACGGTGTATTGTATTCATAAACAGTACAGTAAAGTGCAACAAGGCAAAAGATAGCAGTAAAAACTATACTGATATGTTTAAGTATATCTATATTATATTTTTTAAGAACAAAAGCAATTATTACACCCATTAACAGTACAACAAGGAAATACTTATAATATCTGTGATTAAGTGATATTGTTGACCATTTTGCCATACCGATTTTCTCGGCAGTAAAGTGCATAAGTTCTCCGATAGCACCCGTAAGGAAAAAGCATATTCTCGAAAACGGATAAAGATGAAAAATATGACAAACAACACCCGATACGGTCATAATCATCATTACCATAGCAGGACTTACCATAATAAAGTTGGAAATAACAGATGCTATTGGCATCATTTTGAGTATATATATGAAAACAGGCAGAGTGAATACAGATACAGAAAAGCTGATGGCGACATTTGTGAACAATGCAGAATAAAACGGTGTCCTTGAAATTGGTTTATTCCTGAACTTTTCTTCTATCCAGCTTTGCAATTTACCGGAATATGCTATAATTCCGACAGTTGATAAAACCGTAAGCCAAAGGGAAACTGATTTCGGTGCAAAGGGATTTTCCATAAGAATAAATGTAACCGCAACACCAATAGAATTTATACTATCGGCATCACGGCGAAATAGTCTTGATATAAGCACAGCAACTACCATAACACCTGCACGGATTACGGAAACGCTGAAGCCTGTTATTGATGAATATGCAAATAAACACAAAAGACCAATCAAAGTGGAATATCTTCTCGTCCTTGAAAATTTGTTGAGGTATTTCATAATGCCGATAGACCAGAGTGTCAGGTGAAGTCCCGAAATAACAAGGAGATGTGATGTTCCTGAATAATTAAAATAACTGATTGTGATATCATCAATTTCCGAATTATCACCAATGGTTATAGCCTTTGCCAATATACCATTTTGTCCCGGCAGATAATTCATAATTATCTTTGAAAACTCTCTTTTCACCACACCCACATTCCTGTAATAAAAATTCGTTCCGCCTGTTTTTTCAATATTACATTCATCACCTTCAAAAAATGTGAAATAAACTTTCGACGATAACGAATTTTCCAGTATATCTGTTTCTTCGATATCCCGGTTATTTATAAGGGACATTTTCACATAGTCACCTTCACGCAAAAAGATGTTTTCTTCTGTTACATAACGGATTTTATAATTTTTACCGTCAGGTTTAATTATGTATGAAAAAGCATAGTCAGACTCCGTAGGAATCTGACACACAACACCCGTCATTGTCTGTTCTTTTTCAAATTTTTTCATTTCACCGAGATAATATTTTTCTGCACAGATAAATGATATTGTAAATACAATCACACCTGACAAGGCGAAAATGACGGAAAGATATTTTCTTAAACTTTTAAAGATAAGCATAAAAGTAAAAATGACTACTGCTCCCGTTAAAAGAGCAATAGTCATCTTGTGAGTAATATTTGTGATAATCAGGAAAGTTGTGAGCATTGAAAAGCCAATTACAGCAAATGGTCTTTTCATTATACTCATCTCCTTTACACTAATTTTTCTGAAAGATTGTCGCCACTTAAAATGTGGAAGTGGATGTGTTTTACAGTCTGTCCTGCTTTATCGCCACAGTTATTGATAATTCTGTAACTGTCAACACCACCGAGTTTTGCGATTTCAGGAATTTTCGCGAAAATATATCCAATCATATCGCAGTTTTCTGCATTAATATCATTGGCAGAAGATGCAACATGTTCCTTTGGAATCACAAGAATATGTGTTTCAGCCTGAGGAGCAATATCACGGAATGCAAGAATTTTTTCATCCTCATAAACCTTATTTGAAGGGATTTCGCCATTTGCTATTTTACAAAAAAGACAATCCATAATAATTTCTCCTTATTTAATCATTGATTTAAGAATTTCATTAGCAGACATCAAAGCATCGTCAATCTTTGAAATATCCTTACCGCCTGCCATAGCCATATCAGGTTTACCGCCACCTGAACCACCTGCAATTTTAGCAACTTCACGAACGATGTTACCTGCATGAGCACCAAGGCTGATTGCATCTTTACCACAAGCACAAGCGAATGAAGCAGTACCCTTTTCAGCATTTGAACCTGCAATAACAGCAACTGTGTTAGGTGCAGAATCTCTTGCTGTTTCTGCCATTGAACGAAGCCCGTTTGCATCAAGCTCACCTGCATAGTAAACAACGAGCTGAACACCCTTAACATCAACAGCCCCTGCCATAATACCTGCTGTCTTGAATGAGTTGATTTCTGCTTTAAGAGCTGCAATTTCCTTTTCCTTTGCCTTAAGGTCATTTGCGATTGCAATTGCTTTTTGTGGAAGTGCAGATACATTACCTACCTTAAAGCTTTCTGCTGTTGTATAAAGGAGTTCATTCTTTTCATCAATATATTTAAGAACATTTTTACCTGTTACAGCCTGAATTCTACGAACACCTGCTGCAACTGAAGATTCAGAAACAATCTTGAAAAGACCGATTTTACCTGTGTTGTCAACATGAGTACCACCACAAAGTTCTGTTGAGAAGTCACCTGCTTTAACGACACGGACAACATCACCGTACTTTTCACCAAAAAGTGCCATAGCACCCATAGCTTTTGCTTCATCAATAGGCATTTCCTTGATAAGCATTTCTGTTGCATTAAGGATTTCTTCATTTACAAGATTTTCAACTGCTTTGAGTTCATCACCTGTCATACCTGTGAAATGAGTAAAGTCGAAACGAACTTCATTAGCATCTACAAGCTGACCTGCCTGTTCAACATGAGTACCGAGAACTGAACGAAGTGCTGCCTGAAGAAGATGAGCGGCAGTATGATTTCTCATAATTGCTTTTCTGTTTTCTTCATTATATGTTGTAACTACTGTGTCGCCAACCTTGACAGCATCACCTGTAAGTGTACCGTAATGAAGAACTACACCGTCAGCATCCTTTGTTGTGTTTGTCACTTCAAATGTGCTGTCACCGATTGTTATAACACCTGTGTCGCCAACCTGTCCACCACTTTCAGCATAGAAAGATGTCTTACTGAGAACAAGAATTGCATCTCCTGCTTCAACAAAATCTTTTCTTTCGCCATCACTGACAAGTGCTACAACAGTAGCCTCTGTATTGTTTTCTGTATATCCTGTAAATTCAGTTTTTGTAACATCCTTGAATGAAACGCCACTGTTTCTCCAGTCTGTTTCTGCACCGTCACGCTTAACCGACTTTGCTTTCATTCTTGCTTCTTCTACAAGAGTTTTAAAAGCCTCTTCATCAACTGTCATATTGTTTTCAGCAACGATTTCCTTTGTCAAATCAATTGGGAAACCGAATGTATCCTGAAGCTTGAAAGCATCTTCACCTGAAAGAACATTGTCCTTTGAGTTTGCCATCATTTCGTTGAGAAGACCTAAACCACTATCAATTGTCTTATAGAAGCTTTCTTCTTCCATTGCGATAACTTTCTTGATATAATCCTGCTTTTCAACAAGGTTTGGATATGCGTTTGCATTTTCCTTGATTACAGTTTCACAAACCTCTGCGAGGAATGGTCTGTCGATACCGATAAGTCTACCGTGACGAGCAGCACGACGAAGCAATCTTCTTAAAACATATCCACGACCGCTGTTTGACGGAAGAACACCATCACCAACCATAAATGTTGTACTACGGATATGGTCAGTAATAACACGAAGTGAAATGTCCTTTTTAGCATCCTTATGATATTCAATACCTGAAATATCAATAATGTGCTTCATAATATTCTGAACTGTGTCAACCTCGAAAAGATTGTCAACATCCTGCATAATTGTAGCAAGACGCTCAAGTCCCATACCTGTATCAATGTTAGGATTAGCAAGACGAGTATAGTTATTGTTACCGTCATTTTCAAACTGAGTGAAAACAAGATTCCATACTTCGATAAATCTGTCACATTCGCAACCTACTTTACAGTCAGGACTGCCACAACCTTTATCAGGACCACGGTCAAAGTAGATTTCTGAACAAGGGCCACAAGGACCTGCACCGTGCTCCCAGAAGTTATCTTCCTTACCGAAACGAACCATGTGTGATGGGTCAACACCGACTTCTTTAGTCCAAATGTCATAAGCCTCATCATCTTCAAGGTAAACGCTGACATAAAGAAGTTCTTCAGGGATTTCAAGTACCTTTGTAAAAAATTCCCAAGCCCAAGCAGTTGCTTCGTGCTTGAAATAATCACCAAATGAGAAGTTGCCAAGCATCTCGAAATATGTTCCGTGACGTGCAGTTTTACCAACATTCTCAATATCAGGTGTACGGATACATTTCTGACAAGTAGTAACACGCTTTTTAGGAGGTGTAACCTCACCTGTAAAGTATTTTTTCATTGGTGTCATACCTGCGTTGATAAGAAGAATACTCTTATCACCCTGAGGTACGAGTGAAAAGCTTGGAAGACGCAAATGTTCCTTACTTTCAAAGAAAGAAAGGTATTTTTCTCTTAATTCATTAAGTCCTGTCCATTTCATACAGACTACTCCTATTTTATAAAAATTATCCTATAAATTATACAATTATAATGGAAATATGTCAATAAAAAATGCAAAGTGCAAAACGCAAAATGAAAAATGAATGGTCTGCGACGCTGATTTATATTATAACTACAATGTAATTCCAACGTTTTACGTTTTACATTTTCAATTTTCAACTTTTATATTTTTCAGCGAAAAAGACAGCTCCCTCATGTCAGACAGAGGGAGCTGATTAAGCAACTATTTTCAACTTATTTTACTGTTACTTTAACAATCTCACCAACATAAACTCTGTGGAAGTCGTTATCAGCATAGTTTTTCATAATGCTTTCGTCAATAAATCCGTCAGGTTTCATATCCTGATATGCTAACTTTTTAAGCACTACATTTACTTGTGCCTGTTCATAACCAACTGCAGTTTCAAGGTCCACAGGAGCAAGTCCTGTTTCTGCGATTTTGTCGATGTCACGACCTGATTTGCTACCGCAGATGCCGAGTTCTTTTTTGAATTCGCCACCGAAAAATGAAAGTGAAAAGTAGTCATTCTTTTCCATGAATTCGTAAGTGTATCTCTGTGGTCTTACGAAGACGAAGCAGACATCCTTGTTCCAGAGTTCGCCGATTCCACCCCAGCTGACTGTCATGGTGTTAAAATCATCTCTTGTACCTGCTGTGAGTAATGCCCAATCATTGCTAATCATTTTGACGAAATTATCCTTTAATTCTCTTACATTTATTTCTTTTTGCATAGTAATCATTCCTTAAAAAATATTACATTAATTATATACCCTTAAAACCTGAAATACAACCAAAAAAGCAGGGTAAATGTGAAAAATGTGGAAAATGTTGAAAAACTTTGTGAACTTTCACAAAAAATTGACATAAAGTTTGTATAGTTATTTTTATTCTATATCTTTTCCAAAAATTGTTTTTGTGATAATATAATAAGGCTATTTTGATGTCGTGTAGCGAAAACGACGGTTTGAAGGATGTAGGAAAAATGGAATTCAGTGACAGACTTAAGTATTTAAGAAATGCAAAAATCCCAACAATAACTCAGAAAGATTTGGCAAATGCTCTCGGTGTAACACAGAGAAAAATCTCGTTTATGGAAACAGGTACAACAGAGCCTTCTTTGAAGGATATCAGGGCACTTTGTAAGTATTTCAATGTGTCGGCAGATTATCTTCTTGGTTTGCCAAAAAATATGAATTATCCGGAGTAATTTATGACTAAAAAAGAACGTGCAAAGCTTCTTGTTGAAGGATTGAAAAAGGAATATCCCGATGCCATCTGTTCTCTTGTGGCTGAAAATCCTTTTGAGTTGCTTGTTGCAACAAGGCTTTCTGCACAATGTACAGATGCAAGAGTGAATATGGTAACTCCTGCACTTTTCAGTAAATACAGAACTCTTGATGATTATGTTAATGCTGATGTGAAGGATATTGAGGAAATAATTCACTCTTGTGGATTTTATCAGGTCAAAGCAAGAGATATTATTGAAATGGCACGAGGTGTCAGGGATAATTTCGGTGGAATTGTTCCCGATAATATTGAGGATTTGACTTCACTTCAGGGTGTGGGAAGAAAAACTGCAAATCTTATTGTTGGTGATGTGTACGGTAAACCTGCTGTTGTGGCAGATACACATTTAATAAGACTCAGCAACAGAATGGGACTTGTAAATACAAAAGACCCTAAAAAGGTAGAAATGGAACTCAAAAAAATTCTTCCGCCTGAAGAAAGTAATGATTTCTGCCACCGTGCAGTGCTTCACGGCAGAGCAGTATGTACTGCCAGAAAAGCAGATTGCGAAAATTGCTGTTTAAATGAATGTTGTAAAAAGATAATATAAGTTCGTAGGGGGCGGCGTCCCCGACGCCCCGTAACAGATAACCTGAAAATACAATGGGTCGTCGAGGACGCCGACCCCTACGATGCATTTTGCACTTATATGTTGTATTTTACAATGTTTTTATGCTATACTATTAACATATTATGGAAATGAGGTAATTTTATGGACCCAATTAATGTTGATTTCGGTAATAAAAGCGTTATGCCTGAAACCCCGAAAGGAAGTACGGTTAAAAGAGTGATTGTCAGTCTTTTGCTGACTCTTGTTGTCGGTGCTGTTGCATATTATTTTATGCTTCCTGCACTTAATTTCAAGGCACTTGAGCTTTATATCTATATCGCAGTTGTGATTATGGCATATATCGGTATTTTCGGTATAGTTTCAAAGGCGTATTTCAAACCCGAATATATGGAATATGCAAAAAACAAGGTTAAAATTCCTATTGCATTGATTCTTGTTCTTGCGGTTGTTGTTGGTATCGGTTATCTTACAGGTGTGGAACTTTTCCGTGCAAGAGATTATGCAGAGCTTATCGATGTTAAAGAAGGAAATTTTGCAGAGGAAATTGAAGAAGTTGACTTCCAGAGTGTTCCTCGTCTTGACAAGGATTCATCAAATATGATTGCAACTCGTGCACTTGGTGAACTTTCCGACTATGTTTCACAGTTTGTTGTAAATTCATATTACTCAACACAGATTAACTATAAGGGAACTCCTGTCCGTGTTCAATCTCTTGATTACGGTGATGTTTTCAAGTGGTTAAAGAATACAAAGGAAGGTATTCCTGCATATATTATCGTTGATATGACTACTCAAAAGGCTGAAACAGTCCGTCTGGAAGAAGGGATGAAATATTCACCTGCAGAGCATTTCAATGAATATCTTATCCGTCATGTCCGTTTCAAGTATCCGTCATTGATGCTTGGTGACCCATCATTTGAAATTGATGAAAGTGGCAGACCATACTGGATTGTACCGGTTCTTGATAAGACAATCGGTCTTTTCGGTGGTACTGATGTTCAGGGTGCTATTATCGTTGACTCAATTACAGGTGAAACAACTCTTGTTTCAACAAGTCTTGACGGTACAACAAAGCTTCCTACTGACAAGTTTGTGACAGATAAGGAATTCCAATGGCTTGACCAGATTTACTCTGCAACTATCGTAAATCAGCAGTATAATTACTACGGAAAATATAACAACGGTTTCTGGAACTCAATTATCGGTCAGGAAAATGTCCGTGTTACAAGTCAGGGTTATAACTATTTGGCACTCAATGATGACGTTTATATGTACACAGGTGTAACATCTATAAGCTCCGACCAGTCAATTATCGGTTTCGTTCTTATTAACCAGAGAACAAAGGAAGCTGTTTATTATCAGCAGGCAGGTGCTCTCGAAGAAACTGCAAGAACATCTGCACAGGGTAAGGTTCAGCAGTACAGCTACCGTGCAACATTCCCTATTCTTCTCAATGTAAGTGGTGAACCAACATACTTTATGGCACTTAAGGATGCAAGTGAACTTGTTAAAATGTATGCTATGGTTAATGTTGAACAGTCAACAATAGTTGGTGTTGGCTCAAGCCTTGCAGAGTGTACTGAAAACTATGCAGCGGAACTTGAGAAAAATGGTGTTAATGTAGATGTTGATGTTGACTCAATGGGTGAAGATGAAACACCAGATGAACCCGAAGTTGAAAAAATTCATTATGTTGGTATGGTTGAAGAGATACGAAGCGTAATTACAGGCGGAGAAACATACTTCTATATTAAGCTTCGTGATAACGAATCTTATTTTAAAATCGGCGTAAAAGATGCTGAAGAAATCGTTACTCTCAATGTTGGTGATGGAATTACTTTTGTGGTTGATAAGGATGCTAAGGGTAATATTATTACAGCAAGTGATGTAATGGTCAGAAATGTAGAATTCAAAGATTAATTATTTTATGGGACGGTGTGGAATCGTCCCATAATTTTTGCAATTTTATTCACTATATAATGTATAAATGCATAAAATATGCAAAATATGTAATAAAAATGCATAAAAACTGCATATATATTCAGTAAATATGCGAAATAGTGCATAAAAATACAAAAATTCATTAAAAAATATGCGAAAACACTTGATTTAATAAAAAAAGCGTGTATAATATTACCCATACTGCAATTTGCACAAATTATAACTCAATTTTTCGGAGGAATACACAATGGAAAAGAAAGATATCAAAAAGGTAGTTTTAGCTTATTCAGGTGGTCTTGATACATCAATTATCATCCCTTGGCTTAAGGAAAATTATAATAACTGTGAGGTTATCGCAGTTTCAGGTGACGTTGGTCAGGGTACTGAACTTGATGGTCTTGAAGAAAAGGCAATTGCAACAGGTGCTTCAAAGCTCTATGTTCTTGATTTGAAAGAAGAATATGTTGAAGAATATATCTGGCCTTGTCTTAAAGCAGGTGCTGAATATGAACAGTATCTTCTCGGTACTTCTCATGCTCGTCCTTGTATTGCAAAGGGACTTGCTGAAATCGCAATCAAAGAAGGTGCAGATGCTATTTGTCACGGTTGTACAGGTAAAGGTAATGACCAGGTTCGTTTTGAACTAACATTAAAGGCTTTTGCTCCTGAAATGGCAATTATTGCTCCTTGGCGTGAATGGGATATCAAATCCCGTGAAGAAGAAATCGCGTATGCTGAGGCTCACAACATTCCTCTTAAGATTAACCGTGAAACAAACTATTCAAAGGATAAGAATGTTTGGCACTTATCTCACGAAGGACTTGACCTTGAAGACCCTGCAAACGAGCCAACATATAACAAGCCTGGTTTCCTTGAAATGAGTGTTTCTCCTGAAATGGCTCCTGATGAACCAACTTATGTTACAATCCATTTTGAACAGGGTGTTCCAACTGCTATTGACGGCGTTGAAATGAAGGGCCTTGCAATCGTTGAAAAGCTTAATGAACTCGGTGGTGCTAACGGTATCGGACTTCTTGACATCGTTGAAAACCGTCTTGTTGGTATGAAATCACGTGGTGTTTATGAAACTCCGGGTGGTGCAATTCTTTACAAGGCACATGAATTACTCGAAATGATTTGTCTTGACCGTGATACACAGCACTACAAGAAGCTTGTAGCACAGAAATTCGGTGAGGTTGTTTATAACGGACTTTGGTTCACACCACTTCGTGAAGCTCTTTCAGCTTTCGTTGACGAAACACAGAAGACTGTAACAGGTGATGTTAAACTCAAACTCTACAAGGGTAACATCATCAATGCAGGTATCACATCTCCATATTCACTCTATGATGAAAATGTTGCATCATTCGGTGATGACGGTGGGGCATACAACCAGAAGGATTCAGCAGGATTTATCAACCTCTTTGGTCTTTCAATTAAGGTTAAGGCACTTCTTGATAAGCAGCGTGGAGAAAACAACTAATTTTGTCCTGTTTTCCGTTATGCTTCGTTGCCTTCAACTCGTGGTATACCCGATACAACTTCGTTTCGGCAACATTGCCTAACGAAAAACATTTACAAAATTAAATATGTACTCATTATACTCTGTGTAATGAAACGTAGGGGTCGGCGTCTCGACGACCCGTAACAATAAATATACCAAACGACAAAGGGAAAATTCTCTTTGTCGTATTGTGCTAATATAGGAGAAACATTATGCAACTGTGGAAAGGCAGATTTTCAAAGGAAATCGACCCAAAAACTAACGATTTTAACTCATCAATAAAGTTCGACAGCCGTATGTACAAAGAGGATATCGACGGAAGTCTCGCTCATGCAGCAATGCTCTGTGCTCAGGGTATTATCTCTGCTGAAGATTTAACCGCTATTACTGATGGCTTGAAGGCAATCAAGGCTGAAATCGAAAGCGGAGAATTGGAAATTGACCCAAATGCTGAAGATATTCATACTTTTGTTGAAGGTGAACTCACTTCCCGTATCGGTTCAGCAGGTAAGAGATTACATACAGCAAGAAGCCGTAATGACCAGGTTGCAGTTGATATTCGTCTTTATCTCCGTCACGAGTGTGATGCACTCTATAAGCAACTTACAGAACTCGTTGATGTTCTCTGCAAAAAGGCAGAACAGTATGCAAGTGCAGTAATGCCGGGTTATACACATCTCCAGAGAGCACAGCCTATCACATTTGGTCATCATTTGATGGCTTATGCTGAAATGCTTCTTCGTGATAAAGAAAGACTTTCACAGGCAACTGACAGAATGAATTATTCACCTTTAGGTGCTTGTGCATTGGCAGGCACAACATATAACACAGACCGTGAAATGACAGCAAAAGCACTTGGCTTTAACGGTGCTATGCAGAATTCACTGGATTCAGTTTCTGACCGTGATTTCTGTATGGAACTGGCATCTGTAATTTCAATCATTATGGTGCATCTGTCAAGATTTTCAGAGGAAATTGTTCTTTGGTGTTCATGGGAATTTAAATTCATTGAACTTGACGACGCATTCTCAACAGGTTCATCAATTATGCCACAGAAGAAAAACCCTGATATTACTGAACTTATCCGTGGTAAGTCAGGTCGTGTATTCGGTGACCTTACAACACTCCTTACAATGATGAAAGGGTTACCACTTGCATATAACAAGGATATGCAGGAAGATAAGGAAGCAATTTTTGATGCTTTTGATACAGTTAAAATGTGTCTTACTGCATTTATCCCAATGCTTGACACAATGACAGCACTTCCTGAAAATATGAGAAAAGCAGCAGCAGGTGGCTTTATCAATGCAACTGACTGTGCTGACTATCTTGTAGGTAAGGGACTTCCTTTCCGTGATGCATACAAGGCAACAGGCGAACTCGTTGCTCTTTGTATCAAAAAAGGTCTTACACTTGAAACACTTCCACTTGAAGAATATAAGGCTGTTTGTGACATCTTCGACGAAGGAGTGTTCGATGCAATCAACCTTGATAAGTGTGTAAATGACCGTACATCTCTCGGTGGACCTGCACCACAGAATGTGCTTAGTCAGGTAGAGAGAGTTAAAGAACTTAATAAATAAATGCAAAATGCAAAGTGCAAAGTGCAAAATGTCGGGTCTGCGACGCAATTTCAAATAAAAAATCTATGAAATGAGATTCATATATGACAAAAATATTCATTGATGGCAGTCAGGGGACAACAGGACTTAAAATCTTTGACCGCCTTGCAAAAAGAGAAGATATAGAACTTATAACTCTTACGGAAGAAAAAAGAAAAGATACAAATGCACGAAAGGAAGCACTCAACTCTGCTGATATAGCATTTTTGTGTTTACCTGATGCAGCTGCTATTGAGGCAGTAAGTCTTATCGAAAACGAAAATACAATAGTAATCGACACATCAACTGCTCACAGAACAAACGACGGTTGGGCTTATGGTTTCCCTGAATTGTCAAAGGATTTTGAGAATAAACTCAAAAATTCAAAGAGAATTGCAGTTCCGGGTTGTTATGCAAGCGGCTTTATAGCACTTGTCAAGCCTTTGGTTGATGCAGGAATTGTAGATAGTGACATCTGTATTGCTTGTCATGCTTTGTCAGGTTACAGTGGTGCAGGTAAAAACGGAATTGCACAGTATGAGGATGCAGAAAGAGATTATCTTTTAGATGCACCGAGAGAATATGCTCTTACTCAACAGCATAAGCACTTAAAGGAAATGAAGATTATTTCAGGACTTCAGAACGAGCCGATTTTCAGTCCTTACATCTGTGACTATTTCTGTGGTATGGTTATGACAGTTCCACTTTTCAAAAAAGATTTGAAGAACGGCAAAACTGTAGAGGACATCAAGGCACTTTACAAAGAAAAATACAATTCTGATATTGTGAAATTCAAAGAAAGCATTGACGAAAACGGATTTATCGCAGGTAACAAAATGGGTGAAAATGACGGAATGGAAATCACCGTTTGTGGTAATGAAGACAGAATTCTTTTAATTGCAAGATACGATAATCTTGGCAAAGGTGCTTCAGGTGCTGCAGTTCAATGCTTGAATGTAAAACTGGGAATCTCACCTGATTACCAGTTAACATTATAATGCGTAGGGGTCGGCGTTCGATAAGTGTAAAGTGCAAAATGCAAAGCGCAAAATGTCGGAACTGCGTTGCGATTATAAATTGAAACTATTTTTAAAATAAAAAACTAGAATATAGGGTTGACATCTAATAGAAAAAGGTGAAACTATGAAACTTGAATTTATCAATGGTGGTGTTACTGCTCCAAAAGGCTTTAAGGCAAGCGGTATTCACTGTGGAATTCGTAAAAATAAAACAAAAAAAGATTTGGCACTCATCCTCTGTGAAAAGGAATGTGACGCAGCTGCTGTTTACACTCAGAATCTTGTGTACGGTGCACCTATTACAGTTACTCGTAACAACATTGCAGATGGCAAGGCTTACGGTGTAATCTGTAACAGTGGTATTGCAAACACTTGTAATGCTGACGGTGTAGAAAAGGCAGAAATGATGTGTCAGCTTGTGGCAGAGGCAACAAATCTTAAGGCTACTGATTTCGTTGTTGCATCAACCGGTGTTATCGGTCAGCCAATCAACATTGAACCAATTCAGAACGGAATGGCACAGCTTGTAAATGAGTTGAGTGCAGACGGTTCTGACGATGCTGCTCAGGCTATTATGACTACTGATACAGTCAAAAAGGAATTTGCAGTTTCATTTACACTTGACGGTAAGGAATGTAAAATCGGTGCTATCTCAAAGGGTAGCGGTATGATTCATCCTAATATGGCAACAATGCTTGGTTTTATCACAACCGATGCAAATATTTCAAGTGAAATGCTTAAAAAAGCACTTCTCGATGTTGTGAAAGACAGTTTCAATATGCTTTCAGTTGATGGTGACACATCAACGAACGATACTGTTGCAGTATTGGCATCAGGTCTTTGTGAAAATACAAGAATTGAAACAGAAAATGACGATTATTTCGCATTTGTTTCTGCACTTAATGCAATCTGTGAAAAACTCGTTAAGCTTATGGCTAAAGACGGTGAAGGTGCAACAAAACTTGTCGAATGTCAGGTAAGTGGTGCAAAAACTAAGGAAATTGCAAAGGTTTGTGCAAAGAGTGTTATCTGTTCTTCACTCGTAAAAGCTGCAATGTTCGGTGCAGATGCAAACTGGGGTCGAATTCTTTGTGCACTCGGCTATGCAGGTGTGGATATTGATGTAAACAAGGTTGATGTTTCATTTAAATCAGCAGGTGGAGAAATTGCTGTTTGTAAAGACGGTGCAGGAATTGAATTCTCTGAAGAAATTGCAAAACAGGTTCTCATAGAAGACGAAGTTTATATTATAGTTTCTCTCAATGATGGTGAATACAACGCAACAGCTTATGGTTGCGATTTGACATATGAATATGTTAAGATTAATGGTGATTATAGAACATAATTAAAAATAGCACATACATTTTGCACTTTGCGCTTTGCATTTTGCACTTATCCGGAGGATATTATGGATATTTCAAAACTTACTCATGCTGACCGTAGTGAAGTTCTTGTACAGGCACTACCATATATTCAGCATTATCACAATAAAACAGTTGTTATTAAATATGGCGGAAATGCTATGATAAATGAAGATTTGCAAGAAGCTGTTATGACAGATATTGTTCTTCTTCGTTCAGTTGGCGTTAATGTTGTTCTCGTTCACGGTGGTGGACCTGAAATCAACGATATGCTTAATAAAATCGGTAAGGAGTCAAAATTCGTTGACGGACTTCGATATACTGACGAAGAAACAATTGATGTTGTGCAGATGGTTCTTGCAGGTAAGGTGAATAAAAGACTTGTTCATCTTCTTCATCATCACGGTGGCCATGCTATTGGTATTTGCGGTCTTGATGACGGTATGATTAAGGCACAGAAAGTGGAAAAAGACATTGGTTTCGTTGGTGACATTGTTGATATCGATACAACTCTTATTCACGGTATTCTTGACCAGCACTACATTCCTGTTATCTCAACAGTAGGTGGCGGTGAAAACGGTGAAGTATTCAACATCAACGCTGATATTGCTGCGGCTAAAATTGCAGCGGCTCTCGGTGCTGAAAAGTTACTTTTAATGACAGATGTCCGTGGACTTTTGAGGGATAAGGACGACGAAAGTACACTTATCCATGTTGTAAACGCAAGCGAAGTGCCACAGCTTAAGAGTCAGGGTATAATCAAAGGCGGTATGATTCCAAAAATTGACTGTTGTGTTGAGGCTGTCCGTCGTGGTGTTAAGAGAACACATATTATTGACGGAAGAATTCCACACTCAATTCTTATTGAAATGCTTACAGACTCTGGTATAGGTACTATGTTCTTATAATTTGGTGATAAAAATGAAACTTGACAATATTAAAAATCAAGCTGACAATAGTTTAATGCCTACATATGCTCATTTCCCTGTTTCAATTGAAAAGGGTAATGGTGCAACATTTAAAGACAGCGAAGGTAATGATGTTATCGACTTTGGTTCAGGTATTGGCGTAAACTCATTGGGCTACAATAATGTTGGTTGGATAAATGCTGTTACTGAACAGCTTAAAAAGGTTCAGCACACATCAAACCTTTACTATAACTCAACTGTTGCTGAATTTGCTGAAATGCTCACAAAGAAAACAGGCTTTGACCGTGTTTTCCTTTGTAATTCAGGTGCAGAGGCTAACGAATGTGCAATTAAACTTGCAAGAAAATACAGTTTTGATAAATATGGTGAAAACCGTTACAATATAATAACTCTTGTAAACTCATTCCATGGCAGAACAATGGCTACAATTACTGCAACAGGTCAGGAACATTATCATAAGTTTTTTGACCCGTTTGTTCAAGGATTCAAGTATGCTGAATCAGGCAACACAGAGCAGTTTTTGGAAATGGCAGATGATACAGTTTGTGCAATTATCCTTGAGGTTGTTCAGGGTGAAGGTGGAGTAGTCCCGACTGATTTTGAGTACCTTAAAACTGTTGAAAAAGTTTGCAAAGAGAAAGATATTCTCTTAATCATTGACGAAGTTCAGACCGGTATGGGCAGAACAGGTAAGTTGTTTGCATATGAACACGCAGAAATTTCTCCTGATGTTGTAACAAGTGCAAAGGGCATCGGTAACGGTCTTCCAATGGGTGCTTGTCTTTGTACTGAAAAATGTGCAAATGTGCTTACTGCAGGAACTCACGGAACAACTTTCGGCGGAAATCCTGTTGCTTGTGCAGGTGCTAAATATATTCTCGACACATTGACTGACGAATTCTTAAACGAAATCACCGAAAAAGGTGAGTACATAAGAGAGAAACTCTCTGAAATCGAAGAAGTTAAGTCAATTACAGGTCTTGGTTTAATGCTTGGCATTGAGCTTAAGACTAAAAATGCAGGCGAAATCGCAAAAAAATGCAGTGAGAAGGGTCTTTTAATCCTCACCGCTAAAACAAAACTTCGAATGTTACCACCACTTGTTATTACAAAAGAAGAAATTGACAAAGGTTTAAATATTCTTGAAAAATTCCTTAAGGAGTAAAAACTATGAAACATCTTTTAAGTATGCTTGCTCTTTCAACTGAAGAAATCACAAACATTCTCAATCTTGCTGACCAGTTGAAATATGAAAACAAAAATAACATTAAACATCACCGTCTTGAGGGTCAGACTCTTGGTATGATTTTCCAGAAGTCGTCAACTCGTACTCGTGTTTCTTTTGAAACAGGTATGTATCAGTTAGGCGGTCAGGCATTATTCCTTTCAAACCGTGACTTGCAGATTGGTCGTGGTGAACCAATTCAGGATACTGCACGAGTTCTTTCTCGTTACCTTGACGGTATTATGATTAGAACTTTTGAACAGAGTGAAGTTGAAAATCTTGCAAAGTATGGTTCTATTCCTATAATCAATGGTCTTACTGACTTCTGTCATCCTTGTCAGGTACTCGCTGACCTTATGACAGTCCGTGAGCATAAAGGTCACCTTGACGGACTTAAAATGACATATATCGGTGACGGTAACAATATGGCAAACTCACTTATCGTCGGTGGTCTTAAGATGGGTATGGATGTTACAGTTGCTTGTCCTGAAGGTTTCGACCCTGATAAGAAGGTTCTTGCATTTGCAAAGGAAAATGGTCATTTTGGTCTTTATCGTGACCCTGTTGAAGCATGTGCAGGTGCTGATGTAATTTTTACTGACGTCTGGGCATCAATGGGACAGGAGGAAGAAGCAGGATACCGTAAGCAGGTATTCGGTGGGGTTTATCAGATTAACCATAAAACTCTCGCAGCAGCAAACCCAGGTTGTATGGTACAGCATTGTCTTCCTGCACACCGTGGTGAAGAAATCACAGAAGAAGTGTTTGAATCACACGCAGACGAAATCTTCGACGAAGCAGAAAACAGACTCCATGCACAAAAAGCTGTTATGGTTACTCTTATGGAACGCAAATAAGTGCAAAATGCAAAACGCAAAGTGCAATATGATTTTAGTCATAAAATTAAGGGACGATATTTCTATCGCCCCTTTTTTGTTTGTATTAATTACGGATTACGCATTAAGAATTACGAATTTATTTAACCCATTTTGCAACTGCTGTTTCAACAAGGTCAACAACTTTATCAACGATAACTTCGTCACCTTCCTGAAGATTGAGAAGTGGTTCTCTTACTCCACCAAGTTCGAGACCTGCTCTCTTTTTAAGAGCAGCCTTTGCAGTTGCATACATATTACCTTTTGTACTGCACATTGTGTAGATAACTTCATTGATATCGTCCTGTAACTTATATGCCTCTTTAACATCACCGTTTTTAATCATTTCATTGAGCTTAACGAAAAGTTCAGGCATAACACCGTATGTACCGCCGATACCACCTTCAGCACCAATCATACGACCACCGACAAACTGTTCATCAGGACCATTGAAAATGATAACCTCACGGTTGTTCATTTTTGCCTGACGACGGAACATCTGAATATCCTGAATTGGCATTGATGAATTCTTAACACCAATTACTCTTGGGTTTTTAAGCATTTCGTCGAACAATGGCATTGTAAGTGCAACACCTGCAAGCTGTGGAATGTTGTAGATAACATAATCTGTGTTTGGTGCAGCTGCAGAAATGTCGTTCCAGTATTTTGCGATTGCCTTTTCAGGAAGTCTGAAATAAATTGGTGGAATTGTTGCAATAGCATCAACACCAAGGCTTTCAGCGTGACGAGCAAGCTCGCAACTGTCCTTTGTGTTGTTGCAAGCAACGTGAGCAATAATTGTGATTCTGCCTTTGTTTGCTTCCATAACTGCTTCAAGTGTCTTTTTTCTGTCCTCAACACTGTGGTAAATACATTCACCTGATGAACCGCCAACATAAAGGCCGTTAACACCTTTCTGGATAAGAAACTCAACTAATGATTTTGTACCATCAACTGAAATATCACCGTTTTCATCATAACAAGCATAGAATGCAGGGATTATACCCTTGTATTTTTCAAGACTCATTTTAATTAACCTCTTTCTTCAATTTCTTCTAACATTTTATCGAGCATAATAAGACAACGTGGCACATGGAAAGGTCCTTTGAATGTTGAACCGATACAAGCAGGAAGTGTAGGATTACCGTCACGACGGAGATAACCGTACCATTCACCACAAGGAGCCGATGCAAACTTGTCTTTTGTATATTCAACAAGCTGATTGAAAATATCAAGATATTTTTCATTCTTTGTATCTCTGTAAATCATAAGAGATGCGATAAGTGCCTCGTTGTGTGGCCACCAGAGTTTCATATCGTGTTCGTAAGCTTCAGGTGGGTTTCCAAGACAGTCGAAGAAATAGAGAATTCCACCGAATTCCTTGTCCCAGCCCTTTTCAAATGCCATATCAAAAATCTCAACAGCCTTTGCGTGAAGCTCCTTATCACCTGTAGCATTTGCTCTTTCCATAAGGAACCAGCTACATTCAATATCGTGACCGGGATTTACAACTCGACCTTCAGTAATATTAAGTCTTGGTGTACCGTCAAGAGAAACTGACTCAAGAGTGCAACCTAAATCCTTCTTAACATGATACTTGAAAATTTCCTCAACACATTCATCAGCACGCTTGTTGTAAAGTTCAGCATTTTCAGGGTCAACACGAAGCATAACAGATGTAACATTGAGAATAATCATAGGAATACCAAGTGCTCTGCCTGTACGTGTTTCAGGTTCAGTCTTTGGGCCAAGTCCTGTTGGGTCAGCCATACCGTGATTGAGATTCCAATACATATCGTAGGCTTTTTTTGCTCTTTCAAGGTGTTCTTTTTCACCTGTGATGCCGTAATATTCAGCATTCGCAATACAGTAAAATGCCTCTGAATAGCAATATCTTCTCTGACGAAGTGGTTTTCCGTCTTCAGTAACTGTAAAATAAAGTCTGCCATCAGCATTTTTGTTTACACAATATTTTTCAAGGAAGTCAATACAACTCTTACTTGCCTCAAGCCATTCCTTTTTTACACCGTATTCGTGACAGAGATATGCGAAAGTCCAACCACATCTGCCCTGCATCCAGACACTTTTGTCAGTTGAAAAAACTTTACCATCCTTGTCAAGACAAGTGTACACGCCACCGTGTACCTTGTCCATACCGTTTTTGAGCCAGAAATCAGCAACACTCTGAAGCTCATCAACGACCCATTTTCTTGTTTCTTTGAGATTCATTTTATCACCTCATAAAAAAGTATTTTAACAGGAAAATTGTAGCATATAAAATCTACTTTGTAAACAAAATTAAAAAAAGTTAAAAATATTTGTAAAAAGTTGTTGACAAAATTAAAGTCTTATATTATAATAACAAAGCCGTCGCAATGAACGGCAATTATGGCGGCATAGCTTAGTTGGCTAGAGCGTCCGGTTCATACCCGGAAGGTCACAGGTTCAAGTCCCGTTGCCGCTACCAAGGGACTGAACAAGTCCCTTATATATGGCCCGGTGGTCAAGCGGTTAAGACACCGCCCTTTCACGGCGGTAACACGAGTTCGATTCTCGTCCGGGTCACCACAAAGAAGCATCACAATAGTGGTGCTTTTTTCTTTTGCAAAAATTAATCAAATATTCAATAAATCGGAGTTTGTGGGGATAATTCGTAATGCGTAATTCGGAATTCGTAATTAATAATCGCAACGCAGTTCCGACATTTTGCGCTTTGCGCTTTGCATTTTGCACTTATAATCATCCCGACAAATTATAATTTGTTTATATTTAAATTCCACTTTAAATTTTCCACTTTATATGCTATAATGCTTTAAACTATTGCATTAGGGGTAAATTACTATGTCAGCATACTTATTTGCACATTTTACGAGTGGTAAAACAGGGGACAGGGAGCATATCTGGTTCTCTGTAAGCAATGACGGACTTCATTGGCAGGATTTAGGTGGAGATGAACCTGCACTTAAATCAAATTCAGGCACAAAGGGAATCCGTGACCCATTTATCATATATGATGAAAAATCAAAAAAATATATTATAATCGGAACTGATTTGCTTACAACAAGCGGAAGCTGGGATGACTTTGCAAACCGTGGCAGTCGTTCACTTTTAGTCTGGGAGTCAGAGGACTTGATGAACTGGAGTGAAGAACGGATTGTTGAGGTCGGAATTCCCGAAGCAGGATGTGTATGGGCACCTGAAGCAGTTTTCTGTAAGGAAAAGGATATGTGGTTCGTGTTCTTTGCAAGTAATGTGAAAGAAGAAGGCGATAAAGAGCCAAAACAGAGAATTTACGGAACATTTACAAAGGATTTCAAGGAATTTACCGAAACATTCAAGTATATTGATGGTGAAACAGCACTTATCGATACCGACATTGTATGGGATAATGGCTGGTATTACAGATTCACAAAGGACGAAACAAACAAAATTATCATAATCGAACGCAGTAAAAATCTTATCGGTGATGATTATGAGAGAATTCACAGCGAAACTCTCGATAATTTCTTTGGACTTGAGGGTCCTGAGGCATATTACCTTGACGATAAACAGATGTGGTGTCTGATTGCTGACCATTATCACGGAAATCACGGATACACACCTTTTTTGACTAATGATTTGTCGAGTGGTGACTTCAAACAGCTTTCACCTGAAGAATTTGATATGGGAAATCGTAAAAAGCGACACGGTGGAATTATCAAAATACCGGAAAATGTTGCAGATTTGTTAATAAAGTATTACAAATAGACAATAAACAAACAAAATATGTTGCTTTTTTTGTCTATTTGTGGTAATATGAAACTACTAATAAACATAGGAGTGATTTTAAATGAAAAAATCAAATAAAATCTTAGCAGTCCTTTTGGCACTCGTAATGATTCTTGTTGCTGTTCCAACTGTAATGGCAGAAGAAGTACATGAACATACATATGTTCAGCAGGGCGAAGGCACAGCTGCAACTTGTACTGAAGATGGCAAGGCAGTTTCAAAGTGCGAATGTGGTGACGTGATTGAAGTTATCACTGAAGCTAAAAAGGGTCATGCTTGGGACGAAGGTGCAGTAACAACTGCAGCTACATGTACTGAAGCAGGTGTTAAGACATTTACATGTACAGTATGTGGCGAAACAAAGACAGAAGAAATTTCGGCAGCTCATAAGTTTGATGCACTTGTAGAAAAGAATGCTGAAACTCATACATATCAGTGTTCAGTATGTGGCAAAGATAATGTAGCAGAAGCTCATGCTTGGGATGAGGGTGCTGTAACTAAAGAAACTACATGTAAAGAAGCAGGCGTTAAGGAATTCAAGTGTGCTTGTGGCGAAACAAAGACAGAAGAAATTCCAATGCTTGCAGAACATTCATGGAATGAAGGTGCAATAACAAAGAACGAAACATGTACTGAAGCAGGTGTTAAGACATATACATGTTTAGTATGTGGCGAAACAAAGAACGAAGAAATTCCCGCAGCTCATAAGTTTGATTCACTTTTAGAAAAGGATGCTGAAACTCATACATATCAGTGTTCAGTATGTGGCAGAGATAATACAGCAGAAGCACACACTTGGGATGAAGGCACTATCACAACAGAACCTACATGTGATAAAGCAGGCGTAAAGACTTTTGCGTGTGTATGTGGCGAAACAAAGACTGAAGAAGTTCCTGCCGCTCATAAGTTTGATGCACTTGTAGAAAAGAATGACGAAACTCATACATATCAGTGTTCAGTATGTGGCAAAGATAATGTAGCAGAAGCTCATACTTGGGATGAAGGCACAGTAACTAAAGAAGCTACATGTAAAGAAGCAGGCGAAAAAGAAGTTAAGTGTGCTTGTGGTCAGACAAAGACTGTTGAAATTCCAGTGCTTGAAGAGCACACATGGAACGAAGGCGAAGTAACAGAAGAACCTGACTGTGGTGTAACAGGCGTTAAGACATACACATGTACAGTATGTGAAGCAACAAAGACTGAAGAAATTCCAGCAGTCAGCGAGCATGACTGGGACGAATGGAAAGTTATCTTAGAGCCTACAACAGAAAACCCAGGTATTAAAACTCGTATTTGTAAAAACTGTGGCGATGTTGAAATCGAAGAGATTGAAAAGCTTGAAGCAGCAGAACCAGTTCCTGGTGACGTTAACGGCGATGGCAATGTATCAGCAATGGACGCTCGTCTTGTGTTACAATATGTTGCAGGCTTAGAAACTCTTACGGAAGAACAGATGGCAGTTGCTGATGTGAGTGGTGACGACAAGGTTTCAGCAGTTGATGCTCGTTACATCCTTCAGGTGGTTGCAGGTTTAATTAAATAATCAAAACCAGATAAATTAACTCAAAGCAGAGTCTTGAAAAAGGCTCTGTTTTTTTGTGCAAAAGTAAATAAATTATAATTTGTCGAGGAGAATAAATTGGTATGTCATTCTGAGCGAAGCGAAGAATCTCTAACAAAGTAGCCTATCAACCAACAGAGATTCTTCGTCGTTTCACTCCTCAGAATGACACAAAACATCCCGATAAACTCCAATTTATCTGTGAATGGAGTGTATCAAAAATTGATACACCCTCTATCAAAAATTGATACACCCTGTATCAAAAATTGGTACACAGTGTATCAAAAAATAGACCCTATAAATAATAAAATAAAATAATAATATAAATAATTATTATAAATAATCATATTGTAAATACAAAATAGTTAATCGATTAACTATTTTATTTTTTTGGTAATTTTACAGTTAAAAATTATCTAAAACAGGTTCAAATGTAAATAAATTGTTAATATTTCGCCACTTTTCCCGAATCGTCCCGTAAATCCCGGGACGATTTTGCTTTTCCGGACTATATATGGAGGGTATTTTTTTTATGAACAGTGATTTTTATGCTATTTTACCTTTGATTTTAGTCTATGAAGAAAACTATTCTATTCTTTCTTCAAAAGCAATTCTTCTTTATGCTCTTTTTCTTAACAGAGCAAAATTTTCTTTACAGAATAAAAAATTTAGAGATAGTGACGGAGTATTCATCTATTATTCTGCATCGCAAATCAGCAAGCATCTTCGTTGCAATAAAGTATCTGCACGAAAAGTTTTAAATGAGCTTGAAGAGGCAGGACTTGTAAAAATAAAATTTCAGGAGTTTGGTCTGCCACTTAAGATTTATGTGAATGATGTCCGTGCAGGGGACAAGGGTACGAATTCTGTTGTGTCTGAAAAGTCACAGGACAAGCTTTCGGGAAAGTCATATTCCAATTCGTCAAACAGACAAAAAGCTCATAAAAATGATTTTCCACAAGAAGAAAAACAGGTGAGTTTTGATGTGGAAAAGGCAAAAGAAACGGAGATGAAACATTTATATAATTTTGCTGAAAAGACAAAAAAACGTCAGACACGAAATGTCGGTCCGACGGTTTAAAGTTATTCATTATTCTGAATCTGGCGAATGTCTTTTCCTGCAAATTCAATAGTTTTGTAATTGCCGATAATTCTTGAAGCAATACTTTCAGGATAGCGTGATTTGATTTCTTCAAGGCTTAAGTTTGAACTGATGATTGTGGGCACGCAACGAGCAATTCTGCTGTTGATAATGTTATAAAGTGATGAAATTGTAACAGGTGTTGAAAATTCTGCACCTAAATCATCAAGAATAAGCAAATCAGCATTTATGAGAATATCTTCGGTTTCAAAAGAGTCTGCTCTGCCGAATTTTTCTCGTTCAAGTTTATTAAGAAAATTCAGCACAGAACCATAAACAACATTGTAGCCCTTTTTCATAACCTCATTTGCAATTGCCAATGACAAGTGAGTTTTGCCGAGTCCTGTTCTGCCGTGAAAATACAAGCTGTTTGAATCGGTGTCAAACTCTTTTGCATAGTCCAGACAACCCTGATAAACCATTTTCATTGTTTCGTAAGAAGAGAAGAGTTCGTTACTCTTGTTCTTTGAATAATAATCAAGGTCGAAATCGTCAAAACTTGAAAGTTCAAGGGGAGTCATTGACGACATTTTTTCACTTGCATATTTCTTAAGAAGTTCATTGTGACAAGAACAGAGCTTTGTTCCGTAAGAAACACGACGGTCATCGTCATAGTCTTCCACAACACCTGTGTCCTGACACTTTTCACAAGTGTATTTCACATCAAGGTAATCTTCAGGAAGATTAAGTGCTTTAAGAAGATTTTTTCGTTCTTCACGAAGCTGACGGTTCTTTTCCCGGATACGGTTAAGCTCAATTTCTGCCTTGTCTTTTGGCATAGAGAATGCTCTCACAGTTTCGTGGCCTGTTTTTGCAAGTTCTGTTTCAATAAACTGAAATTCAGGGTACTTGGCAGTTAATTCATATTTATGTTGCTGTGCTGTATATTCAGCATTATTTCTTCTGTTTTTAATTTCTGCACGAGCTTTTTCGTGCATTTCTCTTGAATATGCCAAGTATTATGCCCCCTTATTTCTTTTTTTTCTTTTTGTTTTTTTAGTGCTGAAGTCCATAAGATGCTCTTTTGACATCTTTTCAGCCAATTCCACATCAAATGATGTTTCTTTCGTTTCAGTTTTTGCTTTCTGAGTCTTACTTTGGAATTTCTTTGTGCCTTTTTCAATATCTTCAAGAGTGTAAAGACCTTGTTTACGCCAATTCTTGATAGTTCCGTTCATATGGCAGATGTTGTTCCATACAAGACGACCTGTCTGCTTTTCTGCTTTCATAATATTGAAGGCTTTTTCAATTTCATTGACGGTGTAACCCCAACGAAGCCACTCGCAGAAAACTTCCATAACTGCAAATGTTGGTGCAGAAGTGTCATTGTTTGTTCTTACTGCAAGGTCACGGAAAACTGTCAATGCTTTTTCAGTTTCGTTTATGTAATCATCGGCTGATGTTAGGTCAGTAATTGAGTTTTCTGCCCAGTATTTTGCAATTTTGAGAATATCGTTCTGACTTGTGTTGTCAATACTTTTTGCAAAGTAGAGAAGACAGTTTGCCACATCAGGCGTAATTCCGTAACGATAAACAACTGAATAAATTGTGCATTGCATACTATAACCGAGTGTTCTGCCAAGAATTTCCTGTGCCTCATTGAAAAGACGCTTCATAGCACCATTTTTCTTGAGAATTTTCTCAATTTCAGCCTGATTAGGATTTGTAAACTGAATTTCAGGAAGCGGCATTTTTACCTTTTCAGGTGTTGCGACCTGCTTTTCAGTTTTCACAGGTAATGCTTTTTCTTCACTTTGTAAAATTCCGTTATCTGTCCAGTATTCAATACATTCTTTTACTGTTCCGAGAGAAAGATTTGTAACTTTTGTGATTTCTTCTGTTGTAATTTCAGGGTTTCTGAAAATGGCAATAATGACCTTTAACTGTTCTCCACTTGCAAATTTAAGCCCCTTGTCAGCGATTTCCGTCGGTAACGAGAACATTGACGAATATACCTTTGGTGAAACTTTAAACACATCTTTCCCTCCTTAACTTATTTATTGTGACAATATTGGACAATAAGTATATCATATATTTTTATGATTTGCAATCATAAAATAGTTCGTAATTCGCAATTCATAATGCGTAATTGTTTCACATCAGTTGGATTACCTTTTAATTACGAATTACGAACTATGAATTACGAATTTTTTCTGTTGACTTTAATGTGTTAAAGTTATATAATAAATTTGTATATATTTTTTTGATTTGGAGTGTGTTTTATGAGCATTACAAAATCAGTTTTTGGTGTGACAAAAGATGGTAAACAGATTGACTCTTTTCTCATTGAAAACAACAATAATATGAAGATTAATCTTATCACTTACGGTGCTACTTTACAGAGCATTCTCGTAAAAGATAAGAATGATAACGAACTCGATTTATTACTTGGTTTCGACGATATGGACGGCTTTGAAAACCGTCATGATTATCAGGGTATGATTGTAGGTCCTGTTGCTAACAGAATCAGCAAAGGTGGACTTACCATTGACGGTGTTAAAGTTCCTGTTACAACAACTCACGGTGATGTTACATTACATAGTAATGGTGAATTTTCAACTGCTGTATGGGATGCAATTATCGTAGATAGTGATTCAGTGGAATTCTCATATTTCAGTGCTGACGGTACAGAAGGCTTCCCCGGTAACAAGAAAGTAACTGTTAAATATACTCTTACTGACAAGAATGAGATTATTATGGATTACACAGCAGTTTCAGACAAGAAAACTGCATTCAACCTTACTAATCACGCTTACTTTAACCTTAAAGGTTATCAGAATGGCGATATTCTCGACCATACTCTTTACATAAATGCTGATGCATTCACTCCAATGGGTGATGGACTTGTTCCAACAGGTGAAATCAGGGATGTAACAGGCACTCCGTTTGATTTCCGTGAGCCTAAAACTATCGGCAGAGATATTAAAATGGATTACGAACAGCTTGATGCAGGTAACGGCTACGACCACAACTTCTGTATCAATGATTATGACAAGAAGCTTCGTCTTGCAGCAACTGTTACTGCTCCCAATGGCGTAAGACTTGATTGTCTTACAGATTTACCGGGTATGCAGCTTTATGTCGGTAACTTCCTTGAAGGAAAAATCGGTAAGAATAATACTCCAATGGACTTCCGTTGTGGCTTCTGCCTTGAAACACAGTATTATCCAAATGCAACAAACACACCAACATTCTATAACTGTGTGTTTGATAAGGATGAGGTTGTTAAGACAACGACTGTGTATAAAATTACTGTGTGATTTTATACAATGAAATAAATCCTCACGGATTTATTTTACTTCATATTTGCGACAGCAAATACTTCATAATTGAAGATTACTTCATATTGCGTAGCAATACTTCATTAAAAGGAAGACGTTATGAAAGAAAATAAACTTGCAGAATTGTCAATGGATTTGGCAGTAAACACAGTTAAATTGTGTGAAAGAATTAAAGGCCATTATTCTTTGACAAATCAATTAGAACGTTCAGTTACTTCAATTGGTGCAAATATTCGTGAAGCAAACTATGCAAGTAGTAGAGCTGATTTTATTTCGAAGTTGCATATTTCATTAAAAGAATGTTATGAAACAGAGTTTTGGTTTGAGCTTTTTGTGAAATCTGAACTTGCAACTGAAGACGAAATAAGAAATTTGTACAATCAGTGTGGTACAATTCGTCGAATTCTTGTTGCATCTATAAATACTGCCAAAGAGAAATGAAGTAAATCCTTAAGGATTTATGAAGTATCCTGAGGATATGAAGTAGCTTCGCTATGAAGTATGCCTACGGCATAAGAATGAAAGGAAGAATAATCTAATGGAAAACACAAAACGAATTTATTTATCAGCACTTGTTTACAACCGTACGGGTGTGCTTTTACGAGTTGCGGGACTTTTTGCCCGTCGTGGATACAACGTTGTTTCTCTTACAGTTTCTGAAACAGAAAGTCCTGAGTTTTCTCGTATGACTATCGTTTCTGACGTTGAAGAATACAAGGTAACAATGGTTGAACAGCAGCTTTCTCGTCTTGAAGAGGTTATTAAGGTAATTAATCTCGACGAAAATCAGACAATTCAGTCTGAAATCCTTCTTATTAAGGTTCACGCACTTAATAAGGACAGAAAAAAGGTGCTTAAGACAATCAATGGTTTCGGTGCTCGTGTTATGGACATCGGACATACAACAATTACTGCTGAACTTACAGGTCTTCCGGGACTTATTGATAAATTCATCGACAAGATGGAAAAACACGGAATCTGCGAACTTTCTCGTTCAGGTCTTACTGCTCTTGAAAGTGGCGACAGAAGTATTAAAGGAGTTGACTAATTATGGGAATGACAATGACACAGAAAATCCTTGCAGCTCATGCAGGATTAGAAAGCGTTGAAGCAGGACAGCTTATCAATGTTCGTCTTGACCTTGTTATGGGTAACGACGTTACAAGTCCCGTTGCAATCAACGAAATGAAAGCAAAAGGCTTTACAGATGTTTTCGACAGAGAAAAAATTGCACTTGTTATGGACCATTTCACACCAAACAAGGACATTAAATCTGCTGAACACTGCAAACAGGTAAGACAGTTTGCAAGAGAATATAAAATCAAGAATTTTTTCGATGTTGGACAGATGGGTATTGAACATGCATTACTTCCTGAAAAAGGAATTGTAATTAGTGGTGATACAGTTATCGGTGCTGACTCTCATACTTGTACATACGGTGCTCTCGGTGCATTCTCAACAGGTGTCGGCTCAACTGATATGGCTGCAGGTATGATTTCAGGTATGGCTTGGTTTAAAGTTCCGTCTGCAATTAAAGTTAATGTTACTGGTAAGTTCAACAAATGGGTAAGTGGTAAGGATTTGATTCTTCACTTAATCGGCAAAATTGGTGTTGACGGTGCTTTGTATCGTTCACTTGAATTCACAGGTGACGGAATCGCAAATCTTTCAATGGACGACAGATTCTGTATTGCAAATATGGCTATTGAATGTGGTGCAAAGAACGGTATTTTCCCTGTTGACGATAAGACTCTCGAATATATGAAGGGCAGAACTGACCGTGAGCCTGTTATCTTCACAGCTGACGAAGATGCAGTTTATGACGAAGTTATCAATATCGATTTGGGTGAACTCAAATCAACAGTTGCATTCCCACATCTTCCTGAAAATGCTCATATCGTTGGTGAATTCGATAAAATCTATGTTGACCAGTCAGTTATCGGCTCTTGTACAAACGGCAGAATTGAAGATATGCGTGCTGCTGCAGAAGTGCTTAAGGGAAAAAAGGTTAACGAAAATGTTCGTTGTATCGTCATTCCTGCAACACAGAATGTATATCTCCAGTGTGTAAGAGAAGGTCTTGCTGAAATTTTCGTTGAAGCAGGTGCTGTATTCTCAACACCAACTTGTGGCCCTTGTCTTGGCGGTCATATGGGTATCCTTGCAGCTGAAGAAAAGGCAATTTCAACTACAAACCGTAACTTTGTAGGCAGAATGGGACATCCTACAAGTGAAGTTTATCTTGCAAGCCCATATGTTGCTGCTGCAAGTGCAATAGCAGGTTATATCTGCACACCAGAGGAGGTACTCTAATTATGAAAATTCAAGGTTCAGTACATAAATACGGTGACCACGTTGATACAGACGTTATTATCCCTGCAAGATACTTAAATACTGCTGACCATAAGGAATTGGCTGCTCATTGTATGGAAGATATCGACAAGGAATTTATCAATAAAGTTAAAGATGGCGATATTATGGTTGCAGGCGTGAATTTCGGCTGTGGCTCATCCCGTGAACACGCTCCTATTGCAATTAAGGCTGCAGGTGTTTCATGTGTTATCGCAAAAACATTTGCAAGAATTTTTTACAGAAACTCTCTCAATATAGGACTTCCTATTCTTGAATGTCCTGAAGCTTGCGACAATATCGAAGCAGGTGACGAGGTTTCAGTTGATTTTGACAGCGGTGTAATCACAAACATCACAAAGGGAAAAAGCTTCAAGGCTCAGCCATTCCCAGAATTTATTCAGAATATTATTTCTAAGGGTGGACTGTTAGCATCATTAAAATGATGCTAACAATAAAAATCTGATTTATCAGGTTTTTACTTCATATTTATCAAAGATAAATACTTCATAATCGAAGATTACTTCATATTGCCTAGCAATATTTCATTAATGAAGTAAATCCTTACGGATTTATGAAGTATCCTAACGGATATGAAGTAGCTTTGCTATGAAGTACGCCCAATGGCGTATGAATTTATGTCACACATTTCCTTAATTCCCATAAAATGTAATGTAAGTTCATTATGGGAAGGAGGAAATAATAAATGTGTAACTTCTTCGGTAACAACACTTGGTTAATTATCATCATAATCTTAATTCTTCTCTCTGATAATAACAATGGTTGTGGTTGCAACAACGGCTGTAACAATGGCTGTGCTCGCAAGGACTATGACTGCTGCTGCTAAAATAAGTGCAAAATGCAAAACGCAAAGTGCAAAATGAATGACGAAATAATATTGGTGGTGGAGGGAAATTCTCTTCACCACTTTTTTAGTGGAAAGAGGAAAACGAAAAGTGGAAAACGATTTTTAAAATTAGAGTAGCAGATACTCGTCTGTCGGCCCAGACAACACTATTTCGTTTTCCGTTTTCAATTTTCAACTTTACACTTTTACGGAGTAAATTTATGGATTTTTACGAAATTACAAGAGAACCTGAAAAGGCGTTGCTCATTTCCGTTGATACGGGTGATTTTGATGCAGACGCCAGTATAGAAGAACTTACGCTCCTGACTGAAAGTGCAGGGGCTCAAGTCGTTGGTTCAATTATTCAGCGTAAAAGCACTCCAGACGGTGCGACATACCTTGGAAAAGGCAGACTTGAGGAAGCAAAACTTTTTTGCGAAAATCAAGAAATCGACCTTATTGTCTGTGACGGTGAATTGACTCCGTCACAAATCCGTAATATTGAAAATGCCACAGATGTACGAGTCGTTGACAGAACACAGTTGATTCTCGACATTTTCGCATTAAGAGCAAAGACGAGTGAAGGTAAACTACAGGTTGAATTGGCACAGCTCAAGTATTCACTTCCAAGACTTACGGGTAAGGGTAAACAGTTGTCACGTCTGGGTGGTGGTATCGGTACTCGTGGTCCGGGTGAAACAAAGCTTGAAAGTGACCGTCGTCATATTATGAGGCGAATGCACGCACTACAAGAACAGCTTAACGAAGTGGAAAAAAGACGAGAACTATTACGCAAAAGACGAGAAAAAGACGGTGTGATTACAGTAGCACTTGTTGGCTACACCAATGCAGGCAAATCGACACTTATGAATGCTTTGACAGATGCAGGGGTGTTAGCAGAGGACAAGCTTTTTGCAACTCTTGACCCCACATCCCGAAAACTAACACTTCCAAACGGACAAGATGTTATGCTTATCGACACAGTTGGTTTCGTCAGTCGATTACCTCACGATTTGGTCAAGGCTTTTAAATCAACTCTTGAAGAGGCAAGTGAAGCTGATGTGATTCTCAATGTTTGTGATGCATCAGACATTCATTGTAGTGAGCATATTGAGATTACAACTGATATTCTCCGTGATTTAGGTTGTAAAGGTGACAACATCATTACCGTAATGAACAAATGTGACAAGGCAGAAAATGTTTTCGACCTTATTTCAATCGGCAAAACGGTTATGATTAGTGCACTCAATGGCGTCAATCTTGATCTGCTCTTAAAGGAAATCGAAAAAGTTCTTGAACTCAAGAGTGTAACTCTCGAATTGCTCATTCCTTTCTCAAAGGGTGGCGAAGTGAATTTCATCCGTAACAACGGTAAAATCTTAAGTGAAGAATTTACCCCTGACGGAACAGTTTTAAAAGTGATATTACCTGCTTCTATGGCAGATAAATATAAAGAATATTTGGTGTAAACTATGAAATTTGAAATTATTAAAGACCAGTTTGTAAAAGACGGACAACCTGTCAAACTTATTTCAGGTGCTGTTCATTATTTCAGAAATATGCCTGACACATGGTCAGATATTTTTAAGAAATTAAAGGCTATGGGCTGCAACTGTGTGGAAACATACTGTGCATGGAATATGCACGAGAAAATTCCGGGACAGTTTGATTTTACAGGTATTCTCGATATCGGAAAGTTTATCCGTATGGCACAGGATGAAGACCTTATGGTTATCGTAAGACCCGGTCCATATATCTGTTCCGAATGGGAATTCGGTGGACTTCCTTGGTGGATTCAGGCTGACGAGGATATGGAAATCCGTTGTATGAACGAAAAGTACATAGAAAGATTTGATATGTATCTTGATAAGCTTTGTGCTGAAATCAAGCCATATCTCACTACAAATGGTGGCTCAATCATTATGGTTCAGTGTGAAAATGAGTATGGCTATTACGGTGACGATAAAGAGTATCTCAATTACCTTAAAAAAGGCTTTGAGAGTCGTGGAATTGATGTGCCACTCTTTACATCTGACGGAACTTCCATGACAGATTTGCTTGACGGTACTATTGACGGATGCCTTTCAACACTTAATTTCGGTAGTCGAGTTGAAGAAAACTTCAAGGCACACGATGAGTTATTCCCTGAAATGCCAAAAATGTGTATGGAAATGTGGAATGGTTGGTTTGACGCATGGGGTGATGAGCAACATCACACAACATCAGCAGAGGATTATGCAAAAGTCGTTGACGATATGCTCACAAAAGGCAGCCTTAATATGTATATGTTCATCGGTGGAACTAATTTCGGATTTACATCAGGTGCTAATCACTATGAAACATTTAAAGCTGATGTGACAAGTTATGACTATGATGCTATGCTTACTGAATGTGGTGATGTGACACCAAAATATATGGCAGTCCGTGAGGTAATCAAAAAGCATATCGGTGAAGAATTACCTGAAATTCCTACTGACAGAGAGAAAAAGGCTTATGGCAGAGTTTCTCTTCCCGAAAAAACAGGCTTCTTCACAGCATTACCATATCTTGCAAACCCAATTCATTCTGATGTTCCGAAATGTATGGAAAAATACGGAAACGGTTATGGATATATTGCTTACAGAACAACTCTTGGTCGTGATTATGAAGATACAAAGCTTTCATTTGAAAGCCTTGGTGACAGAGCACAGATTTATATAAATGATGAACTGATTGATATTCTCTTTATCAATGACCGACTTGAAACAACATTCAGCGGTAAAAAAGGTGATGTGCTGACAGTTCTTTGTGAAAATATGGGCAGATGCAATTTCGGTGCAAAAATGATGCGTAAAAAGGGTATCGCAGGCAGATGTCTTTTCGATAGTCGTGTGCATTTTAACTGGGAAGTTTACACAATGCCTATGGATAATCTCCATAATGTTCCTTTTGAAAATAAGGAATTCAATGAAAAATCAGCATTTTATCGTGGCTTTATCAATATTGAAAACCCAAAGGATACATTCTTAAAACTTTCTGATTTCACAAAAGGCTTTGTTACAATCAATGGTTTTAATCTTGGCAGATATTGGGAAATCGGCCCACAGCAGACACTTTATGTCCCTGCGTCTGTCCTTAAAAATGGTGAAAATGAGATTATCGTGTTTGAATCCGACGGATTAAAAGGCGATGCAGTTGTTGAGTTTGTGGACACACCAATCCTTGGATAAGCGCAAATTGCAAAGTGCAAAGCGCAAAATGTCAGAACTGCGTTGCAATTATAAATATTAATAAATTGTAAATAATTAAAAATTGACCTTGTTTGACCTTGACAAGGTCAATTTTTTTGCTATAATAATAATCAGAAAGGTCAAAGAAAGTCAAAGTCAAAAACAAAGGAGTGGAAATATGAACATCAGCAACATCATAGCATCTATGATTCAGGATATGCTGGAAGATGAAGGCTACACGGAAATTCAGCGAAATGAATTAGCCCAGAAAATCGGCTGTGTACCGAGTCAGATAAACTATGTAATATCATCACGATTTACACCTGAACACGGTTATATTGTGGAAAGTCGTCGTGGTGGTGGCGGATATATAAAGATTACAAGGGCAACCTACGACAGAAATTCCCTTAAAATGCATCTGATAAACTCAATCGGTCAGACTTTAGACGAAAATACTTGTCGTGCTCATCTTAAAAATCTTTATGACAGAGATATTATCGATGAAAAAACGGTCAAAATATTCTTGTCAGCATTAACAGGAAATGCTTATCGTGATGTTCCGAGAGAATACGGCAATATTATCCGTGCATCAATTTTTAAACAAATGGTTTTGAATGTTATTTAAGCGCAAAATGCAAAGTGCAAAGCGCAAAATGATTGTAGGTGATTAGAATATGGATGAAAATGTTATAGAGCATAAAAGTTTTCAATTTGCTGTAAGAATAGTTAATTTATACAAACACTTAATAAATGACAAAAAAGAATATGTTATGTCAAAACAACTTTTAAAATGTGGCACAAGCATAGGTGCAAATGTTGCAGAAGCAGAAAGAGGACAAACAAAGGCTGATTTTTATGCAAAACTAAGTATTGCATTGAAAGAAGCACATGAAACATATTATTGGTTACGATTGTTAAATACAACAGAGTATCTAACTGAAAAAGAGTTTGTTTCAATTGAAAAAGATATAAAAGAAATTATTGCATTATTAATGGCAATTTGTAAAACGACACAGCAGAATCAAAAATAATTTTGCGCTTTGCGTTTTGCATTTTGCATTTGAACGGAGTGAATAAATTATGTTATGTCAGAATTGTGGAAAATATGAGGCTACAACTCATGTAAAGAGAATTATAAACGGTGAAAGTGCAGAGGCGCATCTTTGTTCGGACTGTGCAAAGGCTCTGGGTTACAACGATGTTTTCGGTGGTTTCGGTAACACATTTACCGATTTGCTCGGTTCATTCTTCGGTGAACCACAGACAGCATCACTCAATTCAAGAGTAATCCGTTGTGAAAAATGCGGAAACACATTCAATGATATTGTGAATAACGGAAAGCTTGGTTGTGCAGATTGTTACACAACATTTTATGATAAGCTTCTTCCGTCATTACAGAGAATTCACGGAAAAACCCGTCACGAGGGCAAAAATCCTAAAGTAATCAAAACTGAAGTCAACACTACTGAAAATCAGATTGAAAAGCTTGAAAATGAACTTAAAAAATCAATTGAAGAACAAAATTTTGAAAAAGCAGCAGAGCTTCGTGACAAAATTAATGAGTTGAAAGCAGGTGGCAATAATGAGTAACAGATGGTATTTAGGCGTTGGTGAACAGAGTGATATTGTTGTAAGCACCCGAATTCGTCTTGCAAGAAACATAAGTGAATATCCTTTCCCGAATAAATTGAATACTAAAAGCAGAATCGAACTTAATAATATTATTAAGGATGCTATTGAAAAGGATAACAAGTATAACCTGCAGTTTACTGAAATGAAAACTCTCGCAAAATTTGAGGCTGCGTCAATGGCTGAAAGACATATTATAAGTCCCGAGTTTGCATCTGATGACAACGGAAGAGCATTTTTAATTTCAAAAGAAGAGGACATTTGCATAATGCTCAATGAGGAGGACCATATCAGATTACAGGTTATGAAATCAGGCTTTGCACTTGACGAGGCATACGCTGTCGCAGACGAAATTGACGATTTAATCGGTAGTAAGTTGAATTACGCTTTTGATGAAAGAATAGGTTACCTTACTCAATGTCCTACAAACTTGGGTACAGGAATGCGTGCATCTGTTATGCTTCATCTTCCTGCACTTACAATGAATGGTCAGATTCATAAGCTTATCAATACTATCTCAAAACTCGGTCTTACATTCCGTGGTGCTTTCGGTGAAGGCACAAAGGCAGTAGGGGATATGTATCAGCTTTCTAACCAGATAACACTCGGTATTTCTGAAGAATTTGCAATCAAAAACTTAAAAGCAATTACATTACAGCTTTGTGCAAATGAAAGAGCAGCAAGAGAAGAACTTCTCAAGTCAATTGATACTGACGATGCAATTTTCCGTGCATACGGAACTCTTAAATGGGCAAGACTTTTATCAACAAAAGAGCTTATGGAAAATCTGTCCCTTGTTCGTCTTGGCTCTGTTGCAGGAAAAATCAATGTTCCGATTGAAACTGTCAATGAACTTATGATTTCAATGCAACCTGCAAGTATCAATTCCCGTGCAGGACAAAGATTACCATCTCAGGAAAGAGATATGGTGAGAGCAACGGAAGTCAGAGCAAAGCTCAATTAAGCGCAAAATGCAAAGTGCAAAATGATTGCAGGTGAATACAAGACGGATGAAAACATTATAGAGAATAAAAGCTTTCAATTCGCTGTTAGAATAGTAAATTTATATAAACACCTAACAAGTGATAAAAAAGAATATGTTATGTCAAAACAACTTTTAAAATGTGGCACAAGCATAGGTGCAAATATTGCAGAAGCAGAAAGAGGTCAGACAAAAGCTGATTTTTATGCAAAACTAAGTATTGCATTAAAAGAGGCACACGAAACATATTATTGGTTACGATTGTTAAATACAACAGAGTATCTAACTGAAAAAGAATTTGTATCAATGGAAAAAGATGTAAAAGAAATTATTGCATTATTAATAGCAATTTGTAGAACGACACAGCAAAATCAAAAATAATTTTGCACTTTGCGTTTTGCATTTTGCATTTGAACGGGAGTGATTTTGATGTATAATTTTACAGGTTTTAGTGAGAAAGCAAATATGGCTCTTAACAAGGCTATTGAAATTGCTGAAGATTCAGGTCACACATATATCGGTAGTGAACACCTTATTTTGGGTATTCTTCAGGTGCCGGATTCAGTTGCAGGAAAGCTTCTGAACTCAAAAGGCATAACATACACAAAAATTTATGATGTTGTATGTCAGACAGTTGGTACGGGTATGCCTACGGAATTAAATCCTGCTGACTTCACTCCACGAAGTAAGCATATAATTGAAAATGCCCTGATGCTTGCAAATTCTATGGCTCAATCCCTTGCAGGAACAGAACATATTCTCATTTCACTTTGTCGTGAGGGCAGTGGTTACGCTTGTCAATTGCTTAATCGTGCAGGTGTCAGTCCACAGAGCCTTATCCGTGATATTGCAAGTGTTTCAGGCAACAAAAACAGTCAGCAGAAATCTTACGGTCAGCAAGGCAAAAAGAGTAATTCCGTTCTTGAAAAGTTTTCAAGAGATTTAACAAGTCTTGCACGAGAAAACAAAATCGACCCTGTTATAGGTCGTGAAAATGAAATTCAAAGAGTAATTCAGATTTTAAGCCGTCGCAGTAAAAATAATCCTTGTCTTATCGGTGAACCTGGTGTCGGTAAAACTGCAATTGCCGAGGGACTTGCACTTAAAATTGCAAAGGGAACTGTGCCTGAACTGTTAAAAGACAAAAGAATCGTGTCACTTGATTTGACTGGAATGGTTGCAGGTACAAAATACCGTGGTGACTTTGAAGAACGAATCAAAGGCATCATTGACGAGGTCAAGGACTCAAAGGATATAATTCTTTTTATCGACGAGGTTCATACACTTATCGGCACAGGTAGTGCTGAAGGTGCAGTTGATGCTGCCAATATCTTAAAACCATCTTTGGCTCGTGGAGAACTTCAGTTAATCGGTGCTACAACTATCGACGAGTATCGTAAAAATATCGAAAAAGATGCTGCTCTTGAGCGTCGTTTTCAGCCGGTTACGGTAGGTGAACCGTCAACAGACGAGGCTGTGGAAATCCTCAAAGGTATCCGTGATAAATACGAGGCACATCATAAGGTGAAAATCACCGATGAAGCAGTAAAATCAGCAGTAATGCTTTCACACAGATATATCGGTGACAGATTTTTACCTGACAAAGCCATTGACTTGATTGACGAGGCTTGTTCAAAGGTGCGACTTGAGTCACTTACTCCACCCGATGAAATCAAGGAAATGGAAAACAGACTTAATTCCATCTGTGCCGAGAAAGAAATGGCAGTAAATCAGCAGGATTTTGAACGAGCAGCTAAACTTCGTGACGAAGAAAAAGAACTTCAGCAGGAGTTGAATTCTCAAAAAGCAAAATGGCAGTCATCTGCACCTGAGCGTGATTTGCAGGTAACAGAAACTGAAATCGCAGAGATTGTGTCAGGCTGGACAGGAGTCCCCGTAAGCAGAATGACTCAAGAAGAAAGCGAAAAACTTCTTAAAATGGAAGACGAAATACACAAGAGAATTGTGGGTCAGGAAAAGGCTGTTTCTGCAGTTTCCCGTGCCATCCGTCGTGGTCGTGCAGGACTCAAAGACCCGAAAAGACCAATGGGAACATTCCTTTTCTGCGGTCCTACGGGTGTCGGTAAAACTGAACTTACAAAGGCCTTGGCTGAGGCTATGTTCGGTGACGAAAACAGCATGATAAGACTCGATATGTCGGAATTTATGGAAAAACACACCGTTTCAAAGCTTATCGGCTCACCTCCGGGATATGTTGGCTTTGACGAAGGTGGTCAGCTTACTGAAAAAGTCCGCAGAAAACCTTATTCAGTAATTCTCTTTGACGAAATCGAAAAGGCTCATCCTGATGTTTTCAATGCTCTTTTGCAGATTCTTGATGACGGTATTCTGACAGATTCCCAAGGTCGAAAAGTTGACTTCAAAAACTGTGTAATCATTATGACATCAAATGTCGGTGCAAGACTTATCAATGAAGAAAAAGCCACATTCGGTTTCGGGGCAAATGAAAACAGCCACTCTGAAGAAAAAATCAAAGAGGCTGTTATGAGTGAATTGAAAAATACTTTCCGTCCTGAATTCCTTAACAGAATTGACGATACAATCGTTTTTACAAGACTTTCCGAAGAAGATATCAAAGAGATTGCAAAACGCCTTTTAAAAGGTCTGGAGAAACGAATGAGTGACATTGAAATCACTATGACCTTTGATGAATCAGTTGTTGATTTCGTTTCAAAGGCAGGATACGATAAGATTTATGGTGCAAGACCACTCAAGAGAGCAATTCAGACAAACATCGAAGATGTACTTTCAGAAAAAATTCTTGATAAGTCCATCGAAAAAGGCAAATCATATATCTGCAGTATCAATAATTTGGAATTGAAAATTGAAAATTGTTAGACAAATTATAATTTGTCGGGATGTTGCCTTCCCCTCGAGGGGAAGGTGTCACCGCAGGTGACGGATGAGGTGGAAAATTTGTTATCCATGATAATTAACGGTTGCTAAAGCAACCTACACCTCATCAGTCTGCTTTGCAGACAGCTTATTACTCGCCTGTCGGCTCAGACAGTGCTTCTGCTTCGCAGAGGTGTCCACCGGACACCCGCACCCTCAAGGAGAAGCCTCA
>JAZNWU010000001.1:0-8099 GCA_045593555.1 Candidatus Fimenecus sp. | reverse complement strand
TGAAGATAGATTTAATATCATTGAAGAAAAGTTACCTGCTGTTGAAATTGTAAGAAAAGCAACAATGAATAAGATTGGCAGATTCACAAAACAGGACATCCGTGAATTATGCCCGTCATTAAGTCTGAGCTCCGTTGAAGGCTCTCTCAGGAAACTTGTTGCCGAGGGTGAACTAGTGCGTGAAGGCACAGGAAAAGCTACTTGCTATTACAGATTGAAGTAAATACTACAAAAAATGACCTCCTTGTATTTGGTAATACCATTTTACAAGGAGGTCTGTGTTTTGTTGAATGTGTGAAAATAGTTAAAACTAAATAATTGTTCTTGATAATTTTGAAATTTGAATATCAAGTTCTCGAATTTCTACGTGCACTTTCATATTTAATTTTAACAGTTCAAAATGTGTTGGTCTAAAGTAGTCAATGATAATTTTTGAACTTGGACAATCAATATCTATGTGTTCTACTTTGTCATGTAATTCATCAAAAGAGTCTATTAATAAACACGCATCATAATTAAAATTTTCTTTGCAATATTCTCTCGGTTTAAAATTTACTGTTTTATCGAACTGCTTCTGTAAAATTTCTGCATTTATATCATTGGCATAGACATGAACATCATAGATGAAATTATATATATTCTCGTCACCATTGAACTTATCAAATTTAAAACGAGATAAATGATTATATCCATTTAAATACCTATGTATCATTGTGCTTAATTCTTTTAACCATTCCCTTTTGGCGTTAAGTTCAGTAATGTTTTTTTGTTTTGCACCACTAACTAAACATATAATCAATCCCGTTATTAGACCTGCAAATATATTAGCAAATATCGATGCAGAAAACTCTGCATCAAATAAATTAAGAAATATAGAAATTAGAAGCGCAACAATAGCTAACACTGCAATAACAATAGCCATTCTAATGTGATAAAAATTTACGACTGCCTTACCTCGTTTTTTAATCTTTTTTTCTTTCATATAATACCTCTATAATGAATTTATGCAGAAAGGATAATATCTTTTTGAATTTCAAGATATTCTCTTATATCAATTAGATTATCCTTCTTTTTGGGTTTTGACAATTTAACCTTTTGATTGTTTGCTTCGGCAAGTTTGTTTGTATAATCAAATACACTGAAAATAATAGCACTCAGCTTATTTGGTGACATCTTGATAGAAATTCTCTTTTCTTCGAGAATATCTAAACTATGTATCAAATCATCGATAATTTCATTGTTGAGCGTACCTTCTTTTATTGAAGTATAATACGATTCTAAACATTCATTAAAGAATACTATATCCTTTTTCTTTTTACTGTATGAAATACAAGAAGCCGTTATTGCAACACCTGTTCCGACTGCAATGACTGAACCAACTACAATAGATGCCCCCTTATGTGCTTTTATAATCTCAAAAGCTTTTTTTGCGCCTGTTTCTGCCGCATTTTTAACAGTTGGCAAATGCTTCCTAATCTTATGTTCACCATCTTTTACTAAACCATAAAGTTCTAGTGTTCCATTTAAAATATCTTCATATATATCATCGGGCACACATACATTAACCGGAACAACAACCATACTAAAACCTCCTTAAATCTGCTATCTGTATTATATCACATAAATATTCATTATATCAACACCCATAAACGACAAAAACTCCTCACCGATTTCTCGATGAGGAGTTCATTTTAAATATAGAGTTTTACTTCAATATCTCGCCAGCCTCTTACACGCTTTGTTGGGGATATGGAATAGACATATTCCTGTGCATCCTCAATCGTCAGAGTGAACTCGGCGAATTGAGTGAAGATTATTGCGTCAGCAACAAGGTTCCCGGGTACCCGTTCCAAATCTTTGATTTGGTTAACGGGTGGGGTTCTTATTTCCTGCCATCGGCAATAGCTGCCTGAGCTGCTGCAAGACGAGCAATTGGAACACGGAATGGTGAGCAAGATACATAGTTGAGGCCAATCTTGTGGCAGAATTCAACTGAAACAGGGTCGCCGCCGTGTTCACCACAGATACCATAGTGAAGTTCTTTGCCGCTTGCCTTACCCTTAGCAACTGCCATTTCCATAAGAGCACCAACGCCGTTCTGGTCAAGCTTTGCAAATGGGTCGTTTTCGAAAATCTTGCTGTCATAGTATGCTGTAAGGAACTTACCAGCGTCATCACGGCTGAAGCCATAAGTCATCTGTGTAAGGTCGTTTGTACCGAAGCAGAAGAAGTCAGCTTCCTTAGCGATTTCGTCAGCTGTGATACATGCTCTTGGGATTTCGATCATTGTACCTACTTCGTAAGCGAGGTCTGCACCTGCTGCTGCGATTTCAGCATCAGCTGTTTCAACAACAACCTTCTTAACGAACTTAAGTTCCTTGATTTCGCCTACAAGAGGAATCATAATTTCTGGAACAAGGTTCCAATCAGGATGAGCCTTCTTAACGTTGATTGCTGCACGAATAACAGCCTTTGTCTGCATTGCTGCGATTTCAGGGTATGTTACTGCAAGACGGCAACCACGGTGACCCATCATTGGGTTGAATTCGTGAAGTGAAGAAATGATAGCCTTGATGTCTTCTACTGACTTGCCCTGTGCATCAGCAAGGAGCTTGATGTCAGCATCTTCTGTAGGAACGAACTCATGAAGAGGTGGGTCAAGGAAACGAATTGTAACTGGGTTACCCTGAAGAGCTTCGTAAAGAGCTTCAAAGTCGCCCTGCTGATAAGGAAGAATCTTTTCAAGAGCTGCTTCTCTTTCTTCAACTGTATCTGAACAAATCATTTCACGGAATGCTGCGATTCTGTCTTCTTCGAAGAACATATGCTCTGTACGGCAAAGACCGATACCTTCAGCACCGAGTTCAACTGCCTTCTTAGCGTCAGCAGGTGTGTCAGCATTTGTACGAACCTTAAGAGTTCTGTATTTGTCAGCCCAAGCCATGATTCTGCCGAATTCACCAGCGATTTCAGCGTCAACTGTTGGGATGATACCATCATAGATGTTACCTGTTGAACCGTCGATTGAGATATAGTCGCCTTCAACATATGTCTTACCAGCGAGTTCAAACTTCTTGTTTTCTTCATCCATCTTGATGTCGCCACAACCAGATACACAGCATGTACCCATACCACGAGCAACAACAGCTGCGTGAGATGTCATACCGCCACGAACTGTGAGGATACCCTGAGAAGCCTTCATACCTGTGATGTCTTCAGGAGATGTTTCAAGACGAACAAGAACAACCTTTTCTCCTCTTTCGTTCCATTCAACAGCATCTTCAGCTGTGAATACAACTTTACCGCAAGCAGCACCAGGAGAAGCACCAAGACCCTTACCAGCAGGAACAGCAGCCTTAAGAGCTTTTGCATCGAACTGTGGGTGGAGAAGTGTATCCAGGTTTCTTGGGTCGATCATAGCAACTGCTTTCTTCTCGTCAATCATACCTTCGTCAACGAGGTCACAAGCAATCTTAAGAGCAGCCTTGGCTGTTCTCTTACCGTTTCTTGTCTGAAGCATATAGAGTTTACCAGCTTCAACTGTAAATTCCATATCCTGCATATCTCTGTAGTGGTCTTCAAGAGTAGCACATACCTTAACGAATTCAGCGTATGCTTCTGGGAACTTTTCAGCCATCTGTGCGATTGGCATTGGAGTTCTAACACCAGCAACAACGTCTTCACCCTGAGCGTTAACAAGGAATTCACCCATAAGGCCCTTTTCACCAGTAGCTGGGTCACGAGTAAATGCAACACCAGTACCACAGTCATCACCCATGTTACCGAAAGCCATCATCTGAACGTTAACAGCTGTACCCCATGAATAAGGGATATCGTTGTCACGACGGTAAACGTTTGCACGAGGGTTGTCCCATGAACGGAAAACAGCCTCAACAGCACCCATAAGCTGTTCTTTTGGGTCTGATGGGAAGTCTTTACCAATCTTTGACTTGTATTCAGCCTTAAACTGAGTTGCAAGTTCTTTAAGGTCTTCAGCTGTAAGCTCAACGTCCTGAGTAACGCCTCTGTCCTCTTTCATTTCGTCGATAAGCTGTTCAAAGTACTTCTTACCAACTTCCATAACAACGTCAGAATACATCTGGATAAATCTTCTGTAGCAGTCATATGCCCAACGAGCATTGCCTGACTTAGCTGCCATAACTTCAACAACTTCTTCGTTAAGACCAAGGTTGAGGATAGTATCCATCATACCTGGCATTGAAGCACGAGCACCTGAACGAACTGAAACGAGGAGTGGATTTTCCTTATCACCGAACTTTTTGCCAGTGATTTCTTCCATCTTGTCGATGTACTCCATGATTTCTGCCTGAATGTCATCATTGATTTTTCTGCCATCCTCATAGTACTGTGTACAAGCTTCTGTTGTAACTGTGAAGCCCTGAGGAACTGGGAGACCGAGACTTGTCATCTCTGCAAGGTTAGCGCCTTTACCGCCGAGAAGTTCACGCATTGTTGCGTTACCCTCTTTGAAAAGGTAAACAAACTTTTTGCTCATTTTTATACCTCCAAAAAATTATTAACATATTAACTTAAAATGTGTCAAAACAAACTGACACACTTAACCTTATAAATTGTAACAAAAAAGAACTTCATTTTCAATAGTTTTTCTCTATTTTTTTCCATCATTCAAAATTTGTTTGTTTATAGACAAAAATAGTTGTTTTTCTTGATAGACTTTTGGTGTTTTTTGTGATATATTTTTAGTAGTTTCTGACTTAAAGGTGATTATTTTGGAATTATTGAATTATGAAATATTAAATGCAAGTGGTGAAGCCAACAAAAGCTCTATACCTATGTTCACTTTTGACACTTACCCTTGTTTTATAGATTTGGCTTTTCCTAAATGTATGAGTATCCATGATGTCATTGTGGTTTTTCCCGAAAATGCAGATGTCACATATTCAGTTTATTCAAGTCTTGACGGAGTGAATTTTCACAGAAAAGGTAAAAGTCCGAAAATCGCAAGATACTTAAGAATTTTCGTGAAATATTATAGTGGTGAAAAGGTTACAATCAACAATATTGAAGTTCTTGGTGAAGACTGCAAATTCCCATCAAAAAAGGCTGTTTTCCGTGAGCCTGAAATCTTTGAAAAGACAGAATTTGCAACTTCCATTACAGATGAAGAAACATATGAAGATGTAAAGGGAATTATAGGAAGAACTATCGGTGAAAGCTATATAGAACAATTTGAATTACGTCTCGACAGACGACTTAAAGAAGACTACTTTTCCGTAGCAAGTCTTAAAGATAAAATCATACTTACATCCAATACGGGAATAGGTCTTGCAAGTGCATTCAACTGTTATCTTAAAGAAGTTTGTAAATGTCATATTTCAAGATATGGAAATCAGGTAAATTTACCTAAAGCTTTACCATCTGTAAATGGCAAAATCGACCGTACAACAACCTTTAAATACAGATATGCTTACAACTATTGTACACACTCTTATTCAATGGCATTCTGGACAGAGGAACAATGGCAGAAAGAAATAGATTTTCTGGCTATGAATGGTGTAAATCTCGTACTTGATATTCTTGGTATGGAAGAGGTTTACAGAAGATTTTTAACAAAGCTTGGTTATCGTCACAGAGAGATTAAAAATTTCCTAACCGGTCCCTCCTACTACGCCTGGTTCTATATGGGAAATGTCTGTGGAATCGGTGGTCCGATTCACGATAATTTCTTCTATGAAAAATGTCAGATGGCAAGAAGAAATCACAGAAGAATGCAGGCTCTCGGCATGAATATTGTTTTACAAGCATATACGGGAATGGTGCCTCGTGACATAAACAAAAAGGACAGAGATATTCCAACTATTGAACAAGGAAAATGGAAAGGTATTGAACAGCCACTTATTGTAAGTCCCGACAGTGCATATTATGTGAAACTGGCAAAGCTTTTCTATGAATGTCAGAAAGAAGTTTTTGGTGATATTACTCATTTTTATGCAGGTGACATCGGTCACGAAGGCGGAAAATTAGATAAAGCCAAAGCAAAAGACAGTTATACGAATGTTATGGCAAGTATGTTGCAGTATGACAAGGATGCTATGTGGGTTGTACAGTGTTGGGCATTGAATCCAAACAAGCTTTTCACAAAATCAGTTAAGGATTATCGTGAAAATCACATTCTTATGCTTGACCTTAACACAGAGAAAATCAACCATAATGCAAACAATTTCAGTCGTCTTTCAAAATACGGTAATGTGCTTTGTGGACTTCTTAACAATTTTGGTGGCAGACACGGTCTTTATGGTGACATTAACAAAATTCCTGATATGGTGAAAAGTGCATCAGAAAGACCAAATTTCAAAGGAATTGCACTCACTGCTGAAAGCACAAATGTAAATCCTATTGTCACAGATATTTTCTTCTCAACAATATGGGAAAATATTGACGATGTTAAAGAATGGACAAAGAAATATGCAATTCGTCGATATGGTAAAGAAAATGAGCATATCAATGAATGTATGGAAATACTTCTGAAAACTGCTTATGGCACTGATAATGGTCCATTAAGTTTTGGTGCTACTGAAACTATGGGTTGTCGCAGACCGTTTGACCCTGAAAGCAAATTGTTTACTGCTCGTGCTACTGTTAAAATTCCTTATTCAAAGGATGACTTTGACAAGGCAGTTAAACTTTTCCTTAAAGATTTTGATAAATTCAAGGATAATGAGTGCTATATTTATGATGCAGTTGATTTGTTACGACAATCAATATGCAATAAACTTACTCCACTTGTAAGAAAAACCATTTCAGCGTATAAAAGTAAGGACTATCTCATTTGTCTTGAATATGGTGAAGAACTTTTGGAGCTTCTGGACACACTCGACAGAGTATTGCTTAACAGTAAGGACTTTTCGTTCAGTTCATACATTGAGCCTGTAAAGGAATACACGGACAAGCTTGATGATTTCACAAGAGAGCTTTATATGATAAATGCAAAAGCATTAATTACCACATGGTATTGCAGATTATTATGTGACGATGGTAATCTTCACGATTATGCTCACAGGCAATTAGGTGACCACATAAATTCATTCCACAAGATGCGTTGGGAAAAATTCCTTGAACAAGTGAGAATTGAAATGGATAGCGGAAAACAACAGGATACTGACTGGTTCAAGGTTGAATGGGACTGGGTACTCGGTGAAACAACATTCACCAAGAAAGTCCGTGAAGACAGCCTGAAAGTACTTGGAAAACAGATTTTATAAGTGCAGAATGAAAACGCAAAGTGCAAAATGAAAAAAAGAGTACGGAATTCAAAAAAATCCGTACTCTTTTTGCTTATTCTAATCCTAAAACATAATCAGCAGACACATTGTAATATTTGCACAATTTTATTAAATCGTCTATCGACATTTTACATCTGCGTTTTTCATATTTACTGTACGCACTTTGGGTAATTCCCAACAATTCTGCAAGTTCTTTTTGCTCTATGTCATTATCTTCTCTCAAGCTAATCAATCTATCAATATAATCCATAATTAACACCTCAATTATATTATACATATTCCAAAGCAGACTATTGACATAAAGTCTTATTTGGACTATAATATAGATAATTAAAATATTATGAGGTGATAATCATGCGACAAGATTTAGAAGATTTATGGAATCATTATTTAATTGAAGCACCAATTCAAAACACTAAAAAAGAAGATATTCTTATACGAGACTATTCTAAAAAAGAAAATAAATTTCGTTCAAGACTAACCGATGAACAAATTGTTTTTCTCGACGAATACGACAGGGCTGTATCTGAAATTAGTCGAATTAGCGAAAGACACGCATTTATCAAAGGTGTTATGTTCGCAACAAAATTTATTTTCCAAGCTATGAATGGTGACTAAAAAAGAGTACGGAATTCAAAAAATTCCGTGCTCTTTTTGTTGGTATAGTGTATTTTACAAATTATAATTTATCGAGGAGGCTTCTCCTTGAGGAGAAGCTGTCTGCGAAGCAGACTGATGAGGTGTAGATTGCGATAGCAACCGTTAATAAATATAACATTTCACCTTTCCACCTCATCCGTCATCTACGGTGACACCTTCCCCTCAAGGGGAAGG